>JBDTOZ010000953.1:0-11367 GCA_039932995.1 Acidobacteriota bacterium | reverse complement strand
GCCTGGGACGCTCTCCCCGCTTGCTGCACTCGGTGGATATGAATCTCACGCTGGAAAAGCACCGGCATCTGAAGCCGGGAACGTGCGCGGTGCAGAGCTTTGTCGCGGCGGAGGCGGTCGTCTCGTCCGGAGTCGCCTCGTCCGGAGTCGTCTCGTCTCGAGTCGCCTCGTCCGGAGTCGTCTCGTCTCGAGTCGTCTCGTCCGGAGTCGTCGAGTCGTCCAGTCGTCGAGTCGTCGAGAGGACCGACGCATCATCCTCAGCAGAACGCGAGACACCTGAGGAACCGAAAGCCGCCGGCCCGTCCACTCGACGACTGAGCGATTCGGCAACTCGACGACTGGACGACTCGACGACTCGACGACTCGACTCCCCTAACCAGCAACCAGCAACCAGCAACACCAACAGCCGCGGAGACGGCGTTTGACCCGCATCGCCTGCTTCTATGTGCCGATGTTTCCGCTCGCGGCTCGTCTGCGCAGTGAGCCTTCGCTGCTCGAGGAGGCGGTGGCCATCGTGGAGGGGAACGGCAATCACGCGCACATCGTGGCGGCCACCCGCCGCGCACGGACGAAAGGGATCCGCCCCGGACTGTCGCTGGCGCAGGCGCGCTCGATCCTGCCCAAGCTGATCGCGCGCTCCCGCGATCCGGAATGCGAGCGTACCGCGCAGGAAGCACTCTTCGACGTGGCCGAGACGTTTTCTCCACGCATCGAGGATGCCGGAGAGGGAGTGGTGTTCGCGGACGTGACGGGGATGGAGCGGCACTATCAGCCGGCAGCCGGCAGTGGTCCGCCGGCAGGAGATCAGGGCCGGGCGCCCTCCTCGTGCGTGGCGACCACGTCCCAGGCGGAGCTCGCGCTGGCCCGTGCGGCCATCGACGCAGCGGCGAAGATCGGTCTTCCGGTGCGCCTCGGCATTGCCGCGAGCAAGCTGGCAGCACGGGTGGCTGCGGAGTTGCCGAAGTCGCCGACCATCGTGGAGGCGGGAGGCGAGTCGGAGTTCCTCGCGCCCTTGCCTCTCACGCGGCTCTCGCCGCAACTCGACGTGGCGGCCACGCTCGCGCGCTGGGGCATCGGCTCGATCGGCGAGCTGGCCCGCCTGCCGGAGAGTGAGGTGGCCACGCGCCTCGGCGAGCTCGGACGCGAGCTGCACTACGCGGCCCGCGGCATCGATCCCCGTCCTCTCATTCCCCGCGCCCTCCCGCCGGAGTTCCGCGAGGGGACGGATCTGGAGTGGCCTCTCGTGGCGCTCGAGCCCTTTCTCTTCATCGCCAACGCCGCGCTGGACCGGCTCAGCCAGCGGATGGAGATGCAGGGCTTCGCCTGCAAGCGGCTCGAGCTCACCTTGACCCTCGAGCCGGATGGCTTCTACTCGCGCGCCATCGATCTCCCCGCGCCGACTCGCGACGTGAAGACGATGCTCACCCTGCTGCGGCTGGATCTGGAGAAGAGTCCGCCCGGGGCGCCGGTGGTCGGCTTCATGATCGTGGCCCATCCCGATCGGCCGCGCCGCGCGCAACTCTCGCTCTTCGGTCCGGCCGCCCTGTCGCCCGAGAAACTGGCCACGACCATCGCCCGGCTGGTCTCTCTCCTCGGCGACGGCCGCGTGGGCATGGCTCTCTCCGTCGATGGCCATCTCCCCGAGCGCTATGCCGTGGGCGACTACGCTCCCCCACCGCCTCCCGATGCGCGGCGCAAGCCGGAGAAGAGCCGCGGCCTCCTGGCCCTGCGTGTCTTCCGCCCCGCCCTTCCCGTGGAAGTGCTCACCCGCGAGCACGACGGCGAGCTGCTGATCACCACCGTCCATGGCGAAGGAGACCTCTCCGGCAACGTGCGCGTGGCCTCGGGACCGTGGCGCGTGGAAGCCGGCTGGTGGAGCGATGTCCCCGCCTCCCGCGAGTACTGGGACGTGGAGCTCGATCGCGGCGGCGTGTACCGGCTCTATCAGTCAGGAGAGGAGTGGTTCGTCGATGCGCGGTATGACTGATGGCACGGCCGGCGGCGCTGGTTGGCCTGGCCTTGGACACGTGCGGTCGCGCCGAGGCATGTTCGCCGCGCAGGCTCTGCTGGTGGCGCGCTCTGGGAGCTTCCCGGACAGCACGCCCTCGCGTACGACCCGGGCGAAGGGTGGCGGAGTATCCTTTCCCGACACGAGAATGTGCCCATCCATGAGTCCATTCGTCATCTCGAACTTCCTCGCCTCTCATGATCGGACGGAGCTTCTCGCCCAACTCTCCAGTCCCGAGCTGCAATGGAAGCTGGCCAGCCAGCTCGGACGATCCGCAACGGGCCTGGCGTATCAGCTCGCGGACGGCGAACAGCACGGACGCGATCCCATGGTCCGGGTGGGGCGTTTCGTTGCATCTGCGGTCTACGATGAGCTGATCCGGTGTGCGGTCCTTGCCGCCGGCGCCGCCGTCCTGCCACAGGTCTTTCCGGTGCTGATGTACGGCGATCCGCGGCAACCGCCCGCGCAGGAGACTCATGTGGACTCTGCCATAGTGAGTGGAGAGAGACGGCATCCGCTGATTACGACCGTCTACTATCCACTCGTCCATGAGGCGGAAGGAGGACTCCTGGTCGCTCTGGACGGCGATGAAGAGCGCCTCTCGGAGATTGCGCTCTCCCCGGCCACAAACGACCTGATCGTCATGACGGGAACGCAGCGGCACCGGGTCACGCCTCTGGTGCGAGGCTACCGCGTCAGCGTCATCGCGAATTTCTATTCGGAAGAATCGGATGCGGGGATCGGAGGATCGGACCCGAGCTGACGATGGAGAACTCCGCATCCGGAAAGACTCCGTCGAGAACGGAGCCGTCAAACGCGATCACTCATCCTCCGGCCAGCGATGCAGAGCCATGGCACCCCGCGGCTGTACCGGAAACAGCCAGCAGATCGACTCGCCGCGACCGATGACGACATCTTCCGTTCCATGCGGCAGACGCACGATCACGTTCATGGAAGCATGAGCATAGGCCTCTCGCCCGCGGGTCTTCGTTCGGGAGCGCGCCGGGTACTCCATCCCGGCCATGACTTCATAACTTCGCGGCAGCAGTTCCTGATTGGGGAGCGGGCCCTGGTAGAGCCACATGGAAGCCGGGAAGTAGATCCGCACCCCGGTCTGAATCTTCACGAACTCCGACCCTGCAATCCAACTGGCCACGCGCAGGGAATCGCTCTTGGGCCAGAGCGCGCCGCCGATCTCGGCGAAGCCGAAGGCCGACCACTTCTCGGTGAAACGCCGCTCGGTGTGCCGGCTTTGTGCGCGCCGGAGAATGACCTCGCCGGGGCAGCGCACGACGTAGCCGTACATGCCGATGGCACGCACCGGTGGGCAGTCGCTCGGCTGCACCACGTAGCCCGCCTCGATGGCGCGCCAGATGGACGGGTAGTCGCGCGTCCGAAACGGTGAGTGGCTTGGCTGGATGGAGTAAGGGAGCTGGAGCGAAACCGGCTCCAGCGCGCCTGCCTCCGCAAATTCGTGTGATTCATAGTCCCAGAACAACATCAAGTCAATCCAAACGCGGAACGCATGCGGCGGCCGAGGCTCGACTCACCGCCTGTCGCGTGCCACGTCTCGATTTCCGGGACGAGAACACGCACGACAGACAGCCCGGGCCAGGTCGGGAGATCGACGACAGCCACTTCGGTGAGCTCCCCCGCCTCGAGGCTCTCGAGGTATGCCCCGACACCTGCTCGCGGCGAGCGCGGAACATTCAGCGCGTCAAATGATGTCAGTGCTCGCGTAGAAGAGCTGAGCCAGTGGTGCCTCGGCACGCTGGAAAGCCGCGCCTTCTCCACTTCGAACGAGTCCTCGCGTGCCCCCTGTCGATCCGTCGCGCGGGACTGCGCGAGCTCGAGCAAAGCCTTCCGTACGGCCTCTTCAGCGTCCAGCGAAGCACCATACCCCGCCGCCGCCAGGAATCCGTCCCACATCGGTTCGATCGCGGCCGCGCCAAAGACGGGAACGCCGGTGCTGCTGGGAATCCATTTTATGGAGACTTCCAGATTCGCGTTCATCATCCGCTCGAAGATCGCGCGCGCGGATTGCGGGAGCGTGGCGGGATCGACGGGCGTAGCGACCGAGTCGTCGTCGCGAAATGAGTCGAGACCAGACTCGATCCCGAATGCTCGCGACATGGCCGCCAGAAACGAGATCGCGAAATGCGAGGCCCGCAACTCGGCACACGACACGGCATCCCGTTCGATCAGCTCTCGCAGGGCGGCCGCAATGGCACCATCACGGTTGGTGCCCGCGGCCACGCCGTTGCTCGTGACCACCGCCACCGAGCTCGGGCCGCTCTCGGGGGGCCGGCGTCCCAGAAAAACCAGATCCGCCGGAACCCAGACCGGTGTTTGCCGGCGCAAGTCCTCGGCGCGCACCCACAGACGGACCGGAACCTCCCGTGGGGCCAGGCGCTCCGTGAATCTCTCGACGGGCCAACGGGGCTCGTCCGGTGGCGGGTCCTTCCGCACCAGGCTCATGTCCCAGAGCGCCGACGTCCGCTCGATGCACTCCATCATTGCCGTCATCCGCGCTTCCGGGAAAGTGCTTCCCTTCCCGCTGTAGACCCAGATTGCGTCGGTCGTTCCCGGGCGGACGCAGGACGCGGTGGGAACGCCGGTGCGATCGAGTCCCGTCGTATCGGCAACTCGGGTGATTTGGAATTCGTCACGGCGAGCCCAGAGGTGACGATCCAGCGCCTCGCATTCGTCGATCAAAAGCATTGCCTCAGCTCCGAAAGGCACCGCAATGTGTCGGCACGTTTGATGTCGAACCGGAGATCGAACAACTCGGCGGTCGCGGCGGTCGTCATTCCGGCGCGGCTCGCGGCGGCTTCAATGCACGCTCGCGTCCGGTCTTCAAAATACACGGTGCGCAGCTCGTCGAGCAATTGGGCGGCAACCGGACGGGGGACCCGTCCTTCGTCGCCCAAGCATTCGAGCGCGTACCGCACGCGGATCAGGGGAACGGTGAGCGGGGCCTGCGTCACGGGATGCATGAGCGCCAGCAGCTCGTCGTCAGCCATCACTGCCGTGCGGAGGTACTGTTCGTAGACCCACCCCACTCCTTGCATGCCATGGTTGCGCAGCTCGACGGCGCGCAGTGCTCCAAGGCTCGCGGCGCCGATTAGTTCTACGCCGGCCTGAATCGATTCGTACACTTCAGTCGGACTGGGCGGGTAGCCGTAGACCATGACTCCATCGATGAGGATCACTCGACGGATGCCTCGACGAACGGCGGCGCGAATGTCGCCGGCACGAGCCGCCGGCCGGAAATCCGCGGTGAGTACGTCTGCCGCCTCCGCAACGCAACAGGAGGGGCCGAGAAAAACCACCGTGTCATGCATTCGTTGCATGTCCCGCGGCCAGCCGCTCCCGATAAGGAGATCCCCGGTACGTGAGTGAGAGAGCGCGCCGGCAATGGGACGTGTCGTTGGGGGCGATGCGGTGAACGGCGTAGGAGTGATAGCTGAGACAACCACCGCGTTGGAGCGTCACGCGCTCGAATGCCGCGGGGGCCGAATCGAGGATGAGCTCGTGCCGGAAGTGCTTCGTCAGGGATGGCCGGTGCGGCGCCAGCGCGACGACAAACTCCGCCGAGAACTCGAGGGAGACGGAGGGAGCAGCATCAATCGCAAACCAAAACGATAGCGCAGCTTCATCGCCGAAATGCGCCTCATAGGACGCCTGGTCCTGGTGCGGTGGTACGCCGGAGCCCCACGGTGGCTGGACGAACAGGTCGGCATACAACGGGACCACGGCCTTTCCCAAAAGATTCTCCGCCGCGCGAAGGAGCGCCGGAGTCCGTGCGAAGTCGAACAAGAGGTCGCTTTCGCGGTCCACGCCTCGAACGACCACCGGCTCACCGCGCTCTTCCGCCGAGTCTCGCGGGACGCTGTCGATCTCACGCGCCAGCTCGGAGATCTCGTCGTCCCGCAAGAAGGGGTCGAGTAGGAGCCACCCCTGGCGCAGGAATCGCTCCCGGAGTCGGGATGGCATCCGGTCAGCCCACGGCGGGAACATAAAGAGTGGGCCGTCGCCACAGCTCGAC
The DNA here is from genome assembly GCA_039932995.1 of Acidobacteriota bacterium. Lineage (GTDB taxonomy): Bacteria > Acidobacteriota > Thermoanaerobaculia > Gp7-AA8 > Gp7-AA8 > QHVT01. The sequence continues at coordinate 5,311 of JBDTOZ010000953.1, read as the reverse complement.
CCTCTCGTCGGAAGCCAGATCCGCGAGAAACGTGTCGACGACGGTACTGGGCTCGAGCAGGTGCGCCCCCGAGTGGACGATCTTGCAACGATGTCCGGATGGATACACGCGCAGGAGGAACTCGACGAGGGGCTCCAGGATCTCTGGTCCCGGCTCTTCGCGCATGACTTCCTCCCGCAGCAGCGTGGTCAACTGAAAGACGAGCGTCGGCACGTTTGCGTTCAACCGCGGAGACAGGCGCAGCAGCGTGGTCGCGTCGAACATCTGCAGAGCGTAGCCATAGTCGATCATGAGGTCGCTGAGCACGGTGTCGAATGAGCTGACGGAGGGAAGGATGGCGATCGTCAGACCCCGCTCACGTGCCAGTGCCAACGCGTACTCGCTGGCACTGACGAGGAAGAGCGGATGGCCGTGAGCAACCAGCGCGACGGGTTGCCCGCGCCCGGCTTCGCCGATGAGCCGTTCGGCGATGGCGCGATAGACGTCAGCACGCGGCCCGCCTCCCGCATAAAGGTCCGAAACGTCCCGAACGTCGCTGCAGAGTGACCGCACGTAATCGTGCACCATGAGATCGTCATGGAGCACGAAGACGACACGGCACACCCTGAGCGCTTGAATCGTCTCGCGAGTGAACTGCAATGCGCCGCGGATTCCGGAACCAGCGAGATAGATATCCGCCATGGATCGTCGTCGCGCGGCGATCGCGGATCAGGACGGGGTGAGCTTGTTCCCGTTGTCGCGCAGGAAAGCACGGAAACGGCGAACGTCGACGCCCCACTCCTCCAACGCAACGCGCCGGAGCGAGCCGACCACTTCCCGCTCTGCCTCCGAGAAGCCGGTTTCTTCGAGCAACGCCTCCGGATCGGCCAGGAGCCGTTCGCGGTACTGGATGTCCTCTGCGGCACGCGACAAAACCTGTTCGACTCGCTCTCTCGTCTCACTGCCAAGTGGCTGCACGGCCATTTGAATGCCCTCCTCGGATTGGGATGTGATTTTTTTACTCTGGTTCGCATCGACTGTCAAGGTGGATTCACTGATTGGCGTTCTTGACGCACAGAATTCAGCGTGCTTGCATACCCAAAGCATGACCTCGCGCAGGGATATGGGAGGAGACGACCCGGTCGGGGACGCCTTACGTGCCGAGTCGGGAGGACACCGCGCGATGCTGGTCATCGAGCGCGACGACGGATTCATCGAAGTGGTCGAGGCCGAACGATACTTCAGCCGCTGGGAGGCTTGGCCGGCGCATGTCCGAGAAGGTCTGACGCACGTCCGAGGCCGCGTACTCGACCTCGGTTGCGGATCAGGGCGGCACGCCCGCTATCTGCAGGACCGCGGCTTCGAGGTGACTGGAATCGACATCTCACCCGGCGCCATCGTCGTGGCCCGTCATCTCGGCCTTGCCAACTCGATGCACCGCTCGATCGCTGACGTTCGTCGATTCGCCTCCGGACGCTTCCACACCTTTCTCATGCTCTGGAACAACTTCGGGCTTTTCGGAAGCGCCCCACGCGCGCAACGCCTCCTGAGCCATATGGCTCGGATCTCCGCGCCTGACGCCAGGATCATCGCCGAATCACGGGACGTAACCTCAATGCGCGGCATTCACCGCGATTACCAGCTTAGGAATCTGGAACGGGGGCGTTTGCCCGGACAGTTCCGCTGGCGTCTCCGTTTCGGCCAGGCCAGAACCCCCTGGAGGGATTATTTGATGGTCAGCTCGCGCGAGATGAACAAGATCCTGGAAGGCACTGGCTGGCACATTCAGCGACTTCTGCCTGCGGACGACGGCGCACAGTACGTCGCCGTCATTGTCAAGCGATCGACCGTGCGCGATTTGCCGCCGGACTGAGATCCGAAGTGAGCCTGGCCAGGGGTCGCGTGTCCGAGGTCGCCACGTGTGTGCGCAGGACGGCGTTCTCGGCTTGGCCTTTCACCCGCGCCCACATGATGAGCACGTTCACGACGGCGGCACCTTGCGATCGCGCTTCTTCTTCGGACCGAGCTTGGTCTTCGGATCGCCTTTCTTGCTGGCCGTCTGACGGGTCGCGGCTTTTCGTTTGGCGAACTTCACCGACGCGGATCGTTGCTTGGAGGCCATGCGCGCACTCTATCGCCGATCGCTCCAGGTGCCGAGGGCTCCACCTGTCCAGCGACAACTCACAGGTGTACGATCCTCGGACCAGCGGAGGCGCGGATCTCACGAGTCCAATTGCATCAGGCGTGTCCAGGCAACGGCACAGGTCGCGAACGCCTGTGGCGCAGGCGTGTCGTTTCGGCGCTGATCGGCGTGCTCTGCGTGGCCAGGGGCGCCTGGGCGCTCGATCCGGACCGTGCCTTGACGCAGTCGCGGCTGACGGTCTGGTCGAGTGAGTCCGGTCTTCCGCAGAACACGATCGACGCGATCGTGCAGACGCGCGACGGGTATCTCTGGATGGGCACTGAGGAAGGGCTGGTCCGTTTCGACGGGATCCGTTTTGTGGTCAGCGATCGGCAAACGTCCCCGGCTCTCGGAAGCTCGTTCGTCTCGTCGCTCTACGAGGCTCCCGACCGAACGCTGTGGATCGGCACGTACGGCGGCGGCCTGGCGCGGATGCGCGACGGACGGATCGAGGCCTTTCACCCCGAGGTTCTGGGCTCCGATCGCATTCGCGAGATGCAGGCCACCCCGGACGGGCTCTTCGTCGGAACGGCGGGAGGCGGCCTGCTGCGCATCGTGGGCGAGAGCGTCACCCGCTACACCACGCGCGACGGACTGCCCAGCGATCGGATCTGGGCCCTGGAAGACGACGGCACGGGCGGGCTCTGGATCGCCACGCACGGAGGGGGCGTGGTGCGCTGGCATGGCGCGCGCGCGCTGGAGAAGATCACCAGGCGGGAGGGACTTCCCAACGATCTGGCCCGCGCTCTCCTGCGCGATCCGGACGGGACCCTTTGGATCGGCACCGACGGCGGCGGTGTAGCCGCGTGGCGGAACGGAGCGATGGTGCGCACGGTCACGACGCGGAACGGGTTGCCGAGCGATCTCGTTCGCGCGCTGCAGCGGGACCGCGATGGGAGCCTCTGGATCGGCACGGATGGCGGTCTGGCGCGCTTTCGCGGAGCGGACGCGACCTCGCTCGGATTCATCGAAGGACTGCCGAACCCGGTGGTGCGCTCGTTGGCCGAGGATCGCGAAGGCAATCTCTGGGTGGGCACGACGGGCGGCATCGTGCGGCTGCGCGACACGCGCTTTCTGTCGTACACGCGCAAGGAAGGATTGCCGGTCGATAGCGTCCGTCCCATTCTCGAAGACCGTCTGGGTCGCGTGTGGGTGGGAACGGAGGGCGGCGGGCTCTGTCAGGTCCTCCCCGGTCCCGTGCAGTGCCACACCAAGGCCGATGGACTTCCGCATGACACCGTCTACGCGCTCGCCGAAGGCCGGGACGGAAGTCTGTGGGTAGGCACCGACGGTGGCGGCGTGGTGCGTTTCCGCGACGGAAAGTTCGGCAAGGCCATCGATGCGACCGGCGACCGTTTGCCGAACAATCGCGTGCGCGCGCTGGCCGAGACCGGCGAAGGTCTCTGGGTGAGCACGACCGCGGGACTGACCCTCGTCCGCGGAGAACAGACCCTCCGCGTGAAGGAGCTGGAGGACCGGCAGCTGCGTCCCCTGCTGGCTTTGCCGGATGACACGGTCATCGTCGGAACGGACGGCGCGGGACTGTGGCGGGTGAGCAAGGACGGAGCGCGCGCCACTCTCCTCGCGAGAAAAGGAAAAGGTCTGGAGAGTGATCGCATCTTCAGTCTGGCGTCCGACTCCGATGGCAAGGGCGTCTGGATCGGCACCTCGGGGGGTGGCCTGGCCCGGCTCGATCTCGCCAGCGGCGCGGTGCGATCGCTCACGCGCAGCGATGGTCTGCACGACGATGTCGTCTTTCAGATGGTCGTGTCCGGACCCGACCTTTGGCTGACCAGCAACCGCGGGCTCTACCGCGTTTCCCGCGATCGCTTGCTGGCAGCGATGCAGGGCGCGAAGGCCGACCTTTCCGGCACCGTGTACGGAACCACCGACGGGATGCCGTCCGCGGAGTGCAATGCCGCATTTCCGGCCGCCATTCGCGCGCGCAACGGACGACTGTGGGTGGCCACGGCCCGCGGTGTCGTGGTCGTCGATCCGGCGGCCCGCAGTCGCAATGACGTCGCCCCACCGGTCCATGTGGAAGAGGTGCTCATCGACGGGACGCCCGCCACCCACGGGGCCGGGACTGCCGTGCACGTGCCTCCCGGGACGCAGCGTCTCGAGTTGCGCTACACGGCCCTCAGTCTGCGTGCGCCGGAGCGAGTCACGTTCCGCTACAGGCTCGAAGGCTACGACCGCGACTGGGTCGAAGCGGGCGGCAGTCGCGTGGCGCATTACACGAGACTCGCTCCCGGCGATTACACGTTTCGCGTGACGGCCACGAACGAGGATGGCGTGCGCAGCGAAGGAGAGGCGCGGGTGGGCGTCACGGTCGATCCGCGTTGGTTCGAAACCTGGTGGGCGCGCCTGCTCGCGCTCGCGCTGCTGGGGGCGGCCGCCTGGGGGGCGGTGCGTCTGCGTTTGGCCACACTGCGTGCGCGCAAGAACGAGGAACTGGCGCGAGCGTATGAGGATGTTCACCGCATCGCCGGCGAGCTCGAGGACACGAACCGCCAACTGGCGGTGGCGAATGTGCGCCTGCGGGCGCTGTCGTATGTGGACGGACTGACGGGGGTCGCCAACCGGCGCCGCTTCGACGAGGCTCTCGACGAAGCCTGTGCTTCGGCGGATGAGCAAGGGGAACCGCTGTCTCTCGTGCTGATCGATCTCGATCACTTCAAGAAGCTCAACGACTCGCAAGGCCATCAGGTGGGAGACGAGGCCCTGCGCGCGGTGGCCGCGCTGCTGGCCGAGCAAACCGAGACCCGCGGCGGACTGGCGGCCCGCTTCGGCGGAGAGGAGTTCGCATGGCTGCTTCCCGGTCTGAGCCTGGCAGCCGCGAAAGCCGAGGCAGAAGCCTTCCGCGTGAGAGTCCGCGAAGCGGCGATCCGCCACGATGGTGTCGAGAACGGCATCGTCACGGCCAGCCTGGGCGTGGCCTCCAGCGCCGGAACCCATTCCCTCACTCCGGCGGCTCTCGTCGCCTCCGCCGACGCCGCCCTTTACCGAGCCAAGTCCGGTGGCCGCGATCGCGTCGAGGCCGAGGCGATGATCTGAGCCGGGTTTTCGGTTGGCGGTTGCTGGTTGCTGGTTGCTGGTTGGCGGTTGGCGGTTGGCGGTTGGCGGTTGGCGGTTGGCGGTTGGCGGAGG
>JBDTOZ010000952.1:0-6912 GCA_039932995.1 Acidobacteriota bacterium | reverse complement strand
CTGGCTGGAGCCGGATGAGGTCGGTCATGTTCTGATCGAACAGGGCAGCCGAAAGAAGCACGCTCGGCGTGATCTTCTGTTCCCACACCAATTCGAAAGTGCGGATGTTTTCGCGCCCCAGATGGTCGGACGCGTAGAAGTCGCCGGACTCGTACTCCCGCTCGTAGCTGTTCGGTGCGCGGAAGGCGCGACCGTAGAGAACTTTGAGCGCGGAATTGCGCCCGGTCTTGAGAATCAATGCGCCTTTCGGCGTGAGAGCGGCGGCCGCGCCCGAGCGGTTGTCGTAGCTCGCGCCTACTGTCAACGTCAGCAGCCGTGACAATTTCGACTCCAGCTGTGCGGAGAGAGAGAGCGTCTCGTACGGAGCGCCCACGGAAAACGCCTCGCCGTCGAGGGCCCAGGCGTATGTCGAGATGCGACTATTGACATATCCCGCGCCCGCGGTCAGCCGCTGCGTCGGACGGATGTCCCAGACGTACTGGAGCTCGGCGCTCGTGCTCGAGGTCGAGGAGTTGTCGGTGAGAACCGATCCGCCTTCGAACGGGTAGGAGCCGTGATAGTCGAATCGGTCGTTGAAAGCACGCGCCGTGAGCGTTTTTCCCGCGCCCAGTCGCCGCGTCCCCTCGATGGCGAACAAGGTTCGTCCATCGGTGATCTTCTGGCTTCCGCCAAACTCGGTTCCCCAGGACCCGGTCGGGACTCCCTTGCTCCGAGTCGATTGCAGCGCCAGGAACTGGACATCGCGCCAGCGTGCGGTGGCCAGAATACTGCGGTCATGGTCCCAGTCCCCTCGGCGCACAACGCCATGGTTTGTCTCGGGAGCGTCGTACTCGGGGATGTACAAATCGCGTCCGCGGCTTTCCTGCCATGACACGGCCACGCTCCCCTTGAGCTCACCGGCAGCGATCGATGCCCGTGCGGCACCGGTCATCAGTCCGGCCGAGCCGCCACCGACGGTGACAGACGAGCGCTCGCGCTCGTCCTTGGTGATGAGGTTGATGACTCCGAACATGGCCCCGGTCCCGTACATCGTCGAGCCAGGCCCGCGGATGAATTCGATGCGCGAGAAACTCGCCAGGTCGATGGCCAGGGTCGTTCCGATGCCGATGCTGCCTGGGAGGGTCATGTTGATTCCGTCGATCAGCACCAGGAAGCGATTGTTGTAGTCCGAGGGCAGGCCTACGCCGCGAACGCCGAGATAGGTGTATGCGCGGTCGTATGTCGTATACACGCCGCTGGTCGAATTCAGGACGTCAGCCAGGGTCCGCCATCCGTAGCGCGCGATCTCCTCAGCGGTGATCACCGTGACCGAGGCGGGCACATCGCTCATCTGCTGGTCATACTTCGAAGCCGTGCTGATCGGCGTTTGCAGCAGCTCATCGAGCGGCGTCACCGGCTCATCCGCGCGGACCTGGACCGCACTCAGCACAACTGCAATCCCGCAGACGAGGCCAACTGCCAAACGATTGATCATCGGTTTCCTTTTCTTCAATGGGACAGCTCGTTGCGAACCTTCTGTTTGGCGCGGAGGTACAGCGGCCCGACGGAACCGATGGGCATCCCCATGGACGCGCTCACTTCGCCGTACGACAGGCCTTCCATTCCGATGAGCGAGCAGAGCATCCGGGTGCGTTCGTCGACACGGCCCAGCGCCTGCCGAACCGAGAGCTGTGACGCGATGTCCGAGGACGACTCGTCCCGCAGCCCAGCCAGGTCACTCTCGTCCTCGGGTGTCTCCCGTTTGCGGCAGCGCTTGTCGATCGATTGCCGCGAGAGATTGGCCACCGTCCCGGCCAGCCAGGGGGCGGCGGAACGGATCGCACCCCGTTTCTCCATGAACAGAAGCCACGCTTCCTGAATAACATCCTCGGCACGATCGTGGGAGAGGTGGAAGCGGTGCCGGGGAATGTTGTAAAGCCGTTTCCGAACGGTCAGGTACAACTCCTCGAACGTCAGTTCCTCGTTGCGCGCGATGCTTTCGATTTCCCCGAGCAGCGCGTGAACGGCCGCGAGGATGGTCTCGCCGTCGGCAGGCTTTCGAACGACCAGCGCAACCCCGCGATCGAGAAGATCGCGCTCGACCTCGGCCGTGATATGCCCGCTGATCACCACCACGCGCGAGCGGGGACTGCGGTCGCGGATGTGGTCGATCAAGGCCAACCCCTCCGCCTTGGAGTGGAGGCAGAGGTCGGCGATGATCACGGGATAGAACGCGCTGCCGAGGATCTGCTCGGCGCCGGCCTGCGTCGATGCCGAGGTGCTTCCGATCCGGCCGCTTTCGAGTAACTCCATCAGCCCTTCCGTAATCGCGACCTCGTCGTCGACGATCAGTACGCTCTGATTCAGCTTGGTAGTCATTTGAGTACTTGCTCCTTCACTAAGCTGTCCATGTCGCGAAAGTTCGTACCTGCTGAAAGTGAAAGAGTTGCGGGTTCCGAGCAATACGGCCGGCCGTCCAGCTTCCGAGAAGTGTCCACAATCAACGCACCAGGAGCCTGCGCGGCAGAAACTCGAGCGCCGGTGGGCTGGATGCGAAACGCCGCGACGAAGCGATGTGGGCTCACTGGCGCCGCGGCTGTGCCGCGCAACTCTGGACCAGGCTGACCAGAGTGTCGTGATCGAACGGCTTCGAAAGGGTCGCGAACGTCGACGGAAAGCGGCCTGCGGTGAGACGTGAGTATCCGCTGAGCACGATCACCCGTTCGAGGATCTCGGGCTGGGTCGCCTTCCAGTATTCGGCGAGACGTTCGCCGTCGAAGATTGGCATCTTCATGTCCAGAAGAATGACGTCGTACCAGCGGTCGACCACGACGACATGGATTCCGTCGCGCACGACTTCAACCTCGAATCCGATCGACGTCAGCAGCACCTCCAGCACTTCCGAGATCTCGAGATCGTCCTCGACGACCAGCGCGGTCATGGTTCGATTCGTCATCGCCGCAATTCTTCCGGGATGAGAGCGTCGATGACCTCGAGAAGCTCGGTTACGTCGAAAGGCTTCTGCAGGAACGCCGTGCGGCCCTCCGACAAGGGGATCCTCCTCCCGTCCGCATGTCCGCTCATCATCACGATCCGCAGAGCCGGATCGAGCCGAAGCAGGCGGTTCGCGACGTCAGTCCCCGAGCAGTCAGCCAGTCGCTCATCGACCACGGCTACGTGCGGCCTGAACCGCCGGGCCTCGGCTTCACCGGCCGCGCCGGTGGCGGCCGTCGCCGTGCGCAAGCCGTCGTCGCGAAGCACCTCCGACAACCCTTCGGAGACCGCCTCTTCGTCGTCGATGATGAGCACCCGCAATGATGAGAGATCCGTCGCAGGCCCGGCCGCCGCCGGCTGAGCGGCGGCTTCCGCGCGGGTCGCGGGAAGGAAGACGTGAAACGTCGTTCCCACTCCGAGCTGGCTCTCGACGAAGACCGAGCCGCCATGATTGGTCACGATCTGATGGACGACGGCCAGGCCGAGACCTGTGCCGCTGTTCTCCTTCGTCGTGAAAAGAGGATCGAAGACGTTCGGAAGGATGGCCGGGTCGATGCCGCAGCCGCGATCGGCGACGGAGATTTGTACGAAGTCTTCAGGGCTGGGGAGGAAACCGAAGCTGAACGTCTCATGGGGCAACGGTGTGCGGGCCGTGACGCGCAACTCACCGCCGCCGGGCATGGCGTCGCGGGCATTGCTCACGAGATTCGCGAAGATCTGTGAGACTTGACCGGTGTCGGCGAGGATGTTCAGCGCGGCGGGCACATCCCAGTCAATGGCAACCGCATTCGCCGTTACGGCCTGGATCCCGGGAAGCAGCTCTTCCCACAAACCGCGCAGTTGCAGCGGCAACAGAGCCGGCTGGCACGGGCGCGTGAAACGAAGGATGTCCAGCGCGACCCGTTTGCCGCGGGCGATGGAGTTGACGATGTAGCCGGCCGCCTTGGCCACGCCGGCCCGAGTCACGGCGGGACGCTGCATCAGCTCCGCGAACGGGAGAATGCCCATCAGCACGTTGTTGAACTCGTGCGCGAGTGTAGCGGCCAGCCGTCCCAGGCTGTCCACGCGGCCGGCCTGCGCAAGTTGTGCGACGAGCTGACGGCGCTCGGTGATGTCCCGTGCGTTGAGGATCATGCTGGTGACGACGTCGCCGGTAAGGCGGTTCGTGGCAATGATCGAGAACCAGCGCACCGTCCCATCGCGATGGAGGAGTCTCGCGTCGAGCGACCCAACCGTGTCGGGCGCGGCAAGTTGCGATGCGAAGAGCTTCGCGACGGCACCTGCGTCGGCCGAATCGACCAGGTCGACGAATTGCCCGCCAAGCACGCGATCGGGGGAGTATCCAAGCGCGCGATCGACCGAGGGAGCGGCGTACTCGATCGTGCCTGCCACATCGACGATGGTGATCAGGTCGCAGACGTTCTCGATGATCGAGCGGAAATGGCGCTCGTTTTTGCGCAATTCACTGAGGGCCCGCTCCCGCTCGGTCACGTCTCGCGCCAGCCCTCGGACCGTGGAGCCGCCGTTCGCGGACTGCAGAGTGTTCTGGTATTCCCAGAGAAGCTGATCGCCGTTTCGAGCGTTGATCGACATCAACCCTTCAGCTGCTCCTTCACGGGCCACGGTGGCCAGGTACGTATCGAACGGCTCCGGCGCCGCGTCGGTGAGTACGTCCCGAAGGTTCATGCCGCAGAGCTCCTCGCGGGTGTAACCGAGTGAGCGGGCGGCCGCGACGTTGACGTCGGTGATGCGTCCTTGCAGGTCATGCGAGCAGACCAGGTCGTGAGTCGACTCGCTGAGCTCGCGGTACCGGCGCTCGCTCTCGTCGAGCCGTTTGATTGCCTCGCTCTCCTTCGTCGGGTCATCAGTCACAAGGCGAATTTGATTCGGCACGGGTCGGATCTGGGACAGGAGTTTTTTCATGGCGTCATCGGTCAAGTCTGGCCGCGGCGCTCAAAAAATACACACCGCCCTTTTGTATTTTTCAAGCGTCTTTCCCGGACTGACGGACAGACATGCAAAGGAAAAGAGAGCCGCCCGACATGACCAAACGATCCATTCGCGGAGCATTGCGCAGCATCGTGACGTCGACGACGACTTGCGCGCTTCTGTTGGCCTGCGGAGCGTTCGTCGGAGCGGATATCCTCGAGTCGCGGCGAACGCTGGAAAGAGATCTGACGATGCTGGCCAGCGTGATCGCCTCCAACAGCGCGGCATCGCTGATGTTCGGCGACTCTGAATCCGGATCGATCATCCTCTCCGCACTCCGCGCCAAGCCATCGGTAGTGTCGGCGTGCATCTACTCGCGGGCCGGGACGGCCTTCGCGGTCTATCCGCATCGGCCCGGCAATCGCGGCCGTCCCCCTTCGAGGGCTCCGCGGCCCGGAATGCGGTTCACCGCCCGCGACATCGAGATCACCCAGCGGATCGTTTTCGACGGCGAGACGATCGGGACGCTCTTCATCGCCTCCGACATGAGCGACGTCGTGGCCACCATGAAGAGATACATGATGGCGGCCGGAGCGATTCTGCTCGGGTCGTTGTTGGTGGCGCTGGCCGTATCGAGCCGGCTGCAGCGCATCCTCACCGACCCCATCCTTCATCTGGCGCGGGTTGCCGACCGCGTCCGCCACGGCAAGGACTACTCGCTGCGTGCAACCGTGGCCGGAAAGAGCTCGCCGAACGAGATCGCACTGCTCACGTCGGCCTTCGACGACATGATCGCGGAGATCCAGCAACGTGACGACGAGCTGCAGAGACGGCGCGGCGACCTGGAGGAACAGGTCGAGCGGAGGACGACCGAGCTTCGCGTGGCGAACGTCGATCTGGTCGGCGCCCGCGATGAGGCCCAGCGGATCGCGGACCTCAACGAGCGCCTCAGCCTGCACAAGAAAACCATCCTGGACACCGCCGCCGAAGGATTGTTCGAGCTGGATGAGAACGGAGTGGCCACCTTCATCAATCGTTCGGCCGCGAGCATGCTCGGCTACTCCGTCGAAGAGTTGAGCGGACGTACCCTGCACGACATCATTCACCCGGACGACGTCCGCTCACTGCCGGTGACGGCGTGCAAGGTGTGCAGCGCCAGGCTCGGTGCCTCGCTGCGGTCGGGAAGCGCGTTCTCATTCGTCTCGCGCGGCGGGACGACCTTCCCAGTCGAGTTCACCACCAGCACCATGCCCGGGGAGGGGACGCCGGGCGTGGTGGTGACGTTTCGCGACATCACCGAGCGTCTGGCCATCGAGCGGATGAAGGACGAATTCGTCTCCACCGTCAGTCACGAGCTCAGGACACCATTGACCTCGATCCGCGGCGCACTCGGTCTGCTGCGGAGCGGTCTGGTTGGAAACATCTCCGAGCGGGCCACACGGATGCTGGACATCGCGGTGACGAACACGGACCGTCTGGTCCGGCTCATCAACGACATTCTGGACCTGGAAAGGATCAGCTCCGGCGGCGTCGAGCTTCATCGCAAATGGACCACTGCCACCGAGCTGATGGCGGCGGCCGTCGACGTGGTGCAGGCCGAGGCCGACCGTTCCGGCGTATCGATCTCCCGACAGGATGACCACACCGCGCTGTGGGTCGATTCCGACCGCGTCGTCCAGACGCTGACGAACCTGCTGGGAAATGCCGTGAAGTTCTCTCCTTCCGGCTCGATGGTGCGAGTGAGCGGCCAGATGAAGGGCAATGGATTCACATTCAGCGTCTCCGACACCGGTCGCGGGATTCCCGCTGAAAAGTTGGAGTCCATCTTCGAGCGCTTCAAGCAGGTCGACGCGTCGGACTCCCGCGACAAGGGCGGCTCCGGCCTGGGCCTGGCCATCTGCCGCAGCATCGTCACAGCGCACGGCGGCCGGATCTGGGCGGAGAGCCGCGAAGGGGATGGGGCGACGTTCTCGTTCACGATCCCGATGAAGAACGTCATTTCCGCGACGG
>JBDTOZ010000951.1:0-7804 GCA_039932995.1 Acidobacteriota bacterium | reverse complement strand
ATAATTGTTAGTTATCGGATCTGAAGACAGACCTTTTCCTCAATGTAGGAGTGACGTAGCGGCTGGTTTCCCTACCCGCCGGCGAAGAAACGCTTCCTTGGTTCCCACGACGATCATAATAACTTCCGTCAACCACTCGCCCGCAAGTAGTTGTGAGAAGAAAGGGGCGATGCGTCTTCGATAGCTGAAGCCCGGCCAGTCGTCGAGGCAAAATTGAGAGCGTCGTAGCCTCCCGGCGACTTCATCGTGGTACGCGGCGGGCCGTCTGTCGGCTGCCGGTCCGATGCCTCTACGTCTCGCTGAATGTCTATGCCGATTCTACGCGGCATGCCACGCTGACCATTGCTCAGACCATCGCGCCAGCGGCGCGGCTCACTCCCTGAGGTGGGATGAAAACCAAAGGTGCGAGGCAATCGACAACCCAAGAAATACGATTGCATAGCAAACAAACCCCCACAAAAAGGCCACGCGATGACCTAGCACGATTGCTACCGTGGTTGCGCCTGCCCATCCGAGAATTCCGGACGCCACCCGACGCCATTCTCTCCCGAGCGCGTACCACAAGTCGATCACGCGGTAGAGCGCGGCAATGGTCCGCATCGAAAGGTAGATGCCGAGGCTGAACGAGATTGCGGCTGCGATAGTCAGACTGGCTCTCCTTCCAAGATGTGCACCGTGCCACGATCACCGTCCACCAGCACGCGCATTCCGGTTCGAAGGCGTCGGGTGCATTCGGGGACATCGACTACGAAGGGCATCCCATACTCGCGCGCCACCGTGCCGGCGTGGGAGAGGTAGCTTCCCACCTCTACGACGGCGGCACCGGCCGTCAGAAAGAGGGGACTCCATGCCGGATCAGCGTATGGAGCCACGAGAACCTCCCCGAGCCTGAGACTGGCGTCGGCGCCGGGATCGAGAATTACTCGCACCACCCCTTCGTAGTGGCCGGGGGATGCGCACTGTCCGCGAAGGACGTTGTCAGCAACGCTCGTTGATGGGGACGATGTGATCTCGACCCCAAATGTCCGCGGCGGGCTCAATTTCGCCAGGCGAACGTGCCCTATCCTGCGGTCGTGGATCCGCTCTTCGACGTCCTCCCATCGCAGTGAGCCCGATCGAAGAGCGGTCACTTCCGACCATAGCAGGAAGAAAATGTCGCCCCGGCATTTGAGCTGACCGTCGCGCAACAATTCCTCTTCGACGATAAGGATCTTCTTGCGCACTACACCAACGCCCATGATGTGGTAGAAACGTGTGTTCTCCCGCAGCTTTAGGAATTCTTGAGCACGTTGTGCTGCGACGCGTATCAGGATCCACCTCCAGCCAAGCGATTGACGTAAACGACCCTCCAGCGCTTTACGCCCCTGCTCGACCGGCTCAGGTGTCACACAGGGGCCGTCCGCGGCTTCGATGAGGTGGTTCCTCACCGTGGCGATCACGAAAGACGGATTCTCGATCCATCGTGGCGTCTGCACTTCGAACTCTTTGGCCGTACGATGGCCATGCTTGGCGAGAAATGCGTCGAGGTGCGTCAGAAATGCGCGAGCGGCGGGAGCGTCGCGGAGGCGCGGCAACACTTCTTCGGGGGTGGTCCGCAAAAGCAGGCTCGCAACGTCAGGTTCTTGTCGCGCAAGATCGGCGAGCACCGCAAGCTCACGGCCCATTTCCACCGACAGGACTCCTTCAGATCCGGCGCAGAGAGTGGCCACAGCGCTGGGGCCAAAATCCGGCGCCCATCGCTTCAGCATCGTCCTGACCACGCCAACCCAAAATGAAGAACGGATGGCCGCACTGAAGTTGACAGGCACCACCGTCCAGCCGACGGGGTCACCGACACGTCCAACCGTCAGAAGCCGGCGCAGCGCGCCGACGGGACCGACTCGCGAATCCCTTTCCGTAGCTTGGCAAAGGTCTCGGTATCCGTCCATGAAATCGTCAGGCATCCCTCGACTGCGTATCAACAAGACTCCCGCAGCGAGCCATGCCGCTACGCCGACTATGACGGTCACCGACAGCCTGAGAAGGCGGAATCGAGCGCGCCTGGGCAAGCCGTCTTTCGTCAAATAGAGCAGGTTTGCAACCGCTTCATCAGACAAATCCAGAGGTAGGAGCCAGCGGACGGGCGCGATGTTGACGTAGAAGCGGCCGCCGATGGGCTGGAGGAAACCGGAGAAGACGCGCTTCATCAGGTCGATCTGTAGCGGTGTCAAGGGATCGGTGAAGTTCTCAACGATCGGCTTGAAGAGCACCCACTTTCCCGCCGGTGCGACGATCTCCTGCTGCCGGGGCGTAGTGATAGGGCGCGACTGAAGGAGATGCAACTCTCCTTGGGCGACTGCCCATTCGACGTCCTGCGGCGACCCTAACTGCTGTTCGCATCGGAGTGCCATCGCGGCGACGGCTTCGATTTGTTGCGGGCTGAGCGTCTCCAGGTACCGCTTGTCCTGCGGCACTTCTACCAAGCGTTCAGAGACTGGATCGGTCGGAACCATCAGACGTTTCTCGGCGACTCTTCTCTCTCGAACTCGCAGCGTAAGTCGGCTTACTACGTACCGATCAGGTGTGACTCGGCCATCCATGATGGCCGCTCCCAGTCCCCAGTTCGACTCGATGATGATTGTTTGCGGATCAAGTGTGAGAGGATCGGCGGTAAAGGCGATGCCCGAGACTTCTGACCGGATCATGCGCTGCACGATGACGGCCATAGCCCCGAAGCGATGGCTGATGCCGTGGGCTGCGCGATAGATGGCGGCTTCGGCGCTCCAGAGGGACGCCCAGCAGCGTCGAACGATCTCCAAGAGGTTAGCGGATTCGACGTAGTAATACGTTCGATGCTGTCCGGCGAAGCTAGCCCGCGGCAGATCCTCGGCCGTTGCTGAGCTTCGCACGACGCTTCGCGCGTGTTCGTCAGTTCCGACAAGAGACTTGTAGGCGGTAAGGATCTCACCCGCCATGTCTTTCGTAATCGTTCCGGACAGGATTTGGTACTGGATGCGTGTGCAGGTGCCACGCAATTCCTCTTCTGTAGCCGTATCGGTTCGATCGATTTCGTCCTGCAGCCCGAGTGAGCCGAAATATCGCCGGAACGCGGTCGTGGTAACGACGAACGCTTGTGGAATAGGGAAACCGCTGGCAAGAAGCTCACCGAGATTGGCCGCCTTCCGCCCGACAAGCGACATGTCTCCCGTGCGCACCGCACCGAGCGAGAGAATGAAATCGTTCTTCAACTATGTCCCGCAGCGTAGGATGTGTGTAGGGTGACGTCAAGCTCGTCGTCGCGCGAATCGTTTTCTCGCCCCTGGCAGCACCTCCACAGTCACCATGGCGAGGCGTTCGGGGAGCGGCAGCATCACCGTGGGCGCTGACACCACCTTGTGATCCGCGACGGTGCTCCCGCGGCAAGAGGCGCGACCTTTCGTGAGGAGGTGTTCACATGCGCCGCTTCGTCATCGCAAGCTTCCCCCAAAGCCTTCATCGCCCCGTACGCGTTGCATCTCGTCGAGGACCGATGCGATCAGTTCTGCTCGGTTCATCGGAATGGCACGCTACCAGAGTCGAGGTGAGGAAGAGGAGCAACGCCGCGGTCGCACCTCGCCGCTCCACGCAATTTCGCGCGTGTTCGGGCGCCCTACACTGCGTAGAAGTTCCGCCTCGTTTCGCACTCTTGCGTGTGCAGATTTGCCCGAATCGCGCGCCGCTTCTTTCGTTGGTGAGGCAAATCGGTGACGATTCTCTACGTGCGGTATCGTGGCAGATACCGCCGCAAACGACGCAATGCGCGATCACAAACTTGAAGAAGCTGTGGAGCTCGGCATCACGAATCGGGAAGTCATCGAGCTCGCGAAGAATTGGTGCGCGCATCTCGAGGTGTTCGGCTCGAGCGCGATGCTTGGACAGATGACGGGTCTTCCAATCGGCCCCGGTACCTTCGGGTGCAAGCATGCACGACGTGGCAGCAGCACAGCCGTCGATCTGCGCTTCGTCGCGCTCGACTTTCATGACGACAACTGCGTTGGTTGTCCGCATCGCCAGCCAGTGCGGTTCCCGAATCTCTCACAACTCGTCGGAGAACGAGACAGCGCCATCGCGGAGAGAGAGCAGATGCTCGCGAGGGAGCGTGAGCGACAAGCCGTGTTGCTCGAGCAACGGCAGACGCGACGTACGGAGGTGCGTCGCTCGGGTGATTCCGCGCGGGCCGGCATCGTCGACTTGATCCAAGAGCTGGACCAAGGCTACGACGCGGACAGGCACCTGAGGCTTGCGAAGCTCGCGGCCACAGTTCCTGCGCAATTCGATCCGTCAATTCGTGATCTGCTTTTTGATCTCATCGAATCGGGCGGCGACGGCCGCACGCACGCAGCACTCGACGCGCTCGTACGCGTCGAGAGTGACACGAAGAGACTCGTCCAGGCGTCGCTCGTGCCGCTTGCGAGAAAGGAGGCGGTACGCATTGCCGCCGAGATCGTTGCGATGCATCTTGACGATGCGTTTCCCGACCTCATCGACGCAGCGCTGCCGGCGATCCTTGAGGTCGCGAGCCCGATCCGCGAGCCGTTCACGGACCAGATCGAGCCGAGTCATGGAGCACTTGACCGTGCATTTGCCATTTATCCCTTGCGATGCGAGCGCGTTCTGGAAGCGATGCTACGTTCGGAATCCGAGCGCGATCGAAAGATTGCTGCCGGCTGTATCGCACACCTCGTCTTCACCGACCCCGACCTGGGCGCTCGTCTCGCGCGCGTCATGATGGATTCACTTTCGCTTCGCGACGAGGAGTTTGGCGAAGTCGATGGAGCGCGCCGCGCGGTCATTCGTACGTTGGCCGAGGCGTTCAAGGCGTCGGCCGATGACATCGATTCGACACTTCAGAGTGCTTACGCCGACGGCATAGCAAGAGCGTCGATTCTCGACGTCTACGCTCACGTGTGCGAAGACCCGACGCGGTATGGCGCCGGCGCCGCCGCGTCCGGACTGGCAGTTCGCAGAGCATTCGGACGTTTGCTCGCAGCGATGTGCGAGCCGCAGCTCGATCGCGAGCAGCTGTTTACGCTTATGGGTTTTGTCCAGAGCGAAGCCAAAGCGCATCCGGATGTTCTGGTCGAGAACGCGCAGGCGCTCATCGGCACAGTGGCCTTGTTGATCGCGTCGAACCCGGATGCGTCGAAGAGATACTCGCTGCTCCAGGCAATCATCCGCGATCTCCCGGCGGTCATCAGAGTCGCCGCCGAAGCCGCGCCGGACCAACTCCTCCCGCTTCTAGCGGATCTCTACGACAAGACGCCTTCGGCAGACGATGAGTTGCGCGCGAGTCTCCTGGACATGCTCGTCGGCGCGGCGAAGAATCGGCGTGCCGTTGCCGACATCCTTCCGCAGATTTACCGCGCCATGTTCGACGCGTCGGTGCGCGTGCGAGCATCTGCGGCTCGCGCGTATGGAGCGATCGCGGAGTTTGGGGTCGACGATCTTCCCTCGCTCATCCACGAGTGTTTCGTGAATCTGGCTGCGGACCAGTACCTGGCGGTACATCGCGCGTTTGCCGAAGTCCTGAGCCAAGTGCATCCTCCGAAATCGTTCCAGCCTCGCATCGTGTGGAGCCTCGGCGTCCTCATCGCCGGGTACGCGAAAGCGAATCACGAGGCTCACTACACGCGCCGGCTCATCGAGGCGTTTTGCGTGCAGCACGAAGGCGAGCTCAAACCCGAGGAGATCGCGGGGCTGCTCTCGATCGCAGAAGCGATGCCGCCGGAGGAAGCGGCGCAAACCATGTTGGCGATGCGCTGGAAAGTGCGTGCGAATCCCGAATGGATCGCGGCTGCGGCAAGAGTCGCCGCCGTCGAGGACTTGTCGATGTATCGACGGCGAGATCTACTCGCAGAGGTCATGCGTCGAGAGCCGGCGGTCATCGTGACTCACATCGAGGTGCTCCGTATCGCGGTTCTTCGACGAGTTCAGGATATGCCTTTCCCTCGCCTTCGCGATGACGAGGACTTCGTCGATCCCCTCATTGAGAAGTTGATGCTGGCCGGCGAATGGACCGAGGCGCAGCGAGTCCTAACGGAGGTGGAGGTTCTATACGCTACGTCCACGTACATGACGCGACGACGCATGCTCACCGCGCGACAGAGGTCGGCGATCGAAGTGGAAGCGGCCACGGACACGAATGGACGCCTGCAGCGCGCGAAGGAGTGGCCGCAGAGCGATAGCGAAACGGAGCTCGACCTCGAGGACGTGATCCGCACGCGCTTCGCGACGCTCGTCGCATTCGGTCACGGCTTGTCGACTGATCGCGGGAAGCTCGCCGTGCTTGCCGACACGTTAAAGCAATTAAGCTCCGAGATCGCGGATGCCCGAATCCGTCAGGAGTACGCCAACCTCGCCCGCATTCTCGATGCGCTCGCGTTTCTGATGCGCTGGCGAGAAGCGACGCGCAGCGCGTCGGAGGACGGTGAGCCTTACCGACGAGCTGCCGTGGAGGCGGCGAAGGATGTTGCGACGACAGAGAGCCGTTTCAACGAAGCGGGGCTGACCACACGGATTCGCTCGATCCAGGACGTCGATGACATCGCCGATCTTTTCGGCGAAGCACTCGCGATCCCGCTGCCGGTCCCATTCAGCAAGACGGTGCACTATCCCTCGACACCGCCAATCGGCTGGTTCTCCGGACAGCCGAGCGTTCCACAACCGGAGATCTCTATCGCATTCGTGCGTTTCGAACTGGAAAACATGCCTGTTTCTGAAGCCCAGGTGATTGCGCCGAATCGCCTTCACGACCTGTTTGTCGAGGTCACCGTGTCGGATTGGCCGTCGAACGCCGAGAGGCTGGTCATCGACTTTCCGTCGGTCGAACCTCACTCCGCCTACGACTTCCCCACATTCGAGTTCTTGCGTCCGCCCGGCGACGCGCCGTTCCTTCTGAAAGGAAGGGGGCGGGTCATCCTTCGTGTCGCGCACTCGCTTCTGGCGGCGCCGCTGGAGTTCCGCGCGCGCGCTTATTTCGAACCCGATTCCAAGGATGTACGGACATCGGTCGAGGGGCAGAGAGGCCTTCAGATTTTCTCGTACGACCCGCTGGCGGAACCGCAGACCGGTCACGAAGGCATTGATCGCAAGCTGTTCGACGTCCGAAACACGGTTAGGCGGCTCACGGGCTCAGACGTCGAGACCGAGAACTTCATGCGTGTGATGGTCTCCCTCGGATCGATTGCATGGAGGCACCTGTTCCCGGGTGGAGACTGGGCGGAGAAAGACTTTCAGGACGAGCTAGCGGACAAACTTCGCGCGGATGCACGCATCGGCACCGAGTTAGAAGAGCACCCGCACGCAGGTGGGGGCATCACGGACCTGTCGTTTCGCCGCATCCGTATCGAGCTCAAGGTCGAGCGCCACAGTCCAGCCGCGCCGTCCGACGCTCGAGCTTTTGCCAACCAGACCGCAGCGTACGTCTCAGCGAGCGACCGGCGAACGGGCGTCATCTGCATTCTTGACTCTTCTCCGAAGAAGGCTGCGCCAGGCTTACCTGAAAACGATGTGGACTTGCTCGTCGTGGAGCCGCCTGCCGGGTCAGGAGTGCCGATCGCGCTCGGCGTCGTCATTTTGCGGGCGAATCTTCAGGTGCCGAGCGTCTTCTCACGGTGATGCTTGGTGGCCGTTCGCTCTCGTCGGCGTGCTTCTTATCCTCGATCGCTGCGGTGAAACGCTCCGGCCGGGGCGCAGCGCATCCGGTCGATCGGAGTCACGGTCAAAACGAAGGCTTCGGCGCTCGCGAGAAGTGACCGCGGTGTGCTCGTGAGAAGTGACCAGGTGT
>JBDTOZ010000950.1:0-1518 GCA_039932995.1 Acidobacteriota bacterium | reverse complement strand
CGGCCAGGATCGCATGGAGGACGCGCCGATTGTAATCGAAGGCCAGCCTGGGGTCGGTTGCGCCGGGCAACAGCGGCCGTCCTTCTTTCACACGTTCCGGAGCTATCCTCGGCGGTCTGGTGCCACGGCGGGGAACAGGTGTGGAGCAATGTCTTCGACACGACGCACCGGGACGACCTCGACGTCGGCGCGAATCTCCGTTGCGTTGGACTGCGGAACGAGGACCCGCCGGAATCCAAGGGCCGCGGCCTCACGCGCGCGCAGGTCCGGTTGAGAGACACTGCGGATCTCCCCGAGGAGACCCACTTCACCGAACAGGGCCAGATCGTGAGGGACGGCGATGTTCCGCTGCGAGGAGAGCACGGCCGCGATGACGCCGAGGTCGAGAGCCGGCTCGTCGATCTGCAGCCCGCCCGTGACGTTGACATAGATGTCGTGCTGCACGAAGGTGCCCGCACCCTTTCGCTCCAGCACGGCCAGCAGCAACGAGACCCGGTTGGCGTCGATGCCCATGGCCATCCTCCGGGGTGAGGGAAAGTGCGTCGGGGAAACGAGAGCCTGCACTTCGATCAGCAGCGGCCGCGTCCCTTCCACCGCGGCCAGGATCGCCGAGCCGGGAGACTGGCTCCGTTGCGAGATCAACGCCGCGGAAGGATTGGCTACTTCTTCGAGACCGTCGTCGTGCATCTCGAAGATGGCCACTTCGTTGGCGGGACCGAAGCGATTCTTGTACGCGCGCACGATGCGGTAGTTCTGAAATTTCTCCCCTTCGAAATAGAGGACCGTGTCGACGATGTGCTCCAGCGTCTTCGGGCCGGCGATCGTTCCTTCCTTGGTGATGTGGCCGATGAGGAAGACGGGGAGGGAGAGACGCTTGGCGGCGGCCATGAGCACGCCGGCGGAGTCGCGCACCTGGCCGACCGATCCGGGCATGGACTGGTTCGAGGAGGTGTGGACTGTCTGGATGGAGTCGATGACCAGGGCCACGGGCTTCATCTTGTCCACCTCGGCCAGGATGCGCTCGACCGAGGTCTCGGTATAGAGACGGATGTTCTCGCTGGTCGTGCCCAGGCGACGGGCACGCATGGCGATCTGCCGCGGCGATTCCTCGCCGGAGACGTAGAGCACCGGACCGCTTCGCGCCAGTTCGTCGGCCACCTGCAGCAGCAGCGTCGATTTTCCGATTCCCGGTTCGCCGCCGACGAGCGTGACCGCCCCCAGGACCAGTCCTCCGCCGAGCACGCGATCGAGACTGGCGATGCACGTGGTCACGCGCGGCGCGCCGTCGAAGTCGACTGCGCCGATGGGAATCGGGCCGCCGGCGACACTCATCGCCGAGGCCGGACCCGCTACCGCCGGGACATCTTCCGGCGCATACGAGTTCCAGGCGTTACAGTCAGGACACCGCCCCAACCACTTCGACGCCTGCGACCCGCACTCGGTACAGGAGTAGATGACCGCTTTCTTCGCCATGCTCGGATTCTAGTGTGTGGTGGCAGTGTCTACGCGGGGTAGTGA
>JBDTOZ010000949.1:0-1606 GCA_039932995.1 Acidobacteriota bacterium | reverse complement strand
AGATCAAGCTGGTCCCGCGATTGCTTGGCAGTGTATGTTATTGACATGGACCGTACTGATCTAGCGACCCGTCTTCGGCAGCTGGTCGATGAGCGAGTCGTTCTCGAGACCCGATTACAGAATGAGCCGGGAGAACTTTCCGGTGCGATTGCCCAGGAGTCTGAGGTGCGGTATCAGGGGCTGCAGCGGCAGCTTTCCGCGCTGTTCCGGGAGGCCGGTGAGGACCAGGACCGCATCACGGTCATGCTGGAGATGATGCACATCCTGGAGAACCGGCTGGTCTACCTCCAGAACTTCATCGTCGATCCCAGCTCCGAGAACCGGATCCTGGCGCAACTGGTCACCAAGTTCCTCGACGAGATGAGCGGGGACCGCTCGCCGGTGCTGACCACGCTGGAGTCGATCTACTATCGGGCCGTGGCGGCGCTCTACGCGGGCGATCTCGTTGGCGCGCGGGAAGGATTCAGCGCGGCCTGTGCCTCCGAGGAGTCGGACGAGGCCAACGACATCAAGTACAAGTCGTACGTCATCCTGGGCCACCTCTCCCACGAAGAAGCCGACTACGCGAAAGCGAAGGACCTGCACGATCAGTCCATGCGCTATTCGCCGAACGACAACGTCACCGCGCAGGCGCTGGCGCTGAAGGCGCTCAACTCCTACGCCCTCGACGACCACGACGGCGCCTTGCACCTCTTTCAGGAGTCGCTCGGTCTGTTCGACGAGAACAAGCCCTTCTTCAACTCCTACTTTTTCCGCAACGCGCTCCTCTTCTGCGGGGCGATCTACTTCGACCGGAAAGAGTACGACGACTCTGCCTCCTACTACCGGCGTGTTTCGGCGAACGTCGACCAGAGCTCCTTCGACTACTTCGACGCGCTCTCTCACATCGGCCGCATCGAGTACGCGCAGGGACACTTCGAGGAGGCCGTCTCCTCGTTCGAGCGGGCCGTGCAGACGCACCGCTTCAGCGAGAATGAGTACGTGGTCGACACCTGGTTCTGGCTGGCCCGCTGCCACCTGCGCCGTGAAGACTCCGGTGAGGCCCGCAAGTATCTGGAGAAGATCGCCGCCAGCGACGTGCGCTACGAGAAGAAGCCCCAAGCCGTGGAACTGCTGCAACGCATCGCCTGATCGTCGCAACGCAGCTCCTGCGAACCAGAGCTGAGCTATCCTCCGGAGCGATGACGATCGAAGAATTCGAAGCGCAGGTCATGACCGCGCTGCTCGCCGGCGATCACCCTCTGCTCGCCGCGCTCCGCAAGCAATACACGGAAGCCTCGGTGCGTGGACGCGAGCGCACCTCCACCGGCTTCGTGACCCGCTTCGAGGTTCCGGCCTCGGTTCCGGCCATCGAGCGCAAGCTGCTGCACCTCGATGACCTGCAGGTGGAGCTGGCCGGAACGAAGTCGCCGGCTGATACCTCCGTCCACGTTCACAACGGCCGCCTGCGCTCCCTGGAGTGCTTCGTTTACGACGGCACCTTCCCCGAGCAGCCCTCCATCGAAGCGGCCTGGTACTACGGAACGGAGAAGTTCAGCGGCATCACTCCCGCCCTCCTCGCGCAACGCGACATCGAGGAATTGATCGAAGACGAGGAGTAGCCGGC
>JBDTOZ010000948.1:0-9850 GCA_039932995.1 Acidobacteriota bacterium | reverse complement strand
GAAGAACGCGCGCTAAACTATCCGGGCCATGTCACGGAAAGAACTACTCGCACGCGTCTATCTGGAGCAGATCATCGGAGTGGTCCGTGAGGACACCGCCGAGGCTGGGGAGGCCGTGGCGGAAACGTACGCGCGCAATGGGATTCAGATCGTCGAGGTCACCATGACCACCCCCGACGCCATCGAGCTGATCGCCTCCTTGGCCAAACGGTACGGTCCGCAGATCGCCATCGCCGCGGGCACCGTCCGCAGCACCAACGACGCTGCGCTGGCGCGGCGGGCCGGAGCGACGATCCTGGTCTCGCCCCACACCGATGCGCGCGTCATCGAATACGCGCAGGAGAACGACCTCCTCTGCATCGCCGGCGCGGCCACTCCCACCGAGATCATCACCGCCTGGGAGACCGGCTGCGACATCGTCAAGATCTATCCGGCCCAGCACCTGGGTGGACCCGACTACATCCGCACCATCCGCGGTCCGATCCGCGACATCCCCATGCTCGCCGGCGGACCGGTGCCGCTGGACATGATCGACGCCTATCTCGATGCCGGTTGCGTGGCCGTGAACCTGGGGCCCTCGCTGGCGGTCCCCGACCTCGTCAAATCGGGACAGTGGGATGAGATCGGCCGCCGCGCCATCCTGGCCACTTCCATCGTGCAGTCGCGCCGGAATCTCGAACAGCCCGAGACGCCTTACGTCCACTGATGGCCACGATCCTCGCCGCCCTGCTTTGGCTCACCCTGGCTCCCACGCCGCAACAGACGGAGTGGATGCGCCTCGAATCCTTTCACCTGGCCATCGGGATGAAGCGCGCTGACGCCGTCGATGCCGTGCGCGCCTGGAACCCCAAGCCGGGGCGCAACGCCAACGAGCTCGTGGTCGACTACAGCGGCGAGCGGTCGCTGACTCTGGAATTCAAGAAAGACCGTCTCCAGTCCGCCCGCTTCGAGCTCTTCGTGCTCCTCCCCGGCGCCCGAAAAGCCTTCGAAGAGAAGCGGACCTCGCTGGTCGGCCTCCTCGGCGAACCGCGCAAAGCGACCCGCTCGATCCTGATCTACGACAACACCCTCCCCAACGTGATGGTCGTCGTCGCCGACGACCCAAAGTCGGAGCAGGGAAAGAAGGGTTTGGGTGTGCTCGCGGTCCGGTACTACGACCCGAGGTAAAGCGCGCTACTGCGCTCCTCCGACGGCCTGTGCGGCGCGAGGCTGCGTCGCGCTGGCCACGTACTTGCGCATCTTTCCTTCGTAGACCCACACCCCTTCGCCGAGCGTGCCGAGGTAGTAGCGGTCGCGCGTGAACGGATCCGGCGTGATGGTGGTGACGTCGGTGTTGCGGGTGGGGAGGGTCAGCTCACTCCACTGCGACTCGGCGGGCTGGCCGACCAGGACCTCGCGGTGCTGGCGGGAGGTGACGAACAGCATGGGGTTGCCGCCGTGAACGGCTGCGAATTCGGCGTCCGGCGCTTCGGTGGCAGTCCATGCACGGGTCTCGCTCACGGTCCCGGCCTTCACCCCGTGGGTGCCCGCGATGAAGACCGTGTCCACACCGCCGATGCTGCGGATGGCGATAGTGCGGCCGCGGTCCGGAGCCCCGGCGATGTTCGACCACTTCTCGCCGTCGAAGACTTCCACCCCCGAGCCCGTCAGCGCATACAGCGCCTTCTTGCCCGCGAGGGTGCCCATGGTGATGTCGATGGCGCGGTTGCTGGCCCCGGCCAGGCGGTACCAATTCCGGCCTCCGTCGCGCGTCGTGAAGACGCCCTCGGCGGTCGCGGCAAAGGAGCGGGTGCGATTGAAGCGGACGATCTTGTCGACGCGGATCGGAAAGCTGGCCGGCTCCGCCTGCGTCCACTCCTCGCCGTCGTTGCTGAAGAAGAATCCCTTCTCCGTGCCGGCCAGGAACTTCACGTCGGCATTGGCCTCGGAGGCGACGGCCAGGGTGAGCACTTCGGGAAGCTGCCCTTTGCTGGCCCGTTCCCAGTTCTTGCCGGCGTCGTTCGACCGGTAGATGCCGGACGAGGCGCCGCCGAACACGACCGCGGCGTAGACGCGGTCCCGCACGAACGGGTCGGGCACGAGAGTGGTGACGCGCACGTTGAAGAGGCCCGAAGAGCGGCGCTCGAAGGTCTTGCCGCGGTCGTCGGAGACGTACACGCCGTCGCCCTCCACGCCAAGGATGATCCGGCCCGGGCGTTGCGCGTGCAGCACGACCGCGCTCACCACCAGACCTTCATCGGACACCGTGTACCAGGTCTTGCCTCCGTCGTCCGAGCGATACAGTCCAGCCACCGAGCCCGCATAGACCACGTCCGGATTGCACGGGTCGATCTTCACGTCGTGAATGCGGCGATTGTCGAAGCCGTCTTTGTAGCGCGTCCAGAGATCGCCGGTGTTCTTCGAGTTGTAGACCCACCCGCACGTGGCCACCCAGACGTTGTCGGGCTTCAGCGGGTCGATGTGGATGGCGAACATGTCGGTGTCGAGCACCATGCCTTCGGCGATGTGCTTCCAGGTCTTGGCCCCGTCGTCCGTGCGCCAGCCCTGACGCCAGGTACCGATGTAGATGCGCTTGTTGGTACGGGGATCGATGGCCAGCGACTCGACGTTGATCTCGTCGGAGATCTTCTCCCACGACTTGCCGGCGTTGCGGCTGCGATGGACGCCGGTGAGCCCGCCGACCAGGACGAAGTTCGAGTCTTTGGGATCGATGGCGATGGCGCGCACGGAGAAGTCTTCCAGTCCGCCATCGCGCCGCTCCCAATTCACCCCGCCGTCATGGGACACGGCGATGACGCCACCGCCCCACAGTCCCCAGCAGGCCGCCCAGAGATTTCCCTCACGATCGACCACGAGGTTGTCGACGACGTGACCCGGAAACGGGATTCCGTTGCGCGGCGCGGTCCAGTGCCGGGCCGCATCGTGGGAGACATAGACCTCGCCTGCGCTGGTGCCCAGGTAAAGGGTGTCCGGATCGGACGGATCGGTGATCAGCGCCCGGACGTCCGCGCCATGAAGGGCAGCGCGCCGCCACTGAGCAGCCGCTGGAATGCTGATAGTGAGAACTGCAAGGAGAATGAGGAGTTTACGCATACCCGCCCGAGGACCGTTATTTAACCATAACGGCGTTAGCAAACGGTCCGCCAGCTCTCGATGAGGCCGTTGCTGGTTGCTGGTTGCTGGTTGTCTGCGGGTCATTTGCCTGAGGAGCGAGTCTCGCGACATGGCGCATCGCACCCTCCCGCTCACCGCCAACCGTCGACCGCCAACCACTGTTATCCTGCGCGAACCTATGGGCCCCCTCCGCACCTGCGTCTTTCCCTGTGCCGGTTTCGGCACCCGCTTCTTTCCGGCCACCAAGGTGATCCCGAAAGAGATGCTGCCTCTGGTCGACAAGCCGATCCTGCAGTACGGGATCGAAGAGGCCCGCGACTCGGGGATGGACAAGCTGATCATCGTCACGTCCAAGGGGAAGGACACGATCCTCGACCACTTCGACCGCACCGCCGAGCTGGAGCGGTCGCTCCGCGAGCGGGGGAAGACGGACCTGCTGGCCGAGGTCGACAACGTGAGCCGGATGGTGGACCTCATCTCGGTCCGTCAGAAAGAGGCGCTGGGCCTCGGCCACGCCGTCCTCACCGCCCGCGACGCCGTCGGCGATCAACCGTTCGCCGTCCTCCTGCCCGATGACGTCATCCTGGCCGACGATCCCTGTCTCATGCAGATGCGGCGCGTGTTCGAGGACACGGGGCGTCCGGTGGTGGCGCTCATGGAAGTGAGCCACGAGGAGACCTCCCGTTACGGCATCGTCGGCGGGCAGCTCGTCGGCGACCGGCGCTTCAAGGTCACGGAGATGGTCGAGAAGCCGAAGGTCAATCCGCCTTCCCGCTACGCGATCATCGGACGCTACATCCTCCCCCCGGACATCTTTCCGCTCCTCGAGAAGACCGAGCGGGGTGCAGGCGGCGAGATCCAGCTCACCGATGCGCTCCGGGAGCTGGTGCGCACGGGCGACTTCTACGGCTACGTCTTCGAGGGCACCCGCTACGACGCCGGCGAGAAGCTCGGCTATCTCAAGGCCACGGTCGACTACGCCCTCCGCCATCCGCAACTGGGCCGCGAGTTCCGTGAGTACCTGAAGACCTCCATCTCGTGAAACAGATCGACGTGTTCGACCTCGGAGAGGACTCCCGTGACCTCATCCGGGAGTGTGAGGTGCAGGGCCGGCAGACGCTCTTCACCCGCAACGGCAAACCGGTGGCCATGCTCATCTCTCACGACGAGTACCAGGCCCTGCGCGAGACGATCGACATCGCCAACGACGCGGAGTTGTTCGCCAAACTGGCCGCGGCGGATCAGGAAGAGATCGAGACCCGCGGCGTGTACGAGCGGCTGCGCTTCGCCCGATCGGTGCCCTGGATCTTCGACGCTGCCTTCCGGACGATCGAGCTCGACCCCATTGCCGGATCGCCGCTGTTCGAGCCGTTGAAGGGGATCTGGAGCTACCGGACGGCCGGCTTGCGCATCCTCTACAAGATCGTTGCGGAGGCGCGCATCGTGGTGATCCTGAGCATCACGAGCTCGCGATAGACTCGTGCTGATGAAATTCATCCTGGCCTCGGCCTCCCCGCGGCGCCGCGAGCTCCTCGGGTCGATCGGACTGGACTTCGACGTCCTGCCCAGTCACGTGCCCGAGGTGCGCCAGGAGCGCGAGTCGCCTGAGGCGTACGTGGCCCGGCTGTCCCGGGACAAAGCCGCGGCCCTGGCCTCCGAACATCCGGGACGATGGGTCATTGCCGCCGACACGACCGTCCTTCTCGGCGAGGAGCTGCTCGAGAAGCCCCAGGATGCCGCCGATGCCGCGCGCATGCTGGCCACGATCGCCGGACACACGCACATCGTCTACACGGGAGTGACCCTCGAGAACACGGAGCGCGGCTGGCGGGAAACACGCGTGGCGGAATCGGAAGTGCGCATGCTTCCCCTGTCGGCGCAGGAGATCGAGTGGTACGTTGCCACCGGTGAGCCGCTGGACAAAGCCGGCGCTTACGCCGTTCAGGGCATCGGAGCCATGTTCATCGAGTCCATTCACGGCAGTTACTCGAACGTGGTGGGACTTCCCCTTGCTACGCTGTACTCGATGCTGAAAAAGGCGGGAGTGGATCCGCTTGCCAACGGTGGGATGGTTGATGGACCCTCGTACTGATGTTGCTGGTTGCTGGTTGCTGGTTGTCTGCGGTGTTCGCATTCCTCACAGACTCACCCGAGCCGGCATCCTGTCACCGGCATCGTTGCCTCGAGACGATGCACCCCAGACAACCAGCAACCAGCAACATCCGTAAGACGCAATTGAACAGAACCACGGAGCAAACCCATGACCTCTGCAGCAAAAGTCGGAATCGTGATGCTGATCGCACTGGCCGTCCTCGGCTACTTTGTGCTGCGCATCGAGGACATCAGTCTCAGCCGCTCGAAGACCACCCGTCAGGTCAAGGCCGTGTTCGATGACGTGGCCGGACTGGACGACGAGTCGGCGGTGCGCATCGCCGGCGTGCGCAAGGGGCACGTCACCGACATCAAGGTCCAGCCCGACGGCCGCGCGGTGGTGACCATGACGGTCGATGACGACGTGCCGCTGCATTCCAACGCCGTGGCCAAGGTCGCCAACCTGGGACTGCTCGGAGAGAAGTACATCGAGCTCGATCCCGGTACGCTGCAGGCGCCCGTGCTGGCGGACGGCAACATCACGCTGCGCGGCGTCCAGCCGGCCAGCTTCGACGACGTGACCGACCAGGTCGCGGCCATCGCCAACGACGTCAAGGCCATCACCACCTCCATGCGCGCCGTCATGGCCGGACCGACGGGCCAGCAGCGTCTCGAGGAAATCGTCGAGAACGTGCGTCTGGTCACCGCGGACATGCGCGCTCTCGTCGCTTCGAACCGCCAGAACATCGACGCCACCCTCGGCAACGCCCGCGAGATCACCGCGCAGCTCCGCGTGGAGATCCCCCGCCTGGCCGACTCCATCGACCGCGTGGCCCAACAGATGGGCGGCACCGTCGGCGAGAATCGCGAAGACGTACGCCAGGTCGTCACCAACCTGCGCGGACTGTCGTCCGACCTCCGCGTCACCGCCGACAACCTCAACGAGATCACCGGTCGCGTCCGCAACGGCGAAGGAACGGTCGGCAAGCTGTTCACCAGCGATGAAGCGCACGACCGCCTCACCGGCGCT
The DNA here is from genome assembly GCA_039932995.1 of Acidobacteriota bacterium. Lineage (GTDB taxonomy): Bacteria > Acidobacteriota > Thermoanaerobaculia > Gp7-AA8 > Gp7-AA8 > QHVT01. The sequence continues at coordinate 3,615 of JBDTOZ010000948.1, read as the reverse complement.
CTGTCGTCCGTCGAGAGCGGCGTGAAGTCGCTGCAGGAGACGCTCGGGCGCGCCAACCGCATCCAACTGGACCTGGGCATCCGCGCCGACTACATGGCCGGACTCTCCACCACGGATCAGGAGATCGCCGGCGTGAAGACCGACTTCGGCGGAAACTCGCGCAGCGTCCTCGGTCTGCGCCTGATCCCCAATCCGGAGAACAACCGCTTCTACAACATTGAGCTGAGCGACGACCCGCGCGGCAAACGGCGGGACAAGATCAACGTGGAGACGCGCACCAATCCCGCCACCGGACAATCCGAGACCACGGTCACCGAGACCAGCCGCTTCGAGCGCGATTACCTCGTCTCCGGTCAGGTGGGCTGGCAGCTCGATCCTTCACTGGCGGTCCGGGTGGGCCTCTTCGATTCGACCGGCGGCGTCGGCGCCGACTATCGCCTGAACGACCGTCTGCAGGTCACGGGGGAAGCGTTCGACTTCGGCCAACGCCGCGATGACAACCCGCACGTCCGCCTCTTCGGCGAGTACACGGTCCGCAAAGAGAAGCCCCGCACTCCGCGCCTCTTCGTCACCACCGGCGTCGACAACGCCCTCAACGACACCGCCTTCACCTTCGGAGGCGGACTGCGTTGGCGCGATGAGGATTTGAAGTACCTGATCGGATCGATCCCGCTCGGCAAGTAGTTGCTGGTTACTGGTTGCTGGTTGCTGGTTGTCTGCGGTCCTTCGCCTGAACAGAATCTTTCCAATCGCACGCGCCCACGAACAACCGCTAACCGCCAGCAACCAGCAACCAGCAACACAGCAACCTACAATGACCACAGCCCTCAACGTAGTCCTGCTCTTCGGTGGTCGTTCCGCCGAGCATGAAGTCTCCATCCTTTCCGCGCGGTCGGTGGCCGGTGCGGCGCCGCAGGATCGGATCCGCATCATGCCGATGTGCATCGCGCGTGACGGGCGTTTCGTCGATCCGGAACGGAGTGCGCGCATTCTCGCGGGCGAGGAAAAAAGCCTCACCGGCGACGCGCTGTTCTCCTTCGAGCGCTGGGCCCGCAGTGCGGAGATCGACCTGGTCCTTCCGCTCATCCACGGCAGTGGCGGCGAGGACGGCTCGCTGCAGGGATACCTCGAGCTGCTCGGGCTTCCCTACGCGGGCAGCGGGGTGGCCGCATCCGCGGTGGCCATGGACAAGGTCCAGATGAAGTACGCCTTCGCCGCGGCCAAGCTGCCGCTGGTGGACTTCGTTCCGGTGCTGGAGCACGACTGGCACAACGACCGCGAGCGCGTCAGCCGCGCCGTCACCAATGCGCTGCGTCTGCCCTATTTCGTCAAGCCCGCCAACGCCGGCTCCTCGATCGGCGTGACCAAGGTCAAGAACGACGCCGATCTCCCCAAGGCCATGGACCACGCCTTTCGCTTCGACGAGAAAGTGCTCGTCGAGCGGGGCGTGGATGCCCGAGAGATCGAGGTCTCTGTGCTGGGAAACGAGGAGACGCAGGCCTCGGTGCCGGGCGAGATCGTCGTGGGCCGCGACTTCTACGACTACACGGACAAATACCTCGAGAGCAAATCGCAGTTGGTCATTCCGGCCAAGCTCGCCGCCGACAAGTCCGCCGAGGTCCGCCGTTTGGCACTGGCGGCCTTCAAGGCCGTCGGCGCGGCAGGATTCGCGCGCGTCGACTTCTTCCTGGAGCGCGGTACGAACCGTCTCTATCTGAACGAGATCAACACCATTCCCGGCTTCACCCGCATCTCCATGTATCCCAAGCTGTGGGAGGCGACGGAACTGAAGTACCCGCGCCTCATCGAGCGCCTGATCACCCTCGGCATCGAACGTTCGAAGTCCCGCGCCGCGCGTACGGAGTCGGCCATGCGCTGGCTCGAAGAGATGGCGCCGCTGTCATGATCCGCTGAATCATGTGGCCTCTGCGCATCGCACTCTCCCGCATGCGTCCGTTGGACGCGAAGGCGATCGTGCGGGCGTCGATCGTGGCCGTCACCGTGATGCTGTTCCTGATCGGCGATTACGCGCTTTTTCTGCGCATCTTCCAGTCCGTCCGTGACGTCGAGCGGCAGAACCCGATTTTCGCGCTGGTGCTGCTCCGCAACTTCCTCGGCCTGGCCTTCCTGGTGGCCACGGTCATCCTCTTCTCCTCGGCGATGACGGCCGCCATCGGCGCGTTCTTCACCGATCTCGACCTCGACGTCTACCACGCCGGCCCGCGCTCCAAGCTGCGCATCGCCCTGGCGCGCTGGACCAAAACGCTCGCGCAAAGCGCCAGCGTGGTCTTCCTCTTTCTCATCCCGCTGGTCATCGCCTTCGCGCGCGTGTATGCCCGGCCGGCTTCGTTCCCGCCGATCGTGCTCGTGAACCTGGCCTTGCTCCTGACCATCCCGGTCACGTTCGCCACCACCGTCATCCTCCTGCTCGTGCGCTGGTTCCCCGTCCGCCGCGTGCACCAGATCGTGGCCACGCTGGCCGTGCTGGTGTTGACTCTGGTGGTGGTGGCGTTTCGCATGAGCCGGCCGGAGCGGTTCTTCAGCGAGCTCTCGACCATCGACGTGACCGAAGTGCTGCGGGCCATCGAGCTGCCGGCCATGAACATCTATCCCAGCACCACCCTGGCCGAGCTGATGACCCGTTCCGGCGGAGCCCTGCCGCTGCTGGCGCCGCGCATCACGCTCGTGGCCGCGATTGCGTTCGCGCTCTTCACGCTCCTGGCCCGTGCCTGGTACTTCAAGGCTTTCGTGCGTGCCCGCGAGAGCATGGCCCCGATGGCACTCGGGGCCGCGCCGGCCACCCATCTGGTGGACCGGCTCTTTGCCCGCGCGGATCCTCCGCTGCGAGCGATGGTGGGAAAAGAAGTGCGCACCATCGGCCGCGACGTCGCGCAGTGGTCGCAGGTCTTCCTCATGGCCGCGCTGCTGTTCCTCTACCTCTACAACATCCGCATGCTCCCGTTGGGAGGAGACGTACGCGCGCCGATCGTGGCCTACATCAACCTGGGCATGGCCGGCTTCGTCATCGCCGCGATCTGTCTTCGGTTCGCGTACCCGTCCGTGTCGGCGGAAGGAAAAGCGTTCTGGCTGATCCAGAGTGCACCGGTCTCCTACCGCGACTTCCTGAAAGTGAAGGTCCTGGTTTACGCCGCGCCGCTGACGCTATTCTCGCTCCTGCTGACCGCCGTCGCCAACGTCATGTTGCAGGCCAATGCCGTGGTGTGGATCTCCACGCTGGCCGGCGCCTCGCTTCTGGCGGTGACGCTGGTCAGTCTCGGTGTGGGACTGGGCGCCCTTTCCCCGAATTTCAATGCAGAGAATCCGCTGCAGGTGGGACTGTCGCTGGGCGGTTTCGCATACATGGCCATCTCCATGGCCTACGTGGCCACGGTGATGGTGCTGATGGCCCGCCCGCTCATGCGCTACTTTGCGCGCAACGTGCTGCACATCGACGATCAGGCCGGCTGGATCTCCCTGGCCGGGCCGATCGTGATTGCGCTCACGTTGTCGGCCGTGCTTTCAGTGGTATCTCTCCTCGCCGCGGAACGCCGGCTGGTCCGATTCAAGAGTGAGTGAGCGGTTGGCGGTTGGCGGTTGGCGGTTGGCGGTTGGCGG
>JBDTOZ010000947.1:0-4831 GCA_039932995.1 Acidobacteriota bacterium | reverse complement strand
CGAGCTTGTTGCACAGGTGGCCCGGAGCACTCGACTCGTAGCACGCGACACCGCATAGCCCGGAGCACTCGACTCGTAGCACGCAACACCGCACAGCCCGGAGCACTCGACTCGTAGCACGCGACACCGCACAGCCCGAAGAAGATGACCCAGTACATCGTCAGACGACTCCTGCAGATGATCCCCATCACGCTGGGGATCCTCACGCTCATCTTCTCGCTCATCCATCTCATCCCGGGCGATCCGGCGATGCAGATCGCGGGCGAAGGAGCACGGCCGGAAGACGTCGCCAATGTCCGCAAGGCCCTCGGGCTCGATCAGCCGCTGTGGAAGCAGTACGTGACCTACGTCAGCAATCTTGCGCACGGCGATCTGGGCCGCTCTTTCCGAACCAACGAGAGCGTGGCCAAAGAAATCGCCGTGCGCTATCCGGCCACCATGCAATTGGCGTTCGGAGCGATGTTCGTGGCCCTCATCGTGGCGTTCCCCCTGGGAATCATCTCGGCCATCTACCGCAACTCCTGGATCGACAACGTGGCCCGATTCTTCGCGCTCATCGGCGTGTCCATGCCCAGTTTCTGGTTCGGACCCCTGCTCATCATCGCCTTCGCCATCAACCACCACTGGTTCCCGGTCTCCGGTCGCGAGGAAGGCCTCAAGTCCCTGGTGCTGCCTTCGCTGACGATGGGTCTGGCCCTCTCGGCGATCCTCACGCGCATGATCCGCGTGAGCCTCGCCGACGAGTTGGGACAACTCTACGTGACCACGGCCATCGCCAAAGGCGTCACGCGGGGACGGGCCATCTTCCGCCACGCGCTCAAGAACGCGCTCATCCCGGTCATCACCATCCTGGCCCTGCAGTTCGGCTCTCTGCTCACCGGTGCGATCATCACCGAACAGATCTTCTCCTGGCCCGGGTTGGGGCGCCTGCTCATCCAATCCATCAGCACCCGCGACTACCCGCAGGTCCAGGCCTCCATCCTGGTCATCGCCGTGACCTACATCCTGGTGAATTTCCTCAGCGATCTGCTTTATGGAATCGTGGATCCACGGATCAAGCTGCAGTGACCGAGTGGTCGAGCCGCCGAGTCGTCAAGCGGTGCTCTTCGACGACTCGGCGACTTGAAGACTCGACGACTCGATGAAACAACTGCTCCGCAATTTCGCCTTCACCACCGGCCTGCTCCTGACGGTGCTGCTCGTCGTCGGCGCGCTGGCCGCACCGCTGCTCGCGCCGCACGACCCGATCGCGCAGGACACTTCGCGCCGGCTCGAGGCGCCTTCCCACGAACATCCTCTCGGCCTCGATGACCTCGGCCGGGACGTCCTCTCGCGCATCCTCTACGGCGCGCGGGTGTCGTTGCGGGTGGGATTCAGCGTCGTGCTCCTGGCCTCCACGGTGGGCGTCACCCTCGGCGCGATCTCCGGATACTTCGGCGGCCTGATCGACGTTCTGGTCATGCGTCTCTGCGACATCCTCCTGGCGTTCCCGGGCATCCTTCTGGCCATCGCCCTGGTGGCGGTGCTCGGCCCCAGCCTGAACAACGTGGTCCTGGCGCTCTCCATCATCGGCTGGGTGGGATACGCGCGGCTGGTCCGCGGCCAGGTCCTGAAGGTTCGGGAGATGGAGTACGTCACCGCGGCGCGGGCCATGGGAGCGAAATCCCCGCGCGTCATCCTGCGGCACGTCCTGCCCAACGTCATCAACCCCGTGATCGTCATGGCCACGCTGGGCCTGGCCGGCGCCATCCTGGCCGAGGCCTCGCTCTCGTTTCTGGGGCTGGGCGTGCAGCCTCCGACCCCCTCGTGGGGCGAGATGCTCTCCGCCGGCCGCCGCTACCTCGGCCTGGCCAACCATCTGGCCATCTTCCCTGGCGCGGCCATCATGCTGGCCGTGATGGGCCTGAACTTTCTCGGGGACGGACTCATTGACGCGCTCGATCCAAAGTACCGTAAGCTGATGCGGTGACTGCCCCGTTCCTGCGCATCCTCCCCATCCTCCTGTTTTCGATCACCACCTTCGGACAAAGTGCCGACCTCGCCATCGTCTCGGTCGTGCCAAGCCAGACCACCGTCACCACCGATCAGACCTTCCACTTCACCACGCGCGTTCGCAATCAAGGTCCCGACCCAGCCGACAAGGTGACGGTCGCCGTCGGCGCGAACGCGCTGGCGCTGTTGCAGAAGATCCAGGTTCCCAACAGATGGACGTGTGATCTTTCCGCGCCTCATTTCGGCTACGCCGTCACCTGCAGCACGGCCACCCTCGCTGCGGGTGATGCGGCCGAGCTCACATTGACTCTCGGAGCCGCACAACACACCGCCATGACCTACCGGGTGACCACGCTGGCGGGATCGAGCACCCCCGACCCGATCGAGAAAAACAACGGCCACGAAACGTCGCTCGTTCTGCAGACCAGTGAACGTCATTCCGAGCTGGCCCTCACGGCACAAACCGATCCCCGCGGGCGGGCGCAGTTCGTCATCACCAACAACGGTCCGGACGAGGCTCGCGAATTGACGGTCATCGTCGGTCTGGGAGTGACCGGCGGGCCGACGCTGACCGCCTCCGGCTCGGGCTGGAAGTGCGCACTGCCCGGTACGAGCGTCGCCTGTACACGCGCCAGTCTGGCCACCAACACCAGCGCGACCCTGACCTCCGGCGCGCTCGTCGACAAAGAGACCACTCTGCCCATTGAGGCTCGGGTGCGCGCCGAACAGGTCTACGATTCGGACTTCCGCAACAACACCGCCAGCGTCACCGTCGTGGCACCGCCGGCCAAACCGAAACGGCGAGCCGTCCGGCCGTGATTCGCGACGTCCGCGGCCGGACGTTCGGGCGCGAAGCGCGGCATCGCGTGGTCTCACTGGTCCCGTCGTTGACCGAGACCCTGTTCGAGCTCGGGGCCGGTGCGGACGTGGTCGGCATCACCGACTTCTGCATCTTCCCCCCGAACCTCGCGCTGCCGCGCCTCGGCGGGACGAAGAATCCGCGGATCGAAGAGATCCGTGCACTCGCTCCCGACCTCGTGCATCTCAATCTCGAAGAGAACCTGCGCCGCCACGGAGAAGCGATCGAGGAGTTCGCACCCGTGTTCGTGTCCGAACCGAAGAGCGTGGCCGACGTCCGCGCTCTCTTCTCGCAGCTCGGCCAGTTGCACAGTCGAGAGGAGCGCGCCCATGAGCTCATCGCGGCTCTGGATCGCGAGCTGGCCTCCATGCCACAGACACCGTTCACCTTCGCTTGCCCGATCTGGAAGAAGCCTTGGATGTGGTGCGGCGGCGACACGTACGTTTCAGACCTGGTGGGGGCCGCCGGCGGACGCAATGTGCTCGGGGACCACGCGCGCTATCCGCAGATCGCACTCGAAGACGTGCTGGCCCTGGCGCCGGAGGTGGTCTTCCTTCCTGACGAGCCCTATCTCTTCACTGAGGAGGACAGGGCGGACATCGTGGGGCCGCGGGTGGTGGGTCCCTTCCCCGGCCATCTCTTCACGTGGCACGGCACGCGGACGATTCAGGGGTTGCGGTTCCTGCGAGAGGCGCGATGAGGGTGTTCCGGCTCCGGAAGCGCGCCAACAGGATTGGGGTCAAGCAAGGAGGATCAAGAGAGCCGGAACACCTCGAAACGGAGGATATGGCATATCAGCATACGAGTCAAGGTTGTTCCAATAACTCTTCCGCCCACGTCCGCATCGTCTCCTCCACGGCCTCGATCTGCTTGGTGAAGAAGTGGTCGGCTCCCGTGACGATGATGGTCTCCGCGTTGCGGATGGACTGACCGAGCTTCTCGACCTTGGCCGAGTCGCCATGCTCGTCCTGGGTGCCGTGCAGCAGGAGCATCGGCTTTTCGCAGCTGCGGAGGTAGGCGAAGTCGTACTTGTTGACCGGCGTTCCGATGAGGAAAACGGCGTCGACGTCGGGACGCTCGCACGCCGCGCGGCTGGCCACCCAGGCCCCGAAGGAAAATCCTCCGACGATGAGCTTCTTTCCCGGATGTTTCCACTTCATCCAATCGATGGCGGCGTTGACGTCTTCGAGCTCTCCTTCCCCTTGATCGTGACGTCCGCCGCTGGCGCCGACGCCGCGGAAGTTGAACCGCAAGGTGGCCACGTTGGCACTCTCGAGCCCGCGTGCAGCGCGAAAGACGACCTTGTTGTGCAGGGTCCCGCCGCCCAGCGGATGAGGGTGGCAGACCACCGCGGCGCCCGCCGCATCCTGAAGTTCGCGGTAGAGCGACTCCAGTTTGCCGGCCGGGCTATAGACATCGACGTGACGCAACGGCTTCGGATTCACGGCAGCCTCACCAGGATACGTTGGCCGTCGACGCGCACTTCGTGCGTGGCGACGGAAATCTCGGGATTCCCGGCACAGAGTCCGGTGACGACGTCGAAGCTCCACAGGTGCCACGGACAGGTGATCTCGTTCCCCATGAGATCGCCCTGCGCCAGCGGTCCCCCCCGGTGCGGACAAGTGTTGTCCGTGGCGAAGAAGCCGGAGGCCGTGTGGTACAGGGCGATCGTCCGTCCCGTCACCGCACACGCCGTGGCCCGCCCTACGGCGAGCTCTCCGGTGTTCGCGATCTCAATGAGCTCCGCCATCAGGGCGCGAAGATAGCATGGTGGTCCACACCGGGAAGCCGAGCATCACTCGCCAGATCGTGGCGTTTCACCGCGCGACGCGAGGATTCCCCGCCGCGGTAGGCGGCTTGGTTGCGGCTACGCCGCTCTGTACGACTAACCTCGAGTTTCTCCGCGCGGCGCGACCATTTGCAGTTGGAGCATTGGAGCGCCGGCGTCCTCGCCGGCTGGCCCGTGGGCGTCTCGCCCGC
>JBDTOZ010000946.1:0-5310 GCA_039932995.1 Acidobacteriota bacterium | reverse complement strand
CCCTGGAGCATGTTGTAGCGGACGAAGCCGGCCGGATAGGCCTCGACGTACGGCTTGACGATGGCGCTGATGGTGACCTGCGCCGTCGGCGTGTTCGGGTCATTCGACTCGATGGTCACGGCCTTCGAGATCGGGCCCGCAAAGTTGGTCGTGTCGACGTGAGCGGAGATCTTGCCGCTCTGTCCCGGCTTGATGAGCTTGTCGAAGTCGGCCACGGTGCAGCCGCAGGTGGGCTTGGCCGCCAGGATCTCCAGATCCGCGGTGCCGGTGTTCTTGATCTCGAACGCCCAGTCGATCTTCTCGCCCTTGGGAACCGTCCCGAAATCCTTGAGCGGCTCGACCAGCGTGAGACGCGGGGCCTTGGCCGTTTCCGACGCCTTCTCCTGGGCCACGGCGTACGGCGCCGCGACGGCCAGTGCGAGGGCGAGGGTCAACGCAAACAATCGCTTCGACATGAATCCTCCTGTGGGTAATACGATCCTTGACTTTTCGATGCGAACAGCACCCGAGAGGGGGCCATTCCGAAGGGGTTGACGGACGACGATTGGCGGTTTGGCGGGAGCTTTGCGAAACTGTCCCGCGAAATGCCTCATCTCAAAGAATTGCCGGACGTTCGAAGAGTGTATCTGATCGGAATCGGTGGCACCGCCATGGCCTCGCTGGCAGGAATGCTCCAACAGCGCGGCTTCGAGGTGGCCGGTTCCGACGAGCACGTTTATCCACCGATGTCGACGTATCTCGAGCGGCTCCGGATCCCGGTGCTCGAGGGGTATACGAAACAGCACCTGGAGACGTTTCGCCCCGATCTGGTCGTGATCGGAAATGTGGCCGCCAGCACCAACGCCGAGGCGGCCGCGACCGTGGAGCTGGATCTGCCGTACACCTCCATGCCGGAGGCCATCTACCACCTCTTCATTCGCGAGAAGCACTCCGTGGTCATCACCGGCACTCACGGCAAGACCACGACCACCTCACTGATGACCTGGCTGCTGGAGGCGGCCGGACGCGATCCGAGCATGGTCGTGGGCGGCATCCCCGTGAACTTCAACCAGAACTTCAAGCTGGGTGAAGGCCCGGAATTCGTCATCGAAGGGGACGAATACAACACGGCCTTCTTCGACAAGGGTCCGAAGTTCCTCCACTACCACGCGAACACCCTGCTTCTGAACAACATCGAATTCGATCACGCCGACATCTACGCCGACCTGGAGGCCATCATCAGCGCGTTCCGCAAGGCGGTACAACAGATGAAGGCCGCCGACACGATCGTCGCCAACGGCGACGACGCGAACGTGATGTCGCTCCGCAACGACGCCCGTGCACGCTGGATCACCTTCGGCTCGACCAGCGCCTCCGACGCCCACTTCACCGACGCTGTCGAAACGCCCCAGGGAACGGAGTTCACGGCGTGGTGGCATGGGGAGGAGTGGGCGCGCTTTCACACCACACTGTCGGGCACGCACAACGTCCTCAACGCCTTGGCCGACGCCGTCATCGCACGCCTTCTTGGCGTGTCCGCCGAGGAGCTTCAGAAAGGCTTCGAGACCTTCAGGGGCATCAAACGACGGATGGAAGTGCGCGGAGTGGAGCGCGGCGTGACCGTCATCGACGACTTCGCGCACCACCCCACGGCCATCGCCACGACCATGGCCGGCGCGCGCAAGCGTTACCCGGGCGCCCGACTGTGGGCGCTCTTCGAGCCGCGCTCGATCTCGTCGTCCCGCAAGGAATTCGAAGCCGGCTACATCGACGCCTTTCACGGTGCGGACCGGGTGATCATCGGCCCCGTCTTCCACAAGGATCGCTACGCCACCCGCTACGGCCTCGACAAGATGATGTCCGTGGAGACGATCGACGGGCGTCTCACCGCCGACGGCATCCAGGCCGAGCAGATCGACGACTTCGACGACATCGCCCGCCGCGTTGCGCGGGACGCAAAGGAAGGCGACGTGGTCCTGGTGATGTCTTCGGGAGCCTTTGGCGGAGTGCACGAGAAGATTCTGGAGGCCTTGAAACGCGAATGAGCAGGATTCTCCAGGGCGCGCGTCCATGGTGAATCCCGAGCCGAGCCGCTCGTTTCTGAGCGCGGGAGCACCGGCCGGTGGGGGAACATTTTTCACCCACCGAAAAACGTGTCGCGCGTTGCCGGCAGATCGGCTCGCCGAAGCTCCTGCCGGCTTCCCGGAATAGCCGTCCCCATCGCCCCGTTCCCCTGCACTCAACGCAGTTTTTGACAGGGAGAACCATGCCCGACAACAGAGCCCACGAGCTTCTTCGGAAGCACAACATCACGGTCGATGACGTGAAGCAGCGGCGCGCGACGCTGCACCACCTTCGCAATGTCGTCCATTCCGAGCAGCTTCCGTTCGACGTCTTCAAGGCGCTCGTCAAGCTGCGTCACTGACCTTCCGGCAGGCCAAGCCGGCCGGAGAAACGGAAGAGCCGGGCGGATGCCCGGCTTTTTCATTTCGAACGCCGCCGTCACGGGACGTCTTCTGTCATAGAATCGCGAGCCCATGCCGTTCCGCGAAGATGCGAATGCTCTGATTCAGAAGAAGAAGTTCGACGACCTCGAGGCGCTCTGGATGGAGCAGATCGAGCGCGACCCGGGAGACGTCGAGACCTTCATCACCGCCGCCAAGGCGCTCCGCAAGGCCGAGCAGCGCTCGCAGTCCGACACCCTCCTGGGCTTGCTCTCCGACGCCCTCAAAGAACGCAAGCTGTGGGTGCAGCGGCTGCAGGTGCTCAAAGAGGTCGGGCGGCTCTCCAAGCATCCAGCCACACTGCGCCCACCCATCGAAGAAGCGTTGCGCAAGGCCTTCTCCGAGCACAAGAGCTTCCCCCGCGCCTTCCAGATCTCGAATTTTTCCGACGCGCAGAGCAATCCCGTGGAGCGCGCCGAAAAAATCGAGATGTGGCTGACCTACGACGTCGGCGAGTGTTTCTTCATGACCGGGCGTGGTGCGGGCGTGGTCACCGAGCTGAATCCGGACCTGGGTGTCTGCCGGCTCGATTTCGAGCGCGACAAGCGCGTCTCCGTGCCTCTTGGCGCGGCCGCCAAGTTTCTGCTCCCGCTCCCCCAAGGCCACGTCTTACGGGAAAAGTTCAGCGATCCGGACGGCGTGAAGAAGCGGGCCAAGGATTCCCCTGCCGAGTTCTTCGCCCGCATTCTGCAGAGCTTTGGGCGGCCGATGATGATGGCCGAGGTGCGCGATGCCGTGATCGGCATCGTGCCGGAAGAGAAGTGGAGCTCGTGGTGGACGAACGCGCGCAAGAATCCGCGCATCGTCACCAGCGGAACGGGGACGAAGGCCACCTACGCATTCGCAGGCTCCCAGTCCGATGCCGAGGCCGCGGTCCGGCGTGACTTCGACCGCTCGGACGTAAAGACCAAGCTCGACCTGGCCCGGAAGCACAGCAGCCGCAGCCAGGAGATCGCCGACTTCTTCTCCACCGCCCTGGCCGCCGAGGCCAGCCGCCTGGCGCGCACCGATGCGGCCATGGCCTGGCAGATCCTGACCACGCTGGAGTCCCTGCCCGGGCACTACACCCCCACCATCGAGCCCTCCTCGCTGCTCACGGGGGCCATGGCCTCGCGCACCGTGGCGGGCATCACCGACAAGACGCTGCGGGAGCGCGCCCTGACGCTGGTGCGCGAGAATCACCCCGACTGGCCGAAAGTCTACGGCGAAGTGTTCTTCCTGGACCAGGAGCCGCGCATGCTCACCGCGGTCATGGCCGCCCTCGAAGAGGCGGGACAGACCGAGATCAGCGGCCGGCTGGTCGACGAGACGCTGCGCTACCCACGCCGGCATCCTCACGCCTTCTTCTGGTACGTGAAACGCCTGAACGAAGAGCAAGGGATGAGCGAGCGCGCCAACTACGCGTTGCTCTTCCAGATCCTCGATGCGCTGACGCACGACGAGTTCTCCTCGGTGCGGGCGCGCCTGCGCGACCTCTTCGACAAGGGCGGCCTGGCCGTCCGGATCGTGATGAGCCAGGACAATGAAGAGCAGGCCCGCAAGCTCGTGGAGACCCTGGAGCGCTATGGTGCCCTCGAGGAGTATCGCCGCGACATCATCCGCCAGGCCGCACTGATGAAGTTCCCCACGCTCCGGGAGCCGGCTCAGGAGCCGGTCTACGCCACCAGCGAGTCGCTGCAGAAGAAGCGCGGGGAGCTGCACCACCTGCGCAGCGTGGACATCCCGGCGAACTCCAAAGCGTTGCAGGCCGCGCGCGAGATGGGCGACCTTCGCGAGAATTTCGAGTACAAAGCCGCGCGCGCCCGCGCCGAGTATCTCTCCAACCGCGTCGGTGAGCTGGCTTCGGAGATCTCCCGCGTGCGCGTGCTCGACCCGAGTCAGATCGACACGGCCGTGGTGCGTGTCGGGACGAAGATCGAGCTCTCCAACGGCGACACGCGCCGCGAGGTGACCATCCTCGGCCCCTGGGAGTCGGAGCCGGAACGCGGCGTCTACTCCAACCAGTCCGAGGTGGCCGGCAAGCTGATGGGCCACGCCAACGGAGACATCGTCACGTTCATGGGCAACGACTACCAGATCGAGTCGATCCGGAGATGGAACGAGTCCTAGAGACCCTGGACGGCCAGCAGCGATGCCCGTCGCGCGGAGGGAGGGGAAGGTTCCTCCCTTCAGAATCCGGGCGGTCGCGGCTCCCGCCAACCGACAAATCGACAACCGGCAACCCCCTGCTAGAATGCGCGCAGTACTGTCCGAGGAGCCTTGAGTCATGACCTATGTGATTGCCGAGCCTTGCGTCAACACGAAAGACACTGCCTGCGTCGATGTCTGTCCGGTGGACTGCATCCACCCTCGAAAGGACGAAGAGTCCTTCGAAAAGTTCGACATGCTCTACATCGACCCGGAAGTCTGCATCGACTGCGGCGCGTGCGAGCCGGCCTGTCCGGTCCAGGCCATCTTCCCGGCCGATCTCGTTCCGGAGCAATGGAAGCAGTACACGGACATCAATGCGGACTGGTATAAAAACAACACGTGATTTTGTGATCCAGGTCACGTTCGCTCCCCGAGTCGTGATATAGATTCACCCCGCAATCGGGTTCGCGCCGGCGACGGCAACAGAGGGGCGTAGAGCCCCTTTTCTTTTTCCCAAAAAGTCTGCAGTTCTTTGAGAAGTCGATCGAGACCCTTCAGTTTGCGCCCACCTCGGACCCAACCACGGGGAGCGGGCGAATGGGCGTGCCCCTGTGGAATTGCTGAAGCTACCTCTCTCTCTCTGCAACGCGAGCCGGAGGGTCTCGATCGGCGGCTCAGCAATGAAGCGGCGACCTTA
>JBDTOZ010000945.1:0-9902 GCA_039932995.1 Acidobacteriota bacterium | reverse complement strand
CGGCGAGCTAGAATCGCGCCGCATGCGTAACGCGATTCTTCTGCTCTGCCTGGTCCTGGCCGTTTCGGCGAACGCGGCGGAGGTTGCGGCCGGCGCGCAACACGTTCTGGCACTGTCGACCGGGGAGGAGCGTTTCGATGGGGGGAAAGTGACGTTCGAGCCTGGACGCGGGTTCGCGGCATTCGTGGACGTGTTCTGGTCGGAGCGGTTCTCCACCCGAGCCGCGGCCACCTTCGTCAATCCGGCCGTGATCCTTTTTGCGGATGCCACGCCTCCCGGGGACGTGGACCTCGGCACGATGGGGCTGGACATCTATGCGGCCACCGCCCGCATTCACTTTGCGTCCCGGTCGCGATTCTCCGCCTTCGCCGGGGCGGGGGGAGCGCTGGTCGTGATCGGCAACCTCGAAGACCGTTTCGGGGACGACCTGGATCTGCAGTTCGATCCGAAGATGACCTTCGTGGCGGAGGGGGGCGTTCGTTACCGGATCGCACCCCGCATCACCCTCGAGCTGGGAGCGGCCTGGTTGCCGCTCGAAGTCGAGCCGGACATTCGCAAGGCGAATGATCCGCGCATTCCAATCCCCTCGACCGTATCGGTGGATCCGCTGATCGTCAGCGCCGGCGCGTCCTGGCGTTTCTGAGACGCGGGGCGCGGGCATCCTGCCCGGGCGCTCCTCCCGAAGGGCGAACCTTCACGATCGCGTTTTCAACTGCACGCCGATGACCGCGGCCGAGAAGTTCAGTCCAGGATTGCGGGGCGAGTAGCCGCCGTTGGAGACGTGCATGAAGCGATAGCCGGCGATGATGGGGAGCCGTCCCTGTGCGTTGAACACCAGTCCGGCGCCCATCTCCGTGACGAAGTTGAAGCGCGAGGTGGAGGCCGGGATCTGTTTCTCCGCGACCATCGGGCCGGTGGCCCCTTCGACGTACCACTGCACCGGCGCCTGCACGCGGAACGTGCGCCGCACGAGCAGCGTCGCGGCCAGCGCGCGCACCGATTCGTTGCCGTCACCGAACTGATCTCCGAACCAGCTCCGCGGTTGCCAGAGCGTCATGGGCGAGGCCACGATGGCCACGGTCGTGTGCGGAGAGAGCGCGTGGCCGAGCTCGAAATTCACGGCCTCCAGGTCAGCCTGACCATGCCACGTGGTGATGCTCTTGCCTCCGCTGGCGGTCACGCGGACCTGCGCGGACGAAGTCAGGGTGGTGAGCAAGAGAGCCAGGACGAGGTGCCGCATGTCACGCCACGAACTTCTTGCCCGCGTCGAGCACGTGTTTGAGGTCCTTGGGGCTGCAGGCTTCGGCGTAGAGGCGGGCCACGGGCTCGGTCCCGGAGAGACGGAAGAGAAGCCAGGTCTGCGGGTCGAAGATCAGCTTCACGCCGTCGATCGTGTTCACGTCCTTCACGGTGAACCCGTTGATCGTCTTGGGGGGATCGGCCAGCCGTTTGGCCAGGGAATCCTTCAGTTGCGGAGTGAGCTTGAGGTCGATTCGGCGGGAGTAGAAGTGGCCGAACTCCTGGTGAGTCTCTTCGATGAGCTGGCCGATCTTCTTTCCGGTGCGCGCCACCATTTCCGCGACCAGGAGGCAGGCCAGGACGCCGTCCTTCTCGGGCACGTGGCGGTACATCGACATGCCTGCCGACTCTTCACCACCCACGGCGATCTTGTCGGCGAGGATGAGCTCGCCGATGTATTTGAAGCCGACCGGGGTCTCGTACAACGGCACGTCCAGCTTGCGGGCGATGGCGTCGATGAGGTGCGTCGTGGCCACCGACCGCGCCAGTCCGCCGGGGATCTTCCGGTAGCGTTTCAGATAGATGGCCAGCAGGGCGATGATGTTGTTGGCCGAGATGAAGCGGTTGCGGTCGTCGATGATGCCGAAGCGGTCCGCGTCGCCGTCGGTGGCCAGCCCCAGGTCGTACTTGTCCTCACCGACCACCTTGCGCAGATCGACCAGATTCTTCTCGCTGCACTCCGGCGAGAAACCGCCGAAGTAGGGGTCGCGGAAGTTGTGAATGATCTTCAATTCCACGCCTGCCTCGAGCAGGAAGTAGTCGAGGTAGTCGCGCGAGGTGCCGTAGAGCGAGTCGATGGCGATGCGCAGGCCGCTGCGACGGATGGCGTCGACGTCGATCTTCTGGCGCAGCTCGGTCAGGTAACGGTCTTTCGGGTCGATCTCCTCGATGAGCTCCGTCTTCTCGTAGACGTCCATCCGCTCGTTCTTCTGTTGCACCAGATGGATCTCGCGCTCGATCTGGCGGGTGATCTCCGGCAACGCGGGGGCGCCGTTGGAGCCCGAGAACTTGAGGCCGTTGTATTCGGGCGGGTTGTGGGAGGCCGTGAAGTTGATCGCTCCCATGGCCTTGCGGCGGATGGTCTCGAAGGCCACCACCGGAGTGGGCACGTCACGGGTACAGAGGTAGGCCTTGATGTCGTTGAAGGCCAGGACCTTGGCCGCTTCGGACGCGAATTTCTCGGAGAGGAAGCGCGTGTCGTAGGCCACGATCACGCCCGAGCCCTGCTGGCCGGACTTCTTGAGATAGGAAGCGATGCCCTGGGTGGCGACGCGAACGTTCTCGAAGGTGAAGTCTTCGCCGATGATGCCGCGCCATCCCGAGGTCCCGAATTTGATCATGCAGCTTCCGTCTCACTCTCCGCTCGCAGTTGGGCGCGAACGTTACGCCCCGGAGGGACGCGATGCAACCCTTCGCCTCAACGGTGCCTCCGTTGGAGCGCAGGCGTCCGCACCGGCCGGCCCCTCGGCCTCTCGCCGCGGCGCCGCCGAGGCGGTCGCGACGAAATTCGCCCCCAACTTGTTCGCTGGCTCATTTTCCGCAATGATCTGCGCGAATGTCCCGGCCGGTTGTGCTCATTGCGGATGACGACGAAGAAGTCGCGGTGCTGCTGAAGACGTATCTCAAGCCGCTGGACTGCGAGGTCCTCGTGGCCCGTGATGGGGAAGAGGCGCTGGTGATCGCTCAGACCCGCCTGCCGGGGGCCGTCCTGCTGGACGTGATGATGCCCAAACGCAGCGGCTGGGAAGTCTGTCAGGCGCTCAAGGCCGTCCACCGCACCTCCCACATCGGGGTGATCCTGGTGACGGGGCGTGGCGACGTGAAAGACCGCCTGACCGGCCTCCAGGTCGGCGCCGACGACTACCTGGTCAAGCCTTTCGACCGCCACGAAGTGCTCAAGCGGGTGCAGGCCGTGTTGGCCCGCGCGCCCGGTCCGACGCCCGAGGCGTCACTGGCTGGCCGCGCCGCGCTGGAGACCGCGCTGCTCGACCGCGCCACCGGCCTGCCCACGCTGCCCATCGTGCTCGATCGCGTGAAGGAGCTGATGATCGAGCATGGCGAGATCGGTGTGGTCTTCGTCGACATCGAGCAGGTCGAGGCGCTGGAGGCGGAGTACGGCTGGGCCTTCTTCGACGAGGTGCTCCGCAATGTGGGCCAGATCGTCACGGCCGAAGCCCGGCAGCGCTTCACGAACGCCATCGTCACCTGCCATCGCACCGGCGGGTCGAGCTTTTACATCTTTCACGAGACCAAAGGTCAGGACCTCACCGCCGAGCGCGCGTCCGAGCGCATTGCCAACGACATGCGCCAGCGGCTCATCGACACCACACGGGAACGGTTTCCGCACGTGCAGACGGATCAGATCGGCTTCTTCGTCGGCAGCGCGCGCATCGACTATCGCCCGCAGCTCCGGTTGGAGCGCCAGGTCTACACCGGGATGCAAACCGCCGCGGACGCGGTCCGCGACGCCGAGCAGCAGCGCAAAAAGCGCCTCGTCCGCGAATTGCGGGACATCATCCGGCGCAAGCGGGTGACCACGCTCTTCCAACCGATCGTACGCGCCAA
This sequence comes from Acidobacteriota bacterium, assembly GCA_039932995.1. Classification (GTDB taxonomy): domain Bacteria; phylum Acidobacteriota; class Thermoanaerobaculia; order Gp7-AA8; family Gp7-AA8; genus QHVT01. The sequence goes on along the minus strand of JBDTOZ010000945.1, from coordinate 6,038 downwards.
AGAGGGAACGGTCTTCGGCTACGAAATCCTCACCCGAGGTCCGGCCAACTCCTCGTTTCGCAATTCGGACATGCTCTTCTCCTTCGCCCGCGAGGCCAAACTGGCCTGGGCCCTGGAGGCCATTGCACTGGAAGGGGCGCTGCGGCGGCTGCGCGAGGTCGACTTTGCCGACCGCAAGTTCCTGCTCAATCTCGAGGCGGAGATGTTCGGCGAGTCCGAGTTCCGCATCCACGAGATGGTCTCGTTCTTTGCCGAGAACAGGGGACACTTCGTCTTCGAGCTCACCGAGCGGGCTGCCATCGAAGACTATGCGCAGTTCCGGGAGTTGCTCAGTGAGTTCCGGGACAAGGGCATCGAGATGGCCATCGACGACGCAGGCTCCGGCTACGCGTCGCTGGAGGCCATCGCCGCGCTGTCGCCGGACTATCTGAAGATCACCAAAGGTCTGGTCTCCACGCTGGCCGAGGAGCCGATCAAGCAGGATCTGGTGCGGATGCTGGTGGACCTGGCCGGAAAGATCAACGCCAAGACCATCGCCGAGGGCATCGAGACGCAGTCCGAATACGAAACGTGCCGAGAGCTCGGCATCGATCTCTTGCAGGGGTATTACCTGGCGCACCCCCAGGAGGAGTTGAAGTCGGGAGATGAAGAAGTGGCCAGGGCGCTGGCGTGAATTGATTCGGTTGGCGGTTGACGGTTGGCGGGGGCGAGTTGCCACGGACGGCTGCGAGTTGCGAGGGACCAGGGCTCGTGCATCGAGCAAAAAACGCTGGCCCCCCCAACTCACTGCCCCTCAGAGCCCCCGCCAACCGCCAACCGCCAACCGCCAACCGACAACCGCCAACCGGAGGAACCTTGTACCGCTACCTGCGCTACGTCCCCAAGAACCGCATGAGCCGGATGGTGGGGCGGCTCGTCCATGCGCGGTTACCCCGGCCTCTCAGCCGCCGGCTGGTGCGATGGTTTGCGGCCACGTATCAGATCGACGTCGACGCGGCGGGGAAGGAGCTGCATCACTATCCGTCCATCGGACACTTCTTCATCCGCGATCTGCGGGAGGGACTGCGTCCCATCGAGGGCGACTTCGTCAGTCCGGTGGACGGCCGGTTGCGCAACTTCGGGCCGGTGCAGGATGGGCGTCTGGAACAGATCAAGGGGAAGAGCTACACCGTGGCTGGCTTTCTCGGCGACGAGGAGCTGGCCGCGCGCTACACCAACGGCGCGTACTTCAACCTCTATCTCTCCCCTCAGGACTATCACCACGTCCACACGCCGGTGAGCGGGACGATCGTCCGCAGCGTCCACATCCCGGGCAAGCTCTGGCCGGTGAACGACTGGTCGCTGGAGAACGTGAATGAGCTCTTCTCCATCAATGAGCGGGTGGTCACCTACATCGACTCGTCCTTCGGACTGGTGGCGGTGGTGATGATCGGGGCCACGAACGTCGGCAAGATCTCGGTCGTCTACGACGACTTCATCTCCAACGCCGGCAGCGTCGAGCGAACGGTGGTGCGGCAGTACGACCCGGCCGTGCCCCTCGCCGCGGGCGCGCGTCTGGGGACGTTCCACATGGGCTCGAGCGTGGTCGTCCTCGTCGAGCCCGGACGCATCGATCTCGACCGTGTCCGCCTGGAGATCGGCGAGAAGGTCCACTACGGCGCGGCGGTCCTGCACGGAGAGTGACGGGACTCGATCCCGGTCCGCAATCCCCGATCCCGATGCTAGACTTGCCTTCGATTGCAGACCGGCGTCTCTGACTTCGAGCAGCGCATTGGGTACACCTTCGAGGAGCGCGAGCTCCTTCGCCGGTCCCTGACCCACAAATCGTACTCACACGAGGCGAAGGACGTGGAAGTCCGCCACAACGAGACGTTCGAGTTTCTGGGCGATTCCGTCCTCGGCTTTGTGGTCGGGGACCTCCTCTTCCGCCATTTCCCGCACCTCGACGAGGGGGCGCTCTCCAAGATGAAGGCGCACCTGGTGAGCGCCTCCAGTCTGGCCGAGAAGGCCCGTCACTACGCGATGGGGGAGGCCATCCTCCTCGGAGTGGGAGAGGAGAAGACGGGCGGACGCCGGAAAGACTCCCTGCTGGCCAACCTGTTCGAGGCGGTCATCGCCGGGGTCTATCTCGACGGCGGCATCGAAGCGGCGCGCCGGCTCATCGAGCGTTCCTTCGTGCCGGACATCGAGCGCATCGACCAGGAGGACCTGCTCTTTTCCGACTATAAGACCGCGCTGCAGGAGATCGCCCAGGGCCGGGGGTTGCAACTCCCCGAGTACACCGTCGTGGAGCAGGCCGGACCCGACCACGACAAGACGTTCGTCGTGGAAGTGCGCGTGGGCAGTTTCGTCGCGCGCGGCGAAGGCTCGTCGAAGAAGGAAGCCCAGCAGCAGGCGGCCCGGCATGCACTGCGCGAGTTCCCAGCGAAGTAGGGGGCTGGTTGCGCCGGGTGCCGGCGTGGCGCGCACGATCCTGACCTGGCTCCTGCTCCTCTTGCTCGTGCTGCCCGCGCATGCGCAGGGCACGGACCTGGACCGCATCCGCACCGACATCACGCGGCTCCGCGCCAAGCTGGAGGAAGTGCGGCGACAGGCGCAGTCGGCGACGCGGGAGTTGGAGGAAGTGGATCTCGAGCTGGGCATCCGCACGCGGGAGCTGGAGCTGGCCGCGGCCGCCGAGGCGCGGCTGAACGCCGAGCAGCAGGCCATCGAGGCGCAGGTGGCGGCGCTCGTGCCGCGCATCGCCCGCCAGAAGGAAGATCTCCGCAAGCGGATGGTGGCCTTGTACCGGCTCGGAGGGCTGAGCTATGTGCGCATGCTGCTGGCCCTCGACGAGGACAAGAATCCGGTCGAGGCCATGTCCATGCTCAGCTATCTGGTGACGCGGGACTCGCGGCTGGTGAGCCGTTTCCAGGCGGCCCGTCAACAACTGGCCGTGAGGCAGGAGCAACTTCACGACCGGCAACTGCGTCTCAGACAGACCAGGCGCCTCGTGGAGCAGCGGCGGCTGGCGGTGGTGGCAGCGCGAGAGCAGCAGGAAAGGGTTCTGGCGCGGCTGCGCACCGAGGAGAGCGGGACCACGCAGGAGTTGACGGTACTGGAAGAGAAGGCCCGCCGGCTGCAGCGGCTCGTCGATTCGCTGTCGTTGCAGAAACGGGGAACGCTGGCCGCCGGAGACATCAACGGCGTACAGGGCGCCCTGCAGTGGCCGGTGGAAGGAAAAGTATTCGAGCGGTTCGGCCGTCATCGGAACCCGAAGTTCGCGACGTTCACCGTGAACAACGGACTCAAGATCGAGGCGGCCGCGGGCGCGCCGGTGCGTGCGGTGTTCCAGGGAACAGTTCTTTTTTCACAGTGGTTCAAAGGGTACGGAAACCTGATCATTCTCGATCACGGCAACCGCGTGTTCTCGCTCTACGGGAACGTCAAAGCCTCGACGGTTGTGGTGGGAGATCACATCAACACCGGCCAGCCGATTGCAGGGGTGGGCGAGAGCGAGGAGACCAGCTCCGGCCATCTGTATTTTGAGATTCGCCACGACAACAAGCCCGAAGATCCGCAGAAATGGTTACGATGACGATCTCCTGTCGACTGCCCACTGCGACTGTTCGACTGAACGAGGCCATGAATGACTAGAAAACGCATCCTCTTCCTCTCTCTCTCCGTGGCGTTGATGGTCACTCTCCTGGCCGGGGCCATGTTCGGCCAGTCCACGCAGAAGGCGAACGTCTACCGCTACCTGAGCATCTTCTCGGAAGTCTTCGAGCTGGTGCGGAGCAACTACGTCGAGCCGGTCGCCTCCGACGCCCTGATGGAAGGGGCTTTTTCGGGTGTGACGGACGCCATCGACGAGTTCAGCTATTACGTCGCGCCGGGTCAGATGAATGCTTACAAGGGCTTCAGCGACGTCGAGGACAACAAGCTCGGTCTGATCGTCACCAAGCGGTTCGGTTACGCCTACGTCATCGCGCCGGTGGCGGGCTCGCCGGCCGAGAAAGCGGGCGTCGGCCGGGGCGACTTCATCGAGGCCATCGATGGCCAGTCGACGCAGAAGATGGCCGTGTGGCAGGTGCGCAACGCGCTCCAGAAAGAGCGTCCGGTCAAGCTGCAGATCCTGCACGGCGGCGAGACCAAGCGCTCGGAGATCACCGTCGATCGTGCCTCGTTCCACCCGGTCGCGCCGACCAGCGAGACCATCTCCGGCATCGCCTACATCAAGATTCCCTACTTCGAGGAGAACACGGCCGCGCAGTTCCGGACCGCCCTCGAGGATGCGCGCAAGCGCAACGTCCGCAAACTGATCGTCGATCTCCGCGGCAACGCGGGTGGGTCGGTCGACCAGGCCATCATGGCGGTCGATGACCTGCTCAGCGGCGGCCTCATCACCGCGCTCGAAGGGCGGAAGTTCGAGTCCAAGCGCTGGCAGGCGGATCGCGCCACGGCCTATGACGGCGAGGTGCAGGTGCTGACCGACCTCTCCACCGCCGCCGGTGCCGAGGTCTTCGCGGCAGCCATCCGCGGGAACAACCGCGGGAAGGTCGTTGGAATCACCACGTACGGGAAAGCCATCGCGCAGCGGTTCATCGCGCTGCCCAGCGGCGGCGGCGTGCAGATGACGGTCGCGCATTACACGACCCCCGACCTCAAGGCCATCACCGAGACAGGCATCAAGCCCGATGTTTCCGTCGATCTCTCGGCGCAGGCCATTCAGGATCCGGAGGCCAAGGGCAAGAAGGCCGACGAGGAAGACCTCATCCTCGAGAAGGCTCTCGAGCTCTACGGAGTCGACCCGCACGCAATGATGGAGAAGAAGAAAGCCGCCTGAGCTCTCGCGCGTTACAATGTTCTCGCGCATGAACGGACGGGAGCGAGCGCGCAGTTCTTTTCAGACCATTGCGATTCTGGCGGCCATCCCTCTCGCGGGGCTGGCCGCTTTCTTTTTGTGGCAGTGGCTGAACGGCGGAGAGTCGCCGGGCGAGTCGTATCAGGAAGCCCGCGCCGCCGTGATCGCCACCACGCAGGGGCCAATCCATCCGTCCGCGCCTCACGCCGCTGCGGCTCCTGGCCAGGAGGCCGCACTGCCTAGAGTCCACCGAAAGCCGCGGCGCGGCAGCGGGGACATCGTCCTGATCATCGATGACCTCGGCTTCGACGGACAGCCTCTGGAGCGCCTCATGGCCCTCGATCCGAACGTCAACTACGCCATCCTTCCGAACGGCACCCGGGCCGCGGAGTTCGCGGACCGCCTCAACGACCGCGGCTTCGAGATTCTCTGCCATCTGCCGATGGAGCCGCAGGGACATGAGGCGCCGGGGCGGAACGCGATCCTCACGTCGATGACGGACGAGGAGATCACCCGCACCACGCGCGAGAACATCGAAGCCATCCCGCACGCGCGCGGAGTGAACAACCACATGGGCTCGCGGGCCACCAGTGACCGGCGGGTCATGGGCCAGGTGCTGCGGGCCATCCCGGAAGGGATGTACTTCATCGATTCCCGAACGGGTGGCGGCTCGGTGGCCGGCAGCATGGCCCGTGAGATGAACGTGCGCACCGCCACGCGGAACGTGTTTCTCGACGACGTGGCCACGCCCGCGGCGGTCCGGCACCAGCTCGATCAACTGGCCAGCGCCGCCGAGCGCCGCGGCATCGCAGTCGGCATCGGCCATCCTTATCCGGTCACCCTCCGTGTGCTGACCGAAGAGCTGCCCGAGCTGCGCGCCCGCGGGTTCCGCTTCGTGCGGGCCAGCGAAGCGGTGAGGTGAGTTTCGGGTTGACGGTTGACGGTTGACGGGGGTCGGTTGACGGGGGTCGGAGCTTCATTTCAGGCGGTTGGCGGGGGTCGGAGCTTCAGCGAGCCACGCGCCGGCCGGCCGCCGCCGCTTCGACGCTGGCATTCCAAGGTCGGGCGCGGTTGGTTAACGGGGTCGGAGCTTCAGTTCAGGGTCGGGGTTGGCGCGCCGAGCGGCGACTAGCTGCAATGAAGCTCTGACCCCATTAACCAATCCGCTGAACTGAAGCTCCGACCCCCGACCTCC
>JBDTOZ010000944.1:0-1731 GCA_039932995.1 Acidobacteriota bacterium | reverse complement strand
TGGTCAACGGCGGTCCGCTTCCGCCGGTCAGGCCTGTGGTGAACGTTCCCCGGGGGGGACCTCGGGGTACCATCCCCTGCAGTGACCCTTCGCGAGCGCGTCCGCGGCTTTCTGCCGCTCCTGCCGATCATCATTCCCATCGTGGTGGTGGCGTTCCTGGCCACGCGGCTGGAGGAGTTTCCGGCGGTGCGGGCCGCGGTGGAGACGATGCGGGCGGGGGCGGGGGAGTGGTGGGCGGTGCCGCTCTTCGTGCTCCTGTACGCCGTCTTCACGATCTTCATCCTGCCGCTGGGGCTGTTCTCGGCGGCGGGCGCGCTCATCTGGGGATGGAAGGTCGGCGGCGCGATCGAGCTCGTCACCTGTACGCTCTCGGCCATCCCTCCGTTCATGCTGGCGCGAAGAGGGTTGGCGGGGTGGGTGGAGCGGCGCATGCCGCGGAAGAACGTGCCGGTCCTGGACTCCGTGTTCGCGCTTTTTCTGCTGAGGCTCGTGCCCATCGTGCCGTATGTGGCGCTCAATTACCTGGCCGGCGCCACGACGCGTGTCCGCATGCGGGACTACGTGGCCACCACCCTGGCCGGCACGCTGCCCAGCGTCTTTCTCTTCGCCTGGTTCGTCGACACGATGGCCGGCGCGGCCATCGGCGTGGTCACGGAGATGAAGATCGCCGCGGCCTGCACGGCGGTGGCGGCGGTGGCCATCCTGGTGCGGTTCACGGCGAAACGGATTGCTCGACGCGCGTGAGCATCACGCTCAGCGTGCGCCGGTCGCGGTTGCGCGCGCCCGGCACGTTGGCGGGGACGAAGGTCAGCGCCGGAGTGAGGGTGATTCGGGCCGGACCTTTGGGGAAGGTCATGGTCAGCTCCGAGGTCGCATCCCGCTGCACGGTGAGGAACTCACTGTGGCCGTGGATCTCGACGCGCACCCGGTTCTCGGGGAGCGGGTATTCGGGCGGCGCGCGCAGGACGATCCTCACGCGGTTGGCGCCGAGGTCGGGAAGGTCGAGGACGGCGCGCGCGCCCAGCCAGCGCCAGGACTGACCATCGCGGGTCCGTTCCGGTCCGTACACGCCCTCCACGGCGCGATACCGTTCCCGCGGCTCGAGCTCACTCACGCTGACGGAGACGTAGTGCTGGCGGGTCAGCTTGCGATAGGCGTCCGTGTCCGGCCAGCGGAAGGTGTGCTCTCCCTCGCCGTCGGCGTACAGCACCAGGGGCACCTCGGGGCGGTTGCCGTAAGCGGCCAGTCCCGCATCGACGCGCATCGCCTTCCACTCGCGCAGGAGGAACTGCGCGTGCGGGCCGAGTGCCGGATCGTAGAGGAGGATCGTTCCCCGCGGCACGTGCGCGCGGATCCACTTCGCGGCAGCCACTGGCGGTGAGTCGCTCGTGGCGCGGGCACGAAGGAGAGGGGACGCGTACGCGTACGCGCCTGCTGCATAGAACAGCGCCACGACGAACGTCAGGGCCGCGGGAGTCTGCCGCTCGATCCAGCCGAAGGAGAGACTGGCCAGGAGGGCGATGAGGGGGAGGGCGGGGATGGCATAGCGCACCGCGTCGGCCGGATCCATCGTCGCCGCGGCAAAACCGAGATAGACCAGACAGCCGGCGGCCAGCGGAAGCACGCGCCCGTCCCGACGGCGGACGACGAAGGCGACGCCGGCCGCGGCGAGCGCGAGCAGCGGGAGGGAAAGCCATTTCGGACCCCACGGATGCGCGAGGAACCGCAGCG
>JBDTOZ010000943.1:0-2116 GCA_039932995.1 Acidobacteriota bacterium | reverse complement strand
CAGAGGCACGGAGGCACAGAGAAAGCTGAAAGACTTTGTTGCTCGTCGTGTGCGTTGCCGGTGCTCCAAAAACTCTGTGCCTCTGTGCCTCTGTGGTGAACGTCTCCCGGGGGCCCAGTTAGTAGGACCCAGTCGACCCAGCACCACCGAAGGAGCCACCTTCGCCCGAGTGCGCGGGCGTGGCTTGCGCGAACTCCGGTTGGGGGACGTTGAGCGTGGCGGCGATCTCGAGGGCGTCGTCGAAGGGGGTGAGCTTGGAGGGCGTCACGACGATGCCGGTGGTGCGGTTGTGCAGGACGCGGGAGAGGATCCACGAGCCGGCCAGGAGCGCGGCTCCGCTCGAGCCCAGCTTCAGCTCGAGGGGACTCGTGAGCACGCGTCCGAGCTCGATCCCCGCGATGGCCAGGGCGACGCCGGCGCTGAGCAGGAGGGCGTGATGGCGCTTGCGGAGAGCCAGGGCCAGAGTGAGCAGCCCAAAGGCGCCGTAGAGAAGGATGGTCACGTTGCGCCAGATCTCATCGGCATTGAAGTAGCCCGCGATGGGAAGAGCAATGGCGATGGGGATCCAGACCCATTCGGTCGACGGGCGCTTCCAGGTGCGCAGTAGCGCCAGGACGGCCACGACCGCAATGAGCAGTGCCGCCACCACGCCGAGGTCGAACTTCTCTTCAAAGTACTGCGCGAAGAATCCCGCCGCGAGCGCGCCGAAGAGAGGATTGCGCACGCGCACCCAGGCCACCGCCGGAGCCGCGCCCAACACCAGGAGCGCCTCGGGGGCGCCGCTGCTGGGCAGCTCGCTGATCATCGCGTACAACCCGCCCAGCCACAGGGCCGCCTCCACGCCCGTCCCGAACCAGCGGCGGTTGTTCATGAGGTACTCCGCGATCACGATGGCCAGGACTCCCGCGACCAGGCCCGGCTTCGGGACCTTCAGCTCGTCGAAGAACCAGTAGCACGCGGCCAGACCCACGCACGTGAGGACGAAGAACACCGCCTGCAGGAGCACGCCGTGACTGCGCCACGGGACTTCTTCGACCGTGGCCGCGACGGAGGAGAGGCCGGCTTCGCGGAGACGCTCGCGAAGGAGGCGGGCCCGTTCCTGTTCCACGGTGATCATGGGCGCGCCTCCATCCGCTTGAACCGCGCGTGCAGCACGAGCAGCGTCGCGATCGCGCCGATCATGGAGACGACCAGGATCAGCGAGGTGAGGACCTCGTTCTTGAAAGTGTCGATGAGCAGGATGTCCGCGGCGATCACCGCGTAGACGAAGGCGTAGAGCACGAACCACTCCTCGCGCACGCGAAAGCCCCAGACGATCACCGCGGCGGCGATGGCCAGGACGAACAGGGTCCCGAGGATGCGCGTGTCGCGGTCAAAGGTCAGGGTCAGCGCGCCGAGGAGTGCGATGTTCGCGGCGAAGTGCTCGAAGGTGGGAGCGAACGGTTGGCGCTTGGCGCTTGGCGGTTGGCTGGATGTCCCGCGTATCCGGAGGTCGACGGCGCGCCAGATCAGCAGGATCGCGGCACAAATGAACGCAGGGACCGCCAGCTCGCTCTCGCTCGTATTGCGATCGGCTCCCAGCCAGCCCGCGAGAGCGCTGATGGAGAGCGAGAGGAGCATGCGCGAGCGAAAGACATACGCGCCCAGGCCGTGGATGACCGCGAGCAGGAGCAGATGGTGTTTCCACGCGGAGTCGAGCAGGTGGAACTGCGATTCGATGAACGCGACGTCCGCGGTGACGAGCAGCGCCCCGAGGAGCAGGACGTAGTCGTCGACGACGGAGGCGCGCTGGCGGCGCCACGTGACGAACGCATAACAGGCCGCGGCCGCGACGGCCATCCCGGCGGCCAGCGCGAGCGGTCCGATGCGCTCGAGGTTGTTCTTGAGCACGATCCCGGCAGCCGTGGCCAGCAAGGTCGCGCCGAGCCAGCCGAGGATGCGCAGCTCGGGATAGATCGAGAAGATCTCGCGACGCTCGCGCGCGATGAGAGCATCCGCGGCCGCGTCTCCCAGACGGGGCCGCAAGGCCTGAAGCTCCGGTTCGAGGGAGATCACTCGTCCATCATCTCACCTGGGCCTCGTCAGGAACCCTGCAACCGGGAGACGTTCACCACAG
>JBDTOZ010000942.1:0-6858 GCA_039932995.1 Acidobacteriota bacterium | reverse complement strand
CGCCGCCGAGTCTCAGAAACCTCGAAGACCTGGACACCTCGACGACTCGAAGACCCGACGACTCGAAGACCCGAAGACTCGAAGACTCGACGACTCGAAGACTCGAAGAGTTATTCTCCCCCCATGACCACGCTCCAGGTCGTCGCCTTCGCGGGATCTCTGGTCCTCATCCTGGGGATCGCCGGTGCGGCGCAGTTGCGTTGGCTGGGGACGGGGCGGATCAAGACCGTTCTCGTCTTCTTGGCCGCCGCCGGCGCGATCCTCTCTCTGGCCATGGGAGGGCTGCCCCCGTGGTGGTTCTCCGGCTCGAAGGGTGCGTTCGGTCTGTCGGGCGTCCTCCTTCTCAGCGCCTTTCTCGGCGGCAGCACCGAAGACGAGCGCACGTTTCGAAAACCCTTCTTCCTCGGCCTCGGGCTCACGTTGCTCGCCGTCAATGTGGTGCGGATGGCGAAGAGCATGCTGTGATATTTTCCGCCCCCGACCCGTGACCCAGACATCGACTCCCTACGACTTCGATTTCGCCATCGCCGGAGGCGGCCCGGCCGGCTCCTCGGCCGCCATCGCACTCGCGCAGCACGGACATGCCGTGGTGCTCTTCGAGCGCGACACGTTCCCCCGCTTTCACATCGGAGAGTCGCTCCTCTCCAGCGCCAACGACGCCTTCGCCATCCTCGGCGTCGCCGACCAGGTCGAGGCGGCGCGTTTCCCCGTGAAGTGGGGCGCACGCCTGCTCACCCATGACGGGCGCAGTGGCCGCGGCGTCGAATTCGCCGACGTTCGCGGCTTGACGCGCCCCCAGACCTACCAGGTGCGCCGCGATGATTTCGACAAGATCCTCCTCGACCGCGCCCGCGAGCTGGGCGTGGACGTGCGCGAAGGAACGCGCGTCACCGCGTGCGACTTCGCGCCGGACGCCGTGACGATCGAGGCCTCTCCCGCGGCAGGGGGAACAGCCACCAGCGTATGCGTGCGCGCGGTCGTCGATGCCACCGGACGGGCCGGCCTGATCGCGCGCAAGTTCAACCTTCGCAGCGACGAGCCGCTGCTGGCGAACATCGCCATCTTTTCGCACTACAGCAACGTGCCCCGCCTCGGCGGCCCGGCGCCCAACGACATCCGCATCATTTCGCGGAACGACGCCGGCTGGTTCTGGCTCATCCCCGTCTCCGACGACCTGATGAGCGTCGGCGTCGTGCTGCCCACCAAGCTCTACCAGGAGATGCCGGAGGGCTCATCCGAGGAACGGCTTCAGCGTGCGATTGCCGACACGCCCGTCGTGGCCGCGCTGATGAAGAGCGCCGAGCGGCAGTGGCCGGTGCGCGTGGAAAAAGACTTCTCGTACAGCGCCTCTGCCTATGCCGGAGACCGCTGGATCCTGGCCGGCGACGCCGGTTCGTTCCTCGATCCCGTCTTCTCCACCGGCGTCTCCATCGCCATGGAGTCCGGCATCGAAGCGGCCGACGAGCTCGATCGCGCCAGGCGCACGAACGACTACTCAGTCCGGTCGTTTCACGCCTTCTCGCGCCGCCAGCGCAAGCGCTTCCGCACCTTCCGGCGTTTCGTGATCGGGTTCTACACGCCCGAGTTCCGCGACCTCTTCTTCTCTCCGCAGCCGCCGCAGATCCTGTTCCGCGCGGTCGTGACCATCCTGGCGGGGAAATGGGATCCCGGTCCGTGGACGAATCTGCTCAACCGGATCTTCTTCGGCTTCGTGGCCCTGCAGAAGCGCTTCTCGCTCTCCCGCACGCGCTTCCGCCGCGACGCCGGCGCGGGCTACCCGCAGAGCTGAGAGAGGGGCGGGCCGGGCAAAACCCGCGGCCTTCACTTCCCGAAGACGGACGTCACCAGCTCCGTGTCGAGGTACTCGGTCACTTCCACGACCATTCCGTCGACGACGCGATGCACCCAACAGTAGGTGTTGTCGTAAGGCTTGCCGTCCCGGGTGGTGGACTTGCCGCTGAACTCGACGACCACGTACTCGTCGTCGGCGATGAAGCGATGCGGAGTCACGGCGATGTGGTCGACGATGTGGGACATCACCCTGGCCATCAGTTCGTGGAGGACGTTCTGCTTCCCCTCGTATGTCCCCGAATGGTGGGTCGTTCCGATGACGGTCCACCGGATGTCGTCGGACAGGATGGCGGCAAAGGGCCGGCTGTCCCCGACGGCCAACTCGGCGAACACACGTTGGAAGAGTCGTTTGTTTTCGGCTGCGCCCATGTGGCACTCCCTCCGGGAAAAAAGCTGACGACATCCTTGCAGACGGCGGGGGAAAGGTCCACTCCGGACCTCATCAGGCGGCCGTGCCGCCCGTCAGAACGGAATGACCGTCTTCAGCGCCTTCGCCATGTTCTTGCTCACCACCACTTCCGTCCCTTCCTTGTCGTCCAGCAGGAGCCGGTACTTGCCGCCGAACCAGATCTGGATCTCCTTGATGTGACGGACGTTGACGATGGTGGCGCGGTGCACGCGGGCGAAGAACTGCGGATCGAGCTGAGCCTCGAGCTCGGCGATGGTCTGACTGAGGATGTGCTCCTTCCCGGCCAAGGTGCGGGCGAAGACGTATTTCTCGCGGGCGTAGATGTGAGTGATCTGCGCGACGTCGATCAGCAGGATGCGCTCCCCGAGACGGACCGCGAGCCGTTCGATGTACGGCTTGAGCACCGGCTGGATGTGCCAGCTCCGCAACAGGGCCTCGACCCGCTGCTCGAAATCATTCTCGGAGCGCCCGTGGACTTCCTCGACCTTGCCGACGGCGCGGAGGAGTTTCTCGGGATCGATGGGCTTGAGCAGATAGTCGATGCCGGCCGCCTCGAAGGCCTGCACGGCGTACTGATCGTAGCCGGTGGTGAAGATCACGTAGGGGCGGTGCGTGAGCCGCCGCAACACCTCGAAGCCGTTGAAGTCTGGCATTTCGATGTCCAGAAAGAGGAGGTCCGGCCGGTGGCTCTCGATCACGCGCAACGCATCCTGGCCCGACCCGGCCTCGCCCACCACTTCCACGCCGGCGTGCTCTTCGAGCAGATTGTGCAGACGCGTCCGCGCCAGCGGCTCGTCATCGACGACCACCGACCGCAGCCTCATTGCGGAAGCCCGATCCGCAGCGGCATGTTCAGGATGGCGATCGTCTCTCCACGAACTTCGTCACGCAGCAGTTCCATCTCGTAGTGGCCGCGGCCGTAGAGTGCGGCCAGCCGGTCGTGCAGAAGGCGCCGGGCCTGGCCGGTGCCCTGGTGCGAGCTCAGGCCGGGACCATTGTCCGTGACCTCGATGTGGCACTGGCCGGAGGCGATCCAAGCCCGCACTCCGATGTGTCCGGCATCCGTCCGCTGGCGGATGCCGTGATTGATGGCGTTCTCCACGAGCGGCTGCACGACCATGGCCGGCACGATCACGGAGAGCATTTCCTTCGGCACGTCGATGGTAAACGAGAGGCGATCGCCCAGGCGGATGGTCTCGATGCCGAGGTAGTCGGTGACGATCGCCAACTCGGTCTCGAGCGGGACCAGCGAGGTCTCCCCCGTTTCGACGATGCGTCGCAGCACGCGCGACAGACGAATGGTGGCCTCCTCGGCCTTGGCCGGCTCGTCGTGGATGAGCGCGGCGATGATGTTCAGGGCGTTAAAGAGGAAATGGGGATTGAGCAGGACCTGCAGCGCGAACAGTTTCATCTCGTCGCGCTCGAGCACGAGCTCCACGTTGTCGCGACGCGAGTCGTGCAGATCGGAGCTCACGCCCGCGAGCCGCCCGCGGTAGTCGCGCAGGAGAAAGAAGGCGATGCCGTAGACGACCACCAGCGGAATGTTGATCTCCAGCAACTCCACGAACGTCGGAGCATCGACGATCGGGAGCCAGCGGAGGATCACTAGCGCCGCTCCGGCAGACGCCACCCCCAGCACGGGGAGGATGAGCGCGATCAACCCGGTGTACGGAAGGAGGAGGGAATGAAACCGCAGGCGTGTCCAGACGCGCCGGTAGAACGTGGTCAGCAGCAGAAAGTTGCAGTTGCTGACGATGGCCACCAGGCTCAGGGCCCGCCAGAAGCGCGCCAACGACTGGACCGGCGCCACCGAGAAGAGCACCAGGGTGATCGGCAGGACCGCGATCAGGTTCATCCGCAGCAGCGTGGCCAGCGCACCGCGCGAACGCGATCCACGGGTGGGAGGGATCTCCGGCAGCTCGGGCATCGGCCCTGCCCTGTTTTCACCCCGCCACCACGGCGCGGAGTCTACGGTTGAAGCTGAAGAGTCCTGCCGCACGAGATCGATCCTTTTCAAAGACCCTCGGCGACGGCAATACGGCGTGAGCGAGAGCGGAATGCTGATTCTACTCGCTTTGCGTCTCTATGGAACGCCTGCTGCCACGCAAAGGTGTCTGGGCGGACTGTACCGTGCGTCCGAAGGGGCTGTTCACCCCAGAGGAATCAGAAGGCGCGCCGCACGCCTACCGTGACGACGCGGCGGTCCGGGACGTTGCCATATTGCGAGTGGTCGTTCCCGGAGAAAAGGACGGCCCGGGCATAGAACGTGGTCTGCCGGCGCAGGGTGAAGGCCACCTCGGGGGCGAGCAGTGAGCTGTGATCGTGCACGTTGATCAGCGTCAGCGCGGTCGTGGAGAGCTTGTTGCTGAAAAAGGCGCGGGAGAGGCGGAGGAACGCGTAGTCGCGCTGGATCTCCTGGCCACGCAAGTAGCTCAGCCCCTGCACGAGATTCAACTCGGGCAACGTCGGGCCGGGCGCGAAGGTCGGACTGGTGCGCAGCGACTCGGCGTAGCGGCCCTGGTCGATGACGCGACTCCACTCGAGCTGCGTCAGTCCCTCGTCGGTGTGGTAGTACTCGCCGATGACGTTTGTGCCGTCGCGGAACGTGAAGCTGGCGCCGGCCAGCGTACGCAAACGCACGTCGTCGTCCTCGCGATCGGTGAAGTAATCGAAGCCGTAGAGTCGCGGATGATCCGCGAAGGCGGCGCTGGGCTGGACGGCATCACTCCCCCTCTGCGCGGAGGCCTCTCCGTGAATTTCGAGGGCCTGGCCAATGACGGTGTTGAACGTGAAGGCGAGACGCGCCGGAGACTCCGAGGGCACGGCGGCCAGGAGCGAGAAGTCGATCCCGCGCACCAGGACGTTGTAGCGCGCGGCGAACACGCGCTCTCCGCCACCCGCGGCGGTCTCGAACGGGAAACTGTAGACGAGCGTGGCCGTGTGGTTGCCGTGGATCCAGTCGGCTTGCGCGAGATCGCGTCCGCCGAGACGGCCCAAACGGTCCTGCGGATCCGAGGGATTGCGCGGCGGATCGAGCAGCCCGGCCGGACTGAAGGCGTAGCCATTGGTCCATTTCAGAATGCGCCGGCCCGCAACGAGATTGAAATCGCCGAACGAACGGGAGACGTAGAGCTCGCGCACCTGGCCGCGCGTGACCTGATCGCCTCCGCTCCCCGACCATTCCAGCGCGAACTTCGCGCGCAACGAGATCTCCACCGGCAACTCCGCGGAGAGGTCGTCGTTCAGGCGAAGGAGCTGCGTGTGCAGCGGAGGATCGTAAAGCGCCCCGTCGGGATTGAAGAGCGAATCGCCGCGCGTGCTGGTCTGCAGCTCACCGGCGAGGGTTGCGTGATTCTGAATCAGGGGCGAGGACGTTGCTTCCGGCTCGGGGGTTTCGGTGGGAGTAGGCGGCTCATCCTGCGCGAACAGCGCGGCGGTGGTGAGGATCGCGGCGAGAGTCAGCGAGAGGAAGCGGGTCATGCGGCCACCTTCATTTCCCGCAGTCGTTCGACGACGGCGACGTCGACCTCGAAGCCGAGGCCGGGATGGAGCGGGGGCGGCGGCGCGCGCAACCCGCTGATGCGGGCCAGCGGCACGCGCAGAACGTCTTCGGTGGCATTGCCGCTCTCATCGAATTCGAGATGCTGCAGGTCCGTGCGGCAGGCGGCCAGGAGGCGTCCGGCCGTGCCCAGGATGCCGGTCTCGCCGACCATCACGCCGAGATGACAGGCAATGCTGTTCTCACGGGCCAGGTCGAGCAGCTCTTCGGCGGCCAGCAGGCCGCCGCACTTCCCGACGCGCACGTTCCAGACATCGGCGGCTCCATGTGCGAGGAGAGCGCGCGCGTCGTCGAGCGTGCAGAGCGATTCGTCGGCCATGATGCGAGGGGCCACGGCCGCGCGTACGGCCGCCATGCCGGCGAAGTCGTGGCGTGCGACAGGTTGTTCGACGAGATCGATGCCGAGGTCTTCGAGCGCACGGATGCGCTCGATCGCTTCGCCGGACGTCCAGGCCGCGTTCGCGTCGAGGACGATGCGCACCGCGTCGCCCAGGACGCGGCGGGCGGTCATGACACGCTCGCGGTCATCGTCGCGACCCACCTTCAGCTTGACCGTGCTCTTGCCCAATCGGCGCAGATGCGCGAGGGCCATGCCGAATGCCGCGGTCGGAAGAAATCCCAGCACGGCGCCATCGTAGACCAATGCGTCTGTTTTGACGGAACCGAGGAATTCCGTCACATTTCTACCGTCGAGCCGGCCAGCCGCATCCAGCAGCGCCAGCTCCACTCCCGCGAAAGCCGCGGGAGCGGACGCACGGACCGCCGAAGATCGCGCCAGCGTTGCCGCGGATTCCAATCCGTCGAGCTCCCGTCCGCGCCACTCCGCCGCCAGGGTCTGCACCGTGTCGCCGACGGACGCGATCGATTCTCCCGTCACGTATTCGCGCGGCTGCGCCTCCCCCCACCCAACCGTCCCGTCGGACAACGTCAAACGGACCAGCTGCGGCCGCGCGGCCGCGTGGGCGTTGCTGGCGTGAGCGAACGTGCGCCGGAAAGGAATCACCAACGGGACGACCTCGATGTCGACGATGGAGGCGCG
>JBDTOZ010000941.1:0-3785 GCA_039932995.1 Acidobacteriota bacterium | reverse complement strand
TTTGAAGAGAGCGTGATTCGGGGTCAATCCCGTTTCCGGCCGCTGCCGCTATTGCTGCTGCTTCGTCCGCTGTTCCCGCTGTTGCTGCTCCGGCCACTGTCGTTGCCGCTGCTCGCGCGCGGCGCGGAGGAACCGCTGCCACTGCCGCTGCCGCGACTGCTGTCGCGCGTGCTACTCCCAGAGCTCCGGTCCCGGCCTTCTTTGCTGCGCGTGCTCGAGCTGCGCTCGCGGCTTCCGCTGTCGCCATCCTTCTCGCGAGTGACGCGCGGTCCATTGATCCGATCGATCACGCGACGGGGCACGTCGCTGCCACTGGAGGTCGGCGCGCTGCTCCGATCGCCGGAGGTGGGCTCCGATCCTGTCGAGGGACCGTCGTTTCTCGTCCTTCCCCGCCACGACTCTCCGCGCGTCCGCTCGGGGGCGCTGGGAGTCGTGGCTGGGGCGGTTGGAGGCACCACAGCCGTCTCTCCCGAGCGGCCACGATCGCTTCCTCCGGTCCGGCCCCGATCGCGCCAAATCGGCGATGTCCGGGATGATGAGTCGTCACCGTTAGGAGTGTCCCCGCTGCGTCCGCGGTCGATCCCACGACCGGTGCGGCCCGTCGTCGCTCCGCCGGAGGAGTCCCCGGGCGGCGTGCGAGAAGGAGGCGTGGCGCCACGGTTGACGCGTCCTGCCGTGGTGCTGCCGTCTCTCGAGCCACCGATGGGGGCGACGCTACCCCGTCCGATCGGTGCGATGCCTCCACCGCCGATGGGCGCCACCGAGCCCGAGCTGCCACCAGCGGTCCGGGTGGGCGTTCCGCTGCCGGTCGCGCCTCCGCGGCCGCGCGCAATCCGATCCCGAACGGCTCCTCCCAGATCGCCATCGCGGCGGAAGAACGGCGTCATGTCCTCGGGTGCACCCGTCTCGGCCCCCGTAGGCACTCCACCGAGGCCGCGGCGACGGATCACGTCGGCCGGATCATTCCACTCCTCACGCGTGAAGCGAGAGGGTCCACCGGAAACGGTGGCGTAGCCATCGCGGGCATGTCCAAGACGCTGCTTCACGGCATCTGCAGTCAACGCGGCGCGGTCGACCCGCGTCGAGACGATGCCCCGTGAATCGAGGAAGGTCCAGGGACGGAGATCGAGCTCGCTCACCCGAACGCGGCCATTGAATCCGAAGCCGTACGTTGCCACGTGATTGCGGTACGGGTTGTAGGCCCAACTGTAGTAAGACCGATAGCAGTCCCACCAGCCGGCGGGTGCCCAGCCGACATAGCCCGACCCGTACATCCAGTACACCCAGGCCGGCGAATACCCGTAACCAGGCACCCACACCCAGCCGTAGCCCGGATCGAAAGCCCAGCGGCCGTAATGGTAGGTCCCCCAACCCCAGGGGTCATACGACACCCAGGTCAGGCAGCCGTTCCGGGAGTGCCAGTAGCCGTTGTAGAACGGACGCCAGCCGACGGCCACCGTGGGACGCCATGAGTAGCCGACGCCGCTCACATAGACCCAGTTGCCATAGTCGTCCAGATCCTCCGACCAGTAGGCCAGCCGGCGATCCATGTGCTTGCTGTTGTAGCTGCCAAAACGCTCGGCGCGCCGCAGGAACCATTTCTCGAAGTCATCCGCGGCATCGCGCTGATCGCCGACCAGGTCGAACAATCCGCCGTCGTCCACGGTGGCAGACTCGCCGGAACGCAACCGCGTCGTACGCTGACGGGTGCGCACTTCCAGCGTGCCGTCGAAGACCATCACGCGATCCCTGCCTCGCGCGTCCGTCTCCACCGAATACACGGCTTCGTCGTCGGCGAGATAACTGGCGTTGTCGGTGTCGAGGCGCACGTGATCGCGTCCCAGATCGGTGCGGTGGATGGCCAGCTTGCCGTACTTCAGCGTCGCAACCGTCTCGCCATCCTCACCCTCGTAACTGTCGAGCACCGACACGAACCGCAGCGATGTGGCGCGATCGATGCCGATGATGTTCCCGTCCGACAGTCGCACCTCGGCCCGTCCGCGGCGCGAGGTGATGATCTCGTCGCCCGGATAGATCGGGAGGCTCCGCGTGGCCTCGATCTCGCTGCCATCCTCGCCGGAGCGAACGATCGTCCCTCCATCGTCATACGAAAGATAGGACTGGTGGCGCTCGGGCTCGTCATCTCCAAGAAGCGGAAGGGCCAGCGCAACGGCGACCAGGGAAAGAAGAGCGGCTTTCTTCATCGGGAACTCTCCTGCAATCAGACAGGGCGGTTGCGGCCGACATGCCACGCGATTGTTGAGTATTCCTCTCGTAGTTTGTTGGAGTTAGCGCACCTTCGCCATGGGCCGTGTCCTCGATCGGTGAAGGGGCGTCCTGAAAAGTGGAGTGGGAATCCACCTCACGGCCGAAGCTCACGTCCCGAACTGCAGGCGGCTGGCGAGAATCGAAGGAAGGCCGGCCTTGACGATGGTGGCCTGCGTCTTGGCCACGTCGTACTCGACGCGGAAGAACTGGACGGTCTTCTTCTCGGTGTCGAGGATCATGCAGGAGGCATAGGGGTTCCGGTCGCGCGGCTGGCCGACCGAGCCTGGATTGATCAGATAGCGCCGCCGCGCATCCAGTTTCACGGTCGCTTCATCCCGGACGGCAAACCCTCGAACGTTCCCCTGTCCGTCGATGGAGAAGACGGCCGGGAGATGAGTGTGGCCGAATACGATGAACTGCGCATCGAAAAGACCGAGGATCTGGGCCGCGTGATGGACGTTGAACACGTATTCGTCCTCGTCATACGGAGAGCCGTGGCACAGCATCACGCCACGGTGCATCATGGGGCCCATGGCCAGCTCGCGGAGGAACCGCCGGTTCGGCGCACTGAGGTGATCGCGTGTCCAGAGCGCGGCGGCCCGGGCGGCCTGGTTGAACCCGTCCGCATCGTCCAACCCCGCCGCCACCCGGTCATGGTTCCCGCGGATGTAAACCTTGCGTCCGCGCAACGTACGCATCACGTCCAGGACATGGTTGGGCTGCGCCCCGTAGCCGACGAAGTCCCCAAGACAGAAGACGACCTCGAACTTCTTGCGGCGCACGCGCGCCATCACGGCGCGGAGGGCCTCGGCGTTGGCGTGCAGGTCACTGACCACGAGGGCCCTCATGCGCGTCTCCAGTTGGTGCGCCGGGCCGCGTCCAGAACGTTCTTGGGCAACTCCAGCACCAGGCGTTCCACGATCTCCACCGGCGTCTCGTCCTCACGAACGTCGATGGCCAGATCGGCCATCCTGTAGTACCGGATGCGGTTGGCGTAAAGCTCGTGGGTGGAGATGTCGTCGCGATAGAGAGGGCGATTGTCCTTGTTGCTGATCCGGGAGCGCAGCAGCGCGTACGGGGCCGAAAGAAACACCGACAGCCCCTCGGACTGAATGAACTGGATGTTCTCGTCGAAGGTGAACGTCCCCCCACCGGTGGCGATCACTGCCGACTGAAGATGTTTGGTCGACCGCAGCAGGTCTCGCTCGCGCTTGCGGAAGTAGGGCTCGCCCTTCTGCGCGAACATTTCCCTGATGGACATCTCCTCCGCCGACTCGATGAGCTCATCGAGATCGAAGAAGGGCGCGTCGATGCGCACCGCCAGCTCCCGGCCGATGGTGGTCTTGCCGGAGCCCATGAATCCAACCAGGAAGATCTTCATTGCTGAATGCACCGTCGAGAGTAGCACGGGCAGTTGCGGGTTGCTGGTTGCCGGGACTTGGGACTCCGCCCTGCCGGAACCCGCCGCCGAACCCGTCTGGGTCACCCGGCAGCTCTCGCCAGCATCATCCCGTCAG
>JBDTOZ010000940.1:0-4859 GCA_039932995.1 Acidobacteriota bacterium | reverse complement strand
GAGAGATGCCCTCCCGCCCTGCGATACGATCCCTTCCCCATGGCCCCCACACGTCACCTCAGCATTCATGGTCATTTCTACCAGCCCCCACGGGAGAATCCGTGGCTGGAAGCGGTGGAGACCCAGGACTCGGCGTTTCCGTGGCATGACTGGAATGGGCGCATCACCACCGAGTGCTACGAGCCCAACGCCACGGCCCGCATCCTCGATGACACCGACCGGATCGTTCGGATCGTCAACAACTACGGCTCCCTCAGCTTCAACTTCGGCCCCACGCTTCTGAGTTGGCTGGAGGTCCATGCACCTCACACGTACGAGGCCATCCTGGAGGCCGATCGCCTCTCCCGCGAGCGCTTCGCCGGCCACGGCTGCGCCATCGCCCAGGCCTACAACCACATCATCCTTCCCCTGGCCAATGATCGCGACCGGCGCACGCAGGTGCGCTGGGGCGTCCGCGATTTCGAGCTGCGCTTCGGACGCAAGCCCGAGGCGATGTGGCTGCCCGAGACGGCCGTGGACCTCCCCTCGCTCGAGTTGCTCGCCGGGGAAGGCCTGAAGTACACGATCCTCGAGCCGCAGCAAGCCTTGCGGTGGCGCCCCATCGGCTCGAGCGAGTGGATCAGCACCAGCCCGGACCCGACCACTCCGTACCTTTGCCGCCTCCCCTCCGGGGCCAGCATCGCCATCTTCTTCTACGACGGACCGATCTCCCGGGCCGTCGCGTTCGAACAGCTCCTGGCCCGTGGCGAGACCTTCGCCCACAGGCTCCTGGGTGCCTTCGACGACTCACGGGCGCACGCGCAACTGGTGAACATCGCCACCGACGGCGAGACCTACGGACATCATCACCGCTTCGGTGAGATGGCCCTCGCCTACGCGTTGCAGGTCATCGATGCCCGCGGCGACGTCCGCCTCACGAACTACGGGCAGTTCCTGGCCGAACATCCTCCCGCGCTCGAAGTGGAGATCGCGGAGCGGACGGCCTGGAGCTGTGCGCACGGGGTGGAGCGCTGGCGGAGTGACTGCGGCTGCAGCACGGGCGCCGGCGCGGGCTGGAATCAGCGCTGGCGTACGCCCCTTCGCGAGGCGCTCGACTGGTTGCGCGATCAGGTGGCGGTGCTTTTCGAGCGCGAGGGAAGCGCGCTCCTCGACGATCCGTGGCAGGCGCGCGAGGACTACATCGACGTCGTCCTGGATCGCTCCGAGGGCAGCCTCACGCGCTTCCTGGCCAGGCACGCACGCAAAGGAGCGCGCGTCTCCAGTCTCCTCCAGCTTCTGGAGATGCAGCGGAACGCCATGCTCATGTTCACGAGCTGCGGCTGGTTCTTCAGCGACATCTCCGGGATCGAGACCGTGCAGATCCTCAACTACGCCGCGCGCGTGCTGCAACTGGCTCACGATGCCGCCGGCGTGGATCTCGAAACGGAGTTCATGGATCGCCTCGCGCCCGCGCAAAGCAACCTCGCCGAACGCGGCAGCGCCCGCGACATCTACGAGCGCGAAGTGATCCCGGCCCGGCTCGACCTCACGCGCGTGGCCGCGCACTACGCGGTGCTCTCGCTCTTTGACACCTTCGAGGACGAGGCCTGCGTCTATTGCTACGAGGTGGTGCGCCGCGATTTCGAGATTCGCAAATCCGGCCGCACGCGGCTGGCCCTCGGCACGATCGAAGTGCGTTCACTCATCACCCACCAGAGCGTGTCCTTCGAGCTGGCCGCGCTGCACCTCGGCGAGACCGAGCTCACCGGTGGAGTGCGCCGTCTTCGGGACGGCTCGACCTTCCCGGCCATTCGCCGCGACCTGGCCGAGGCCATGCAGCCGGGCGGCATCCCCACCATCATCCGTCTGCTGGACACCCACTTCGGCGAGGTGCCGGTCTCCATCCGCTCGCTCTTCCGCGACGAGCAGCGACGCATCCTGCACGAACTGATCGTGGCCACGCTGGAAGAGGCCGAGTCGGCCTTCCGCCAGCTTCACGAACGCTACGATCCCCTGCTGCGCTTTCACACGCGCCTGGGCATTCCCATCCCCAAGGTCCTGCAGACCGCGGCCGAATTCGATCTCAATCTGCAGATCCGCCGTTTGCTCGAGGCGGAGACGCCCGTGGTGATCGAAGTGATGGCCCTTCTCCGCGAGGCACGGGAACAGGGCGTGGCCACGGATGAGGCCACGCGGCTGGCGTTCAAGCTGGCCATCGAGCGCGCCGCCGAGCGCTTCCACGACCGCCCCGACGACCTCGATCGTCTGGACGTGCTGGAGACTCTCGTCTCGGTGATTCGCGAGGCGCAGCTCTACGTCGACCTCCGCCGCGCGCAGAACATCTACTACCGCATGCACGCCTCCGTTCGTCCATTCATTGCGACCTCGGCCGGCGGAGGGCGCTGGCTGGCGCACTTCGACTCCCTGGGAGAAAAGCTGAATCTGGCCCCCACGGTATGAGCGCGCCGATTAAGATCAGCGACGCGATGCATACGTCGGCTCCCCCGAAGCTCGAAACCAGACGCGAAGCCGGCGTCCTCCTCCATCCCACTTCCCTGCCCGGGCGCTACGGCATCGGCGACTTCGGCAATGAAGCCGTGGTCTTCCTGGACTGGGCCGCCAGCGCGGGCATGACGCTCTGGCAAGTCCTCCCGCTCAACCCTCCCGGCTACGGCAATTCGCCGTATGGCTGCCTCTCCTCCTTCGCCGGCAACCCGCTCCTCATCTCACCGCAGCGGTTGCTGCAGGACGAACTGCTCCAGCCCGGAGACGTCGAGGACACACCGGCGTTCGATGCCGACCACGTGGAGTTCGAGCGCGTGGCCGAATACAAGCTCGCCCTCCTGAGGACCGCCTGGACACGCTTCAATGAGCAAGGGAGCGCGGCGCCACTGCGCGAGTCCTACGACGCGTACGTCGCCGCGCCCGAGCAAGGGGACTGGCTGGCCGATTACGCGTTGTACATGGCGCTCAAGAAGCACGGCGGCGGCGCGCCGTGGTGGGAGTGGGATGCGGGGCTCGTGCAGTGGGAACCGCAGGCCATCGCGAACGCGCGCCTCGAGCACGCGGATGAGATCGGGTTCATGTCGTTTCTGCAGTGGACCTTTTTCCGGCAGTGGTCCCTGGTTCGCGAGGCGGCGCAAGCCCGCGGCATCCGCATCGTGGGCGACGTGCCGATCTACGTGGCCGACGACAGCGCCGACGTTTGGGGCCACCAGGAACTGTTCTACCTCGGCGAGGATGGGCGACCGACGGTCGTGGCCGGAGTGCCGCCCGACTACTTCAGCGAGACCGGCCAGCGCTGGGGCAATCCGCTCTATCGCTGGGAGCTGATGCGCGAGACCGGCTTTCGCTGGTGGGTGGCGCGGGTGCAGGCCAATCTCCGCTTCGCGGACCTCGTCCGCCTCGATCACTTCCGCGGCTTCGCCGCCTACTGGGAGATCCAGGGCCACGAGCCCACCGCCATCAACGGACGGTGGATGCCCGGGCCGGGCGTGGCCCTCTTCGAGGCCATCCGCGAAGCGCTCGGTGGTGAGCTGCCGCTCATCGCCGAGGACCTCGGCTTCATCACCGAGGACGTGCATGCCATGCGCAGAGCGATCGGAGTGCCGGGCATGAGGATCGTGCAGTTCGGCTTCGGCCAGGACGACAGCGGACACCTTCCCCACCGCTACGAGCCCGCCACCGTCGCCTACAGCGGCACGCACGACAACGACACCGCGCGCAGTTGGTTCGACACGGCCGAGGAGGATGAGCGCGCGCGCGCCCTCACCTACCTCGGCGTCGAAGCGGAAGGCGTCCCGTGGGCGTTGATCCGGGCCGCCTTCACCTCGGTGGCCGAGACCGTCATCATCCCCACCCAGGACATCCTGGCCCTCGGCACGGAGACGCGCATGAACACGCCGGGCAAGGAGAGCGGCAACTGGACCTGGCGCATGGCCGCGGCCGCGCTCACCCGCGCCGACGCCGAAAACCTCCGCCAACTGGGCGTCATCTGCGGACGAGGGTAAGCGCGCGCGATAACCGGGCATCGGGACAGCGAACACGTGAGCCCGTGTGAAGACAGGTTGTACGCCCGTACCGGACGGACGGGACGTCAGCGCCGTGCCTGCAGCATCTGCGCGGCCACGCTGATGGCGATCTCGTGCGGGTGATTGGAGCCGAGCTCCAGTCCCATGGGGCAGAGGAACGCGCGCGTCTGCTCCTCGGGGAGGCCGGCGTTGACGACGTCCTGGCGCAGGCGCTTGGCTTTGGCGTTGCTGCCGATCACGCCGAGGTAGGGGAACGTGCGCGTGCGCAGAATCTCCAACAGGATCGGCTTGTCCGTGCCGTGGCCCATGGTCATCAGCACCACGAACGACCCTTCGGGAATCCCGGCCACTTCGGCGGGCAGGTCGGCGGAAACCACTTTCCGCAACCGCGGCGAGGACGGCAGCCGGTCGATCCATTCGGGACGGGGATCGAAGCAGATCACGCGGCAGTCCAGACGCAACAGCACTTCGACGAGCGCGTGCGCGCAATGCCCGGCGCCGAAGACGACGATGTTCCAGCGCGTGACGTTGAAGGCCTCGAAGTAAACCCGCACGATCCCGCCGCAGGTCATGCCGATGTCTTTCTCCAGCGACCACTGATAGAAGCGCGTCTTCGGCGCGGAGTGGTCGGCCAGCATGGCCTGCGCCTCCTGGATGCAACGGGCCTCGATCTTCCCGCCCCCCACCGTCCCCTCCTGACGCCCCTCGGCCGTGACCAGCATCTTTGCCCCACGATCCTGAGGCGTCGACCCGAGCGTATCCACCACCGTCACCGAGACGAAGGGCGCGCCGGACTCGGCCAGGTCGTTGAGCGATTCGAAGAAGGTCACCACGAGAGTTTAGCGTGCG
>JBDTOZ010000939.1:0-1748 GCA_039932995.1 Acidobacteriota bacterium | reverse complement strand
GAAAATTGAAAATTGAAAATTGAAAAAACGCGCTCGGGCCGGTTCTCCTTTTTCAATTTTCAATTTTCAATTTTCAATTCGAATCGCGAGCGATGACAAACTTGCCAAACACCAGCCCCTAAGCAAATTCCCAGAACGAAGAGGAACCACGACGTGTCCACCAGCCCCTACGCCGCCCGCCCCTGGATCGATCATCTCGATTACTGGGTCCGGCCGCACCTGAACTATCCGCGGCGTCCGCTCACGGACATCCTGCGCATCGCCGCGGCGGATGTGCCGGACAGTCCGGCCACGGCGTTTCTCGGCGCGAAGCTCACGTACGCGCAGATCAAGGAGCGCGCGGACAAATTCGCCACCGCGCTCGCGGACCTCGGCATCGTCAAGGGCGACCGCGTTGGGATCATGCTCCCCAACTGCCCGCAGTACCTGATCGCCACCTTCGGCATCCTGCGCCTGGGCGCGATCATCGTGAACGTCAATCCGCTCTACACCCCGCGCGAGATCGCGGTCGTGGCCCGCGACTCGGGCATGCGGCTGCTCCTCGTGCTGGACCTCCTCGCGCCGGCCGTGGCGGCCATCCGCGCCGAGACTTCCATCGAGCGGGTGATCATCACCTCCGCGGCCGAGTACAGCATTGCCGCCGTGGAGTGTCCCTTCATCGACGGCACCGAGCGGCTCTCCGACGTGCTGGCCCGCATCGACGTCCCGCGCCTTCCGCGCGTGAGCATCGATCCGGAGAACGACGTGGCCGTCCTGCAGTACACCGGCGGCACGACCGGTGTACCGAAGGGGGCCATGCTCACGCACTACAACATCTTCTCCAACGTCATCCAGACCACCACTCTGCACGTGGCCGCATTGCGACGGGGCGAAGAGCGGCACCTGCTGGTGATCCCCTTCTTTCACATCTACGGCTTCACGGTGGGGATCATGTCCGCGACCTGGCTGGGCGGACTGCAGATCCTCATCCCGAAGTACGACGTGGAGATGCTGCTCACGGCCATCCGCGACCATCGCCCCACCTACTTTCCGGCGGTGCCGACGATCTACATCTCGCTGCTCAATCACCCCAAGGCGCGCGAGTTCGGCATCGACAAGGTGCGCGCCTTCAACAGCGGCTCCGCACCGTTGCCTCTCGAAGTGCTCGACCAGTTCGAGAGCATGACCGGGGGCATGCTCAGCGAAGGCTACGGACTCTCCGAGGCCTCGCCGGTCACGCACACCACCCCGTCGCTGTCGGTGCGCAAACCGGGCACGATCGGCATTCCCATCCCCGACACCGACATGAAGATCGTCGACCTCGAAGAGGGTGAAACCGAGGTGCCGCTGGGAGGGGAAGGGGAGCTCTGCATCGCCGGCCCGCAGGTGATGAAGGGCTACTGGAACCGTGAAGACGAGACGGCCATCGCACTGCGCAAGGACGCCCAGGGACGGACGTGGCTGTACACGGGCGACGTGGCCACCATGGATGCGGACGGCTTCACGACCATCGTGCAGCGCAAGAAGGACATGGTCATCGTCTCGGGGTTCAACGTCTACCCCACCGAGATCGAGTCCGTCCTCTTCACCCACCCCGCGGTGCTGGAGGCCTGTGTCATCGGAGTGCCGGATTCCTATCGGGGCGAAGTCGTGAAAGCATTCGTGGTGTTGAAAGGCGACACCACGGTCGAAGAGCTGCGCGAGCACTGCGTCCAAAACCTGGCCGAGTTCAAGAGACCCGTGATCATCGAGATCCGCGATTCGCTTCC
>JBDTOZ010000938.1:0-5479 GCA_039932995.1 Acidobacteriota bacterium | reverse complement strand
CGCCGGCGGGATCACGGCAGTCGGCCGGGACGGACCACCCAGGATTCGTGTCAACCCATTCCGTCCCGTTTGTGGGAACCATCACCGCCGTCTCAATCAACACCATCAAAAGGAAAAGTGACTCATGTACGAAGCCAAAGCCTACTCCGCAGCCAGCGCCACCTCGCCTCTCGCACCCACCACGATCACGCGGCGCGAACCGACCGAGCACGACGTCCAGATCGAGATCCTCTTCACCGGCGTGTGCCACTCCGACCTGCACATGGTGCGCGGGGAGTGGAGCGGGATGCCCAATGTCTACCCGATCGTCCCCGGCCATGAGATCGTCGGCCGCGTCACCAAGGTCGGGTCGGCCGTGACGAAGTTCAAGGTGGGCCAGATGGCCGGCGTCGGCTGCATGGTCGATTCCGACGGGACCTGCCAGCAGTGCAAGGACGGTTTCGAGCAGTTCTGCCCCAACCAGATCCTCACCTACGCCTCCCCCGACAAACACCTCGGCGGCGTGACCTACGGCGGCTACTCCGACAGCGTCGTCGTCGACGAGCGCTTCGTGCTGCACATCCCCGAGAACCTCGCTCCCGCCGGCGCGGCGCCACTCCTCTGCGCAGGCATCACCACCTACTCGCCGCTGCGCCACTGGGGCGTCACCAAGGGCAAGAAGGTGGGCGTGGTCGGTCTGGGCGGACTGGGACACATGGCCGTGAAGTTCGCCCATGCATTCGGAGCTCACGTAGTGGTCTTCACCACCTCCCCCGGCAAGACCGAGGACGCGCTCCGCCTTGGCGCGGACGAAGTGGTCATCTCGCGCAATGCCGAGGAGATGCAGCCGCATGCCGGCACCTTCGACTTCATTCTGGATACCGTCTCGGCCGATCACGACATCGACGCCTACATCAACCTGCTCCGCACCGACGGCAACATCACGCTCGTCGGCGCACCTCCGAAACCGCTGAGCATCTCCGCCTTCGCTCTGATCATGGGACGCCGCAGCATCTCCGGCTCCCCCATCGGCGGCATCGCCGAGACGCAGGAGATGCTCGACTTCTGCGGCCAGCACAACCTCACCGCGGATGTGGAAGTGATCCCCATGCAGAAGATCAACGAGGCCTACGAGCGCCTGCTGAAGTCCGACGTGAAGTACCGCTTCAGCATCGACATGTCCACGCTCTGACGAGGAAAACGTCGAGCAGATGAAGCTGGTGAATGCGCTTTGTCGAGGCGGCGACGATCGTTCGATGCGATCCGATCCCGCGCGCAGCCGGCAAGAAAACCCAGCGTCTACGGCAGCCCGACGCAGCGTTCCACGTCGTCGAAGCCGGGCTGGCCGCGCAATTCATTCCAGAGCGGCTCCACCTTCAGAAAGACCAGCCGCGCGTCCCGTTCCGCGCAGGCTTTGCGCATCCAACGCACGGCTTCGGCCTTCTCGCCCAGACCGGTGTAGACGATGGCGAAGTTGTACGGCGGCACATAGCGCTCCCGGTTCATGGCCATCATCTTCGCCAGAATTTCGCGGCCCTCCCGAACCCGTCCGGTCTTGCCCAGCACCAGGGCCTCACGGGCCAGAGGCTCGACCGAACCGCCCGACTGCTTCCAGGAGAGGCGGTAATGGGCGAGGGCTTCCTCGTTCATGCCCTTCTCGCGATAGGCATTGCCCAGCGAGAGATGGGCGATCCAGAAATCGGGCGTGAGCTCCAGCACGCGCTTCTGCGCAAGGATCGCGTCATCGAGTTGCCCGGCATGATGCAGGAATGCGCCCCGCAGTGTGGCGCCCATCAGCGACAGCGGGTCGAGCCGGCGAACCTCCTCGGCTTCCTGAAGCGACTCTGCATGGCGGCCGATGTTCGCCAGCAAGTGGGCCAGGCCCAGGTGAAGCTCGGCGCTGGAAGGATCGAGGGAGAGACCCGCACGGAACTCCGCCTCCGATCCCTTCCAATCCCATTCGTACCAGAACTTCTCCCGCCCCAGAACCCCATGCGCGGCGGACAGCCCGGGATCGATGGAGAGGGCCTTGATCGCCGCGGCCTTGGCTGCTTCCGACGGCGGTCCGGAACGGTAATCGGAACTGATCGGCAGCTTGATCGAGGCATCGGCAATCCCCAGGTACGGCAGGGCATAGCGCGGATCGAGCGCCACCGCGTTCTGGTACGACGCGATGGCGCGGAGCAGGTTGTCGCGGCGAGGCTGACTGGCGTAGAGACGACCCAGCAGATAGGCGCGGTACGCCTCCGGATTTTGTGTTTCACGCCGGCGCAGGCGCGTCCGCTCCTCATCGGTCAACTGGAAGGAGAGCTCGCGGACGAGACTCGACGAGATGGCGTCGTTCAACGCGAAGATGTTGGCGAAGGCATTGTCGAAGTGCGCGGACCAGAGTTGCGCGGCGTCCGCCACACGCAGCAGCCGGACGGTCACGCGCACCTGACCGCCCGCGTTATGAATGCTCCCGTCCAGCACCGCATCGACACCGAGTCGTCGTCCGGCCTCGATGGGATCCTGCTCCAGTCCCCCGAACCGCCGCACGGAACTGAGCGGTGGCACCGTCACGCCATGAATGCTGCTGATCTTTGCGATCAACGTGTCGGCCATCCCCATCTCCAGGGCCTCGTCCCGCTCGGCAGCCACGAGCGGCTTGAACGGGAGCACTGCCAGCGTCCGCACGGACGGGGCGGACTCCTTCCTCGGAAGGAGGGTCCGGAGGTCGAGACCGAACCCGACCACGAGAACCGCGGCCAGAACCGCGGCCAGGATCAGCGCCAGCAAGACCACCGGCCGGCGTGAGGGTCGCTCCTCCTCCTCGATCCGGGCCACGGTCGTGGTGCGCTCCTCGACCACGAGCTCGGTGGCCAGGCGCTCGACCGGCGCCGCCAACTGATAACCACGGCCGGGGATGGTCACGATGGTCCGGTCCCCGTTTCTCGCACCGCCGGCCAGGGCCTTACGCAGCATGGAGATCTGGAAGGTGAGATTGCTCTCCTCCACCACCGTGTCCGGCCACACGTCGCGCAGCAGGACTTCCTTGGGGACGACCTGACCGGCGTGCGCCACCAGCACGAGGAGGATGTCGAACGCCTTCGGCGTCAGGGGCACCGGCTCCCCGTGGCGCAGCAGCTCCCGGCGCGCCCGGTCGAGCACGTAGGGTCCGAATGAGGCGGAGTCGCTGGGGGGTTCCAGAGTGGCCGCATCTTAACCCGCGAGGCCGAAAGCCCCGGTCCAAAGGAAAACTAACCTTTTCAAAGTCCACTCTCAGGACTTTGCGCGCATCGCCGGCGCACTGTGGCCTTCATGAAACGCATCGTCACAGTGACTGTCGAGCGGGTGCGCCGGGTGGTGCTCCGGCAGACCCGGGAGACCTGGCCGGGGCCGGAATCGACCGGGCTCGACAGACACGACCGTGCGCCCCAACCCACCTCTTCCACCAAAGAAGAAGAAAAAGGAGAAGCCGCCTCATGAAGAAGTTCGTCCTTGCCCTTGCCCTTCTCGTCACCACCGGGCTGTTTGGTCAGGCCACGCCCTACGTGACCGGCCTGCGTGCCCCCGTCGAGAGTGCGTTCACCCATCAGGGAAACCTGATCGTCGCCGAGGAGGGAACGGCCGCGGCGAATACGGGGAGGATCTCCCTGATCGACCGCACCAGCGTCACCCGACGCACCCTCGTCGAAGGCCTCCCTTCCGCGGTGTACAACGGAGGCGAGCCGGCCCCTTCGGGTCCGGACGGACTCGCTCTCGTGGGAGCGACGCTCTACGTCACCATCGGCGGCGGCGACACGAGCGTGGCCGGACCCGTTCAGGCCTCCGACACGCCGAACCCGGCCGGACCCTCCTCGCCCCTCTTCGTCTCTCTGCTCGCTCTGACTCCCAGTGAGAGCCTGGACACGATCGAAGGAGGGTTCACCCTTCTTCCTTCCCAGCACGCCACCATTCGCGGCGGCGAAACGGTCACCCTCAGCAACGGCCACGGCGAGACCCTGGGCGTCCGTCTGGTGGCGAAGTTTCCCGACTACGTCGCCGAGCCGCGCCCCGACTTCGCGGGCAACGTGCGTATCGGCAACCCGTTCGGCGTCGCGGCGCACGGCGCATCGCTGTATGTCGTCGACGCCAGCATGAACGTCGTGCGACGCGTGAATCCCGCCGACGGGACGTTCACGACTCTCATCACTTATCCCAAGCTGGCGAACCCGACGCCGGTGGGACCGCCGTTCATCGATCCGGTTCCGGACAGCCTCCGCGTGCGGGGAGACGCGCTTCTGGTCACGAACTTGACCGGCTTCCCGTTCCCTGCCGGCAGCGCCGAAGTGAAGCGCCTCGATCCGGTCACGGGAGCCAGTACCTCGGTCATCACCGGACTGACCTCGGCCATCGACAGCGCGCCCCTGGGCAGCACCGAAACCTCCCCCCTGCTGGTCCTGGAGTTCAGCAAGGCCATGCTCACCGGCGGTACCGGAAGACTGCGCCTCTTCGGCACGGCTGAAACACCGGTCCTCGTGGCCGACAACCTCATCACCCCGACGAGCCTCAGCGTCGACCCGCGCTCCGGAGAAATCTTCATCACGAACATCGGGCCAGGCATGGTCACTCGGATCAACGCGGCGGGCACGATCCCCGCCCAGAGCCCGACCGCGATTCTGGCCGGTGTCGGCTCGACCGCCGGCGCATTCGGCTCGCATTGGGTGACGCCCGCGCAGATCAGCAATCCTCACCCGTTTCCCATCTCGGGAAAGATCGTCTTCCACCCGGCCGGCGTCAGTGCCGCGCCCAGTGATCCCTCGCTCTCGTACACCCTGGCTCCCTTTGCCACGAAGACCTACGACGATCTCGTCGCGGCCACCGGCGGAAGCGGCATCGGCAGCGTGGATGTCATCGCCGCCGTGGGCGGAGCTCCGGTCATGGTGACGCGCGTTCGCGACACCGCTTCCGCCAATCACGCATCCGCCCAGGTCCCGCTGGTCGATCCTGCCGACGCACTCTGGGCCGGCTCGATCGGGAGCCTGATCACTCCCGGCACCGCGGGCACTCGCTTCAACATCGGCATCCGCACGCTGAGCGAGGGAGTGAGCCTGACCATCGAGCAACACGACACGAATGGCGCCGTCGTAGCCACCGTCCATCGCGCGGTTCCGGCCAACACCTTCGTGCAAATCCCGGCAGACGTCCTCCTCGGTGCGGCGCCCGGTCCGAACCAGGCCCTGACGTTCACCGTCGACTCCGGAAGCGCGATCGTCTACGGCGCGGGAGTGGACAACGACGCCTCGGGCATGACCCTGCAGCTCGCCTCTTCCACCCCGCAGTAGCGCTCCGCTGCTGCTCACTGGGGCCGGCCTGCGCCGGCCCCAGTGATGGATCGTCGACACCAGGTACGAAAGCCTTCCGCGCGGAACCCAGTCCTCACGGCTAAGTCGGCGCTCTCGTATACGATCGTTCCTGCATGACCGATCACGCATGCGCGAGTGACGATTCCCAACGGAACGGCAGAGCTTTGAACCCT
>JBDTOZ010000937.1:0-2639 GCA_039932995.1 Acidobacteriota bacterium | reverse complement strand
TGGACCGATCCCACTCACCGGAGGGGCGTGAGCCATGATCGATGCCGAGCTCGACACACGGGGACCTCCCCAAATTTTGTTGACCCCACCAGTCCATGCGGCGGCCCGTGACGCGGTTACGGACGCCGCCTGAACTCGGCGCCGTCCTGTCGCAGCCATGCTGCATTTCGGACCGGGCACCTGCAGACGAACCAGCAGGATCGCACGTCCGCTACTGGCCCCCCAGGATCTGCTCCAACCCCAACTCGCACCGAATCTGAAGTTCTTCTGGAGCCAATTCCCGCGCGCCAGAGACCCGCGCTCCCCGACGAATGTCGTCGGTCACCCTACCGAAGTACTTCGCGGCAAGCCTACGGATGTCATCGGCTGCCGCGCCCATCGCTGGGCGGACGACTTCCTGCCACGTCTGCGCCAGCTCTCCGAGTCGAGCACCGTAGAGCTCAATCGTGTCATGAACATAGAGAATGTCCTTTGCCCGATCCTTTATCGAGCGATCGGCCATGATCACTAGTTTCTGAACGAGGTATGAGACAGGATTCGGGACCTGAACGTCGTACTGCTTTTGGCCTTGAGCGTCAGAGACCCGAATCGAAACAGGGGCGATCAGGAGAATCTCCAAATCAGGTAGGGTCTGAGCAACCACGCCGCCGATAATTGCGGTATCAGTCCTTTCCCTGCGTCGTCGAGGACCCTGCGGCGTCAGGAACTCCACGTAGAACGCAGAGCGGGGGTCGCCGAGATGGTAGTGCGTGACCGGTGGACGGTCTTCCCCGAGGAACTCCTCGACGAAGCCGCGCTCTCGAAGACGGTCGAGGATGACGTTATCCTGCGCCCCATGATCGTCCGGAAGAGCGATGTCGGTGTCGGTAGTGAAGATGGGTTCGTAGTCAGGAATGGCAACATCGTCGAACCTGTACAGCCGATGAGCCCAACCGCCCACGATCAGAAGACGATTCAAAAACGGTTCTAGCGCTTCGAGAACGCGGCCGAGCTCGTCCAGATTGTCCTGGCCTACCACTGGTTGGCCCGCTCGATCATCGGCCCGATTACCTTTCGATACAGGTATTGCGCCTGCTCGTGCCCGCGCGACGGGTCGTGACTCACATCGAGCCAAGCCTGGACCACGTCACAGGTTCGGGTAACGCCAGTCGTCACCGCTGCCCGAAAGACTCCCTCCTTCGCTTTTGGCACTCGCAGAATGAGCTCAGCATCCGAGCCAGCAGCTCGAATGATCCCCAGTCGGCCCATTTCGGCGGGAACCTCGCGGACGTAGAAGTGGGTGGGCACACCCTTCACGATGCCCAACCCGAGAGCATCGGCGGCGGCGTAGAACCCAAGGCAAGCATCTTCTCCCAAGGCGCGGGATAGCCGCTCGATCTGGCTTTGCCTCTCGCCGGCGAAAACCCACTTCGCCGAGATCGATGTCACCGAGCGTGTGGCGGCAGCCTGCCATCGCTCCATCAGTTCCCGGAGGCGAACGAGTCGAAGAACAGGGGACGATTCGTGAAGATGACCCAGAGCCTTGAGATTTTCGGCGAAACGGAACGCCGTCATCACCGACACGCCGGCATCACGGGCGAGCTCAGTAGCATTTCGATAGCGTGAAGCCGGCGCGTTCAGGAGACCCGCGTCGGCTAGGTCGGCTGCAAGCAGGACCTTCAACAACCATTGATTGAGATCCGAGAACAGGTCGACCGATTTGGGCTCGGGCCCCTTCGATCGCGGCTGGACAGCGGCGCTGCTGAGTGTCTCCAGCCCTGCACCCACGAACTCCCTCAGATTTCGTGAGTCCATGAACCCGATGGCGACATCTGCCGCATAGGTTCGATGGAAGCGCTTCAGATTCTCGACGACCCGCGGACGGATCTCCTTGCTGACAAGGACCACCAAGGGTGAAGCGCGAACCCCCTCGGAGTGCCGGCGCACCTGAAGTACCGCCTGCGAAAGCAGCGGTACCAATCTGTCGGTTCGGCCTTCGGACGCAAACTTAACCTCGACTAGGTAAGCCTGATCACTTCGGCTGACGAGCAGATCCGCAGTCGCTGGCTCCTCAACAGACCAGCCCGCCTCGGCAAATGTGTTAGCAACGGCCCGGACCGCACCGTCTTGCGCTTCGATGCCTGTTTCGGATCTTGTCTGGTCGTTCACATGGCCATGATAGCTAACATGGCCATGTTAATCAATCCGCTGGGGAACCGTCCCGTCAAAGCGACGGCGTGACCTACACGGCCGGAACAGTATCGCGGGTACTTCTCCGATCTCCGGCATGCAAACGAGTCTTGGCCATCGGCTCCGATCGCCGCGGCTCGGTGTCCTAATCGGCCGACTGAAGGGAACAGATGTCCCTGCGCTTCGGATTTGAGTCACCGCTTTCATCACTTCGTGCGAAAGCATCTGCCGCGCGCCTTTGCCGACAAGTAGCCGTGCCGTTGGCAACTTTAGCTCGCGTACCTCCCATCGCGAGTCCCGCTCCATCGCCACAATCGGCTTCAGGATGAAATCAGGAATCAGCACGTTGCCCTCAGTGTCATCCAACCGAACGTGCGGCAAGGCCTCCGCGACGGTCGATAAGAAGTGTGGGTGCTGCTCGAAGAACTGCTGCAGCTCTGACGTGACTCGATCGATGACTGCGCCGTCGT
>JBDTOZ010000936.1:0-9136 GCA_039932995.1 Acidobacteriota bacterium | reverse complement strand
GCGGACGCTCAAAGGAATCACGTTTGCCTTCGTTGCTTTCCTATTCAGTTGTCAAGGAACCGGCTGCTGATCGCGTCGGATCGATGCTGAGCGCGAGGTCGTTCGTCCTCGCGCTCACCGTCCATCCGGCTCCCTCGGGTTTCCCGTCGGGATCACTCACAACCCTACGCAACCGCTTGTTATTTCAGCCGCTTAACGCTCTCTACGGCTCGCGGTTTCCGCGTCGGGACTGCTGCTAACTCCAAAGATCCGCCGCTTATTTCAGCGCCACGCTTTTCACGGTCGAGGCCGGCGATGTTTCCGGGGCGCGGACACGCCTTAACGATTCCGGAGCCGGGACATTCCAGGATCGTGCAGAAAATCCGAGTCGCCCGTTGCCCGTCGGCAATCCTCCCGGAACGGACGAGTCTTCGGTCGGTCCACCGTCGGTTCTACATCCCGATCGGATGCCAGACCGTCTTCGATTCCTGAAACTCGAAGATGGCGTAGGGGCTCTGCGAGAGCCGAGGATCGTCCCAGCCGATGCCCTCGCCGTCGAAATGCACGACCCGCTTCACATTCTCCGCCGCCGTCTGCTGCGCAGCAGCCACGGATTCCACCGGTACCCCGGTCGTGTCCAGAGCATTCACATCCATGTGCGCAGCCAGCCAGGGCACGAGCTCGCTCTTGAGACCGGAGATGAGATTGATGACTCCGGCGGGAACATCCGAGGTCTGGAAGACCTCCCCCATCGTCACCGCGGCCAGGGGAAACTTCTCCGAGGTGAGAGCCACCACGGTGTTGCCCCCGACGATTGCGGGAGCGATCCGGCTGACCAGTCCCAGAAGGGCCGGCTGTTCGGGTGCGACGACGCCCACGACGCCGGTCGGCTCGGGGACGGTGAAGTTGTAGTAGGGACCGGCCACGGGATTCACCGAACCGAAGAGCTGCGGGTACTTGTCGCTCCAACCGGCATAGTAGACCCAGCGATCGATGACGCTGTCGATCTCACGGCGCGCCTGCGCGGCGGTCGATCCTTGCCGGCGCAACTCGTCGATGAGCTCGGCCGCCCGCGCCTCGCAAACTTCCGCGATGCGGTAGAGGATCTGGCCTCGGTTGTAAGCGGTCTTGCCGCTCCATCCTCCGAAGGCCTTCCGCGCCGCGGCCACGGCGTTGCGGAGGTCTTTCCTGGAGCCCCGGCACGCGTTCGCCAGCAAATCTCCCCCTTTGCCCGTTACCGCGTACGAGCGGCCGGACTCGGTGCGTGGGAACTCACCGTTGATGTAGAGCTTGTAGGTCTTGCGGACGTTCAGTCTCGTGCTCATGACAGCACCACGTAGGGAGCCAGCCCGTGCAATCCGCCCTCGCGTCCGAAGCCCGACTCCTTGAAGCCGCCGAACGGAGACGTGGGGTCGAACTTGTTGTAGGTATTGGCCCAGATCACGCCCGCGCGGAGCTGCTGGGCCATCTTCAGGATACGGGAGCCCTTCTCCGTCCAGACGCCCGCGGAGAGACCGTACGGCGTGTTGTTCGCCTTCTCGATGGCCTCTTCGGGAGTACGGAAAGTGAGCACCGAGAGAACCGGACCGAAGATCTCTTCCTGCGCGATCCGATACGACTGAGACACACCCGTGAAGAAAGTCGGCGCAAACCAGTATCCGCGTGTCGGCAGAGCACAGGAGGATTGGAAGATCTCCGCCCCTTCCTCCACGCCGCTCTCGACCATCTCCCGGATCCTCTCGAGCTGCGCGGCCGAGTTGATGGCACCGACGTCGGTGTTCTTATCCAGCGGGTTGCCCACTCTCAGTGTCTGGATGCGCTCGCGCAGCTTCCGGATGACCGGCTCCACGATCGACTCCTGCACGAACAGGCGCGAGCCGGCGCAGCAGACGTGACCTTGATTGAAGTAGATGCCGTTGATGATCCCCTCGACGGCCTGGTCGATGGGGGCGTCGTCGAAGACGATGTTCGGCGCCTTGCCGCCCAGTTCCAGCGTGAGCCTCTTTCGGGTGCCCGCGAGAGAGCGCTGGATGCGCTTGCCCACGTCCGTCGAGCCGGTAAACGCGATCTTGTCGACGTCGGGATGCGAGACGAGAGCGGCCCCGGTGGCGCCGGCGCCGGTGACGATGTTGACGACGCCCGGCGGCAGGTCGGCTTCCTGGATGATCTCGGCCAGCATCATGGCCGTCACCGAGGTCGTCTCCGCGGGCTTGAGCACCACCGTGTTCCCGGCCGCGAGAGCGGGCGCGAGCTTCCAGGCGGCCATGAGCATCGGGAAGTTCCACGGGATGATCTGGCCGGTGACGCCGATCGGCGAGACATTGCGGTTGGGGAACGCGTACTCGAGCTTGTCCGCCCAACCGGCGTAGTAGAAAAAGTGCGCGGCAGCGAGCGGGATGTCGATATCCCGCGATTCCTTGATCGGCTTGCCACCGTCCAGAGTCTCGGCCACCGCCAGCGCGCGCGCTTTTTCCTGAATGAGCCGCGCAATGCGGAAGATGTATTTCGCACGCTCGGAGGGAGCGATCTTTCGCCACACTTTCTCGTAAGCGCGGCGCGCTTCCTTCACGGCCCGATCCACGTCCTCGGCGTCGGCCTCGGCGATCTCACTGAGGACCTCCTCCGTGGCCGGATTGATACTCTGGAACCACTTCTTCGAATGCGGCTCCACGAACTTGCCCCCGATGAAGAGGTTGTATCGCGGGGCGATCCGGACGTAGTCGGTGGCTTCCAGCGACGGCGCGTACTCCCAGACCAGTGCCGAGGAGGCAGGGCCGGGCAGCAGACGCTCACGGGTTTCGATCTCTCTGGTGGTCATATCCATTCGTTCTAGTCGAGCGTGAAGTAATCACCGCTCTGGTAGGCACCGGTGCGCTCCTTGCGGAGCTGCATGAGCACGTCATTGAGCAACGAGGAGGCGCCGAATCGGAAGAGGTCCGGATTCATCCATTCGCCCCCCAGCGTCTCGTAGAGAACGACCAGGTACGAGAGCGCCAGCTTCGCGTTGGAAATGCCGCCCGCGGGTTTCATCCCGATCTTCTTGCCGGTCGCGTGATGGAAATCGCGGATGGCTTCGAGCATGACCAGCGTCACCGGCAGAGTGGCGTTCACCGTGACCTTGCCGGTCGACGTCTTGATGAAATCGGCTCCGGCGAACATGGCCATCAGGGAAGCGCGGCGGACCTGATCGTAGTTCGCCAATTCCCCCGTCTCCAGAATCACTTTGAGATGGGCCGGCCCGGAAGCTTCCTTGATCTCGGCGATCTCGTCGAAGACCTTCTGATAGTTCCCCGTGAGAAACGCACCACGGTCGATGACCATGTCGATCTCGTCCGCTCCCGCGGCCACAGTCTCGCGCGTCTCCTTCACCTTGATGTCGGTGAAGGTTTGCCCACTCGGAAAACCGGTGGCCACGGAGGCGATGTGGACGCCGCTCCCCTTGAGCGCCTGACGCACGAAAGGAACCATGGTCGGGTAGACGCAGACCGCTCCGACATGAGGCAGAGTCGGATCGGAAGGATCGGGACGCATGGCCTTCTGGCAGAGCGCGTGGACCTTCCCCGGCGTGTCTTTTCCCTCGAGCGTGGTCAGGTCCATCATGCTGATGGCGAGCTTCAGACCCCAGACCTTGGAGTCCTTCTTCAGCGAGCGTTTTGCGAGTGAGGCCGCCCGTTCTTCGACGGCCACGGCATCGACACCGTGAGCCATCTCCAGCGCATCGCCGAGGCTGCGGCGAAACAGGGCCGGCGCGAACGGCGGGGTCCCATGACTGATCAGAGCTTCCGACATAAGGAGAGATAAGGTAGCACTAACTGCAAGCCGGGGACCTGTCCGCCCCTGCAGGACGCGGCAGGCCGCGGCCGGAAGGTGAGCCGGCCCCTCAGGGGCTCAGATGCACCAACCGATCGAGTTTGCGGGCTCGCGCGCCGCCGGCACCGTCAAGGGCGCGCGGCGCGGCGGCGATTGAACGTGATGTGATCCGGGATGACGGTCCAACTCGTGCCGTCCCAGGCCCAGAGATCGGAAAAGTAGAAATTCGCGGCGAACCCGCCGAAGAGCACGAACTTGCCCAGGGTGGGATCGAAGTCGAAGCCGACGTTCTGTCGTGGGCTCGGTCCGTTCGGCGCGTCGAGCTGAGTCCACTTGCTGGCCCCACCATCCCAGCTCCAGAGGTCGTTCGCATAGAACTGATCGACCAGCTTGCCGTCCACGATGGCGCGCAGGCCGCCGAACAGCAGCGCCTTGCCGTCACGCGGATCGACGGCCACCTGTGCTCCGAAGCGGATGCCCGGCGTGGCCGTGACGGTCAGCTTCACCCACGTGCTTCCGTCGAACGACCACATATCCTCGAAGCGGGTCACCTTCTGGTCGATGTTCGGCCTGCCGACGCCGCTGAAGAGGATGGTTTTCTTCGCCAGCGGGTCGTACCACATGGTCATCTGACCGCGGTTCTCAGGCTCGTCCTTGGTCTTGACCTTGGTCCACTTGGTTCCATCCCAAGTCCACGTGTCGTCGCGGTAATTCAGGCCGTCATAGCCGCCGAAGTAGACGGTCTTTTTCAAGTTCTGATCGTAGGCCAAACCGGCAAAGCGACGTGGGTCCGGGGTATCCGAGAGGCCGCCGAACTCTTTCCACGCCGTCCCATCAAACTCACTGATGCTCCCGCCGCCGCACACCACGATCAGCACCTTGCGGTCGGTATCGAAGGTGGACAAGGGAGTGGCGCACTGCGAGGGAGTTCCGGGAAGGACCCCCTCCTGGGACCACTGTCCGTTCTGGAAGCGCCACTGGTCATCGTTGTAGAAAATGCTGTCGTTGCTCGTGCTGAACTCGCTCAGTCCGCCCAGGAGCCAGACCACGTTCCGCTCCGGATCACGCCGGAAGACCGGGAACGAGCGCGGACCGGGATTGGCGACGGGAATCCGGAAGCGCCAGACCAGGTCCCGATAGGTGTACGTGGAGGAATCAGGGGTGCTGGCGAAGGCGGACAACCCGCCGAAACGCACCAGCTTCTCGGCCACGGCGTCATAAGCGACGGCCGCGCCCGTGTAGCGGGTGGTGAGCGTCGTTTCGAGCTTGGCCCAGTTCGTCCCGTCCCACTCCCACGTCTCATCGGT
Source organism: Acidobacteriota bacterium (assembly GCA_039932995.1). GTDB lineage: Bacteria > Acidobacteriota > Thermoanaerobaculia > Gp7-AA8 > Gp7-AA8 > QHVT01. The sequence goes on along the minus strand of JBDTOZ010000936.1, from coordinate 4,040 downwards.
GATCGGCGTCGCGGTGCTGCAGAGACCACCGACCAGCACAAGCCGCTCGTTGTGCTTCTCGTACGCCAGAGAGCCCTCATTGACGCAGGGAGGAAGTGCGGACGGAGCCAGTTTCTGCCAGGACGACGAGGCCGGATCCCAACGGTACATCAGGGTCTCGATGGCGTCGTTGTTGCCGAGCATGATCGTCTCGTGCCGGGCCTCGTCGAACGCCAGCAGAGGCTTGTTCGAGGTGGGTCCGGCGTTGGAGACCTGAGCCCAATTCTGTCCGTCGAGCTCCCAGGTATCGTTGAGTGCCTGGACGGTCTTCCCGTCCTCTTTGTAGTTGTACCCGCCGAAAAGGATGACCCGATCGCGAACGCGGTCATAGGTCATCCCTGCATACTCCCGCGGCGTGGGAGCGCTGCTGGTGACGAGCTGTTCCCACTGGCCGTTCTGCCAGGCCCAGGTATCGTTGTAGAACCCCCAACTGGCCAGCAATACCGTGGACTCTTTTCGTCCGCCAAACAGGATCACCCGATTCCGCTTGGAGTCGTAGGTCATGGCGTGCGTGGAGCGGCTGGGGGGATGGGTGGCCGGGAACTGTTGCACCCACTGTTGGGCAACCCAGAGCCACGTTTCGTCGGTCGCATGAATCAGACCGGTCGCCCCATCCGCAAGACCTCTCCCGCCAAAGAGCACGCCCGCTCCGGCCTGTTCGTCGAAGGCCATCGCCGGATAGAGACGCGGGGACGGATGGTTGGCGTACAGCGCCGTAGCCAGAAGGGTTGCGACAACGAACTGAATCACTCGTTTCGGCGAGAAAACGCTCATCCGTGAAGGTGCCCCGTTTCGCTTAAGTGTTGAGTCTCCGCGAGTTGCGCTCGCGGGCCGGTTTTGACAGCCGTTCCGAACCCGCCCTCCCAGGGCTAAATTCCGAGACTGCCGCGTTGGGTCTGAGACGTTTCACCCACGAAAAGGACACGGGCCGGGTCGTTCGTTGCCCATTGCCGGGTTGTGGGTTGAAGGCGGCTCACCGAGCCCCCAGAGAATCCACCGCGGGCAGGATGCCCGCGGCCCCTTACCGGAGGGCCTTGGCGCGATGAGCCATGGGGCGCGGGCATCCTGCCCGGCGCACTTCCCGCGTCCAATGGCCTCCGAAATGGCCGGCGTTCGCGGCCGAAATCTTCGCGTGTCGCGCTACACCCGCCACCGCACGGTCACCAAGGCCTCCTGCAACTTCAGCGGGAAGCGGCTGTCGATATGGTGCTGGGAGTATTCGAGCGTGACGTCGAGTCCGCGCTTCAGTCCCACACGGACCCCGGCATCGTACTTGGCCCAGTCCCACCAGATGGTCGGTGCGGGAAAGCCGGGGACCGGACCGAAGTCGTTGTCGATACTGCTGTAGCGCGCCGCGGGCTGGATCGATTCGATGGGGCCGAGTGAGAGTGGAATGCGATACCCCGCTTCGATCTCCAGTCCGTGACGATCCAGGCCGGCCAGGGTCTGCTGCGTGAACTGGGCGATGAGGGTCGCTTCGTGCCATTCGGCATAGACGCGTGCGCCGTACTCGCTCTTGGTCCTGCCCTCGAGCGGCAGTCCGCGGGGAACGATCCCCGGCAGGCCAGGGTCCTGACCGTCCAACCGCAGCAGATCGAGATCGCCTCCATAGACCGTCCCGGTCAGTTCCTCGCGGTCAGCCATGTCCCGGCGGTAGTGAAAGACGATGGCATCGAAGCCGAGAGACTGATCGTCGGCCTGCCAGCGGTAGCCAAGGGCCTCGCCGATCTGTACGTGATCGGTGTTGAAGAAGAGATCCTCGGTTTCGGCGTTGTAGAGGATCGGAAATCCCGAGCCGTACTTCGGAACCGCGCCCGGGGTGATCTGTTCCTTCGTCCCGTTGTCTCCCGCGAGCGCGTTCGGATCGCGGAAGAAAAGCGGATTGCCGTTCGCCGCCTGTGCGCGCCAGTAAAGATTGCGTCCGATCGTGCCTCCGACGAGCACCTGCACGTCTTCGAAACGGTTGAACGAAGTCGCGGCCAGACCGTAGCTTTCCAGAAGTCGCACCGGTTGGCGCTCCATCTTCGGAAACTTTCCCGCCTGCAGAAAGAAGGTCGTCCCTTCCGGGCGCTCGAGGATTTCCGGATAAGGTCCGATCCGCACGAAGAGCTCGTCCGCGTCGATCTTCCGGTCCGATGAGGTGGGATTGCGCCGATGCAGGCCCTGGAAGTGCACCTTTGCCCGAACCGCGAACAGCTCCCCATAGCCGCCTTCCAGTTGCACATCCGCGACGTTGAGCTCCACGTGGCTGCCGGGATCGGGCGTCTTCAGAAATGCACCCGGCGGGAAGCTTCCGACGGTGTGGGTCTCGTCGCCGCTCCAACGGTAGTCGGCACGCAACTCCAGGCGATGACTCCAGAACCACGCGTCCTCTGCGGCCAGGGGAAGACAGCCGGAGACCAGCGCGAGAAAGACGACCAGCTTGAACCGCATGGCCGGATTCTAATCCGCTTTGCGCACCAGGGTTCCCGATCGTTCGCGGTCCTGTCGGCGTTCCCTTCGGGCCACGAACGCTTCGTCGAACGCCACCTGCGCGATCGCGGCGACCGGGATGGCCATGATCGCCCCCATCACGCCCAGCAGCGCGGCGCCGACCATGAACGCGATGAAGACCGCCAGAGGCGAGATCGACACCTTGCGCGCCATGATCCGCGGAACGATCAGGTAGTTCTCGATCTTCTGCAGGAGGATGGCGAACGCCAGCACCGCCCAGAACTGCCAGCGCGAACTGAGCAGGGCCACGATGAGAGCCGGCACCGCGCCGACGGTCGGTCCGATGGCGGGGATCAGCTCCCCCACTCCGGCCATGATCGCCAGCGGAAGCGCATACGGAATGCCCAGCAACGTGAACCCGACGAACGTCGACACGCCGATGATCAGACAGAGGATCAGTTGCGCCGACAACCAGGCGCTCATCCTCTTCCCAATGCGGATCAGGGTCCGCCTTCGTCGCCCGCGGACCTCGGGCGGATAGACGAGCAGAAACAGATTCCGCAGGCGCTCCGCGTCGATGAGCATGTACGCGACCATGAACAACACCGCGAAAACGGAGGCCACCGCCGTCGCGGCGTTGCGCATGTACGCGAAGACGCGCGACCGCGGCAACTCCACTCCTCCGCGCAGCTCTTCGCGGATCAACCCCACCGGTACGTAACGCTCCAGCGGAGTGAGGAGGTTCTGTTCGATCAACGCCGGCAACTGCTTGCCCAACGCGCGCGTGTCGGCGATGAACCGCGGAACGACCAGAAGCCCGACCACGAGCACGGTCACCACCAACGGCAGATAGACGATCATCACCGCCGTGCCGCGCGAGAGCTTTCTGCGGAACTGGTAGCGCCAGAGGATGCGCACGCGCCGCACGGCGGGCGCGATCCCGGCGGCCAGGACCGCGGCGATGAAGACCAGCAGGAGGACGCCCCGCGCGAACCAGAGCAGACTGGCCGCGACAGCCACTGCCAGGACGATCAACACTTTGCGCGTGAAGAGCTCGAGCTCACCGCGTGTGTGGCCGGCTGGTCCGAGATCAGACACGCGTCACGGTCCCAGGTGCCGCGCGATGGCAGCCTCGATCTGGCCTCTCGGCACCGCGCCGGTCAGCCTGCCCGTCTCCTTGCCATCGCGCAGGAACACGAGGAGCGGGATCCCCTGCACCTGAAACGAGGCCGCGGTGCGAGGATTCTCATCCACGTTCAACTTGCCGAAGTGAACATCCGTTCGTTCCGCGGCGAGAGCGTCGACGACGGGTCCGATGATCCGGCACGGCCCGCACCATGCTGCCCAGAAGTCGACCACGAATTTTCCGTCCGCGGTGCGCTGGCCGAAATTCGCGTCCGTCAGTGTCTCCGGGCGTCCCCCCGCTTCCAGCGGAGCCTTGCATTTGCCACATACGGCCTTCTTGCCGCTCCCCACTGCGGGAACCCGATTGGCCTGTCCGCACTGGGAGCACCGGATGATCGAGCCGTCCATCGAACGGGACCATTGCGAAAGCGCTGCCTGAGTCT
>JBDTOZ010000935.1:0-29103 GCA_039932995.1 Acidobacteriota bacterium | reverse complement strand
CACAGAGGACTTCAACAACACAGAGGACTTCAACAACACAGAGGACTTCAACGCCACAGAGGACTTCAACAACACAGAGGACTTCAACAACACAGAGGACTTCAACGCCACCGAAGCCGAGGTTCCGGCGGACGCGTTGATTCACGAGTTGTTCGAGCAGCAGGCAGCGGCACAGCCCGATGCCGTGGCGGTGGTCTTTGAAGATCGACGTTTGACGTACGGCCAGCTCAATGCCCGCGCCAACCAACTCGCCCACTATCTGATCGAGATTGGCGTTCAGCCCGATGATCGCGTCGCGATTGGTGTCGAGCGCAGTGTGGAGATGGTGGTGGGGCTGCTCGGCATTCTGAAAGCGGGTGGCGCGTATCTGCCGCTGGATCCGGCGTATCCGGCCGAGCGGTTGGGCTACATGCTGCAGGACGGCGCACCGAAAGCGTTGTTGACGCAACAGTCGCTCCAGCAACCGCTGCCCCTCGTCTCGGTGCCGACGCTGCTGCTCGACGGTGAGGAACTGAAGAAGAAACTGTCGGCGCACCCGGCGAGTAATCCTGGTGCGCGCGCGCGCGGCCTCACTTCGAACCATCTGGCCTATGTGCTCTACACGTCGGGCTCGACCGGCTTACCGAAAGGTGTGGCGGTATCGCACCGCGCGGCGACGAACTATTTTGTCTTTGCCGTCCGGCAGTACCTGTCCGGCATCGCCGGAACGGTGGTCAGCTCTCCGCTCACCTTCGATGCCACCTTGACGACGCTGGTCGTTCCGTTCCTGGCAGGGAAGACGTGCTATCTGCTGGCCGAAGACAGCCATCAGAGCGCGTTGCAGTTGCTGGCTCGCTTCCGAGAGGCCGAGCCGCTGCTGTTCAAGCTGACGCCGGCACATCTCGAGCTGCTGGCGAACCTGGCCGAGGGTCCGGTCTCAAACGTCCAACACAGACTGGTCGTGGGTGGCGAGCAGCTCACACGATACGCTCTGCGCAAATTCCATGAGTGTGTGCTGCCCGATGCGATCGTGGTCAATGAATACGGCCCGACGGAAACCGTCGTCGGCTGCACCACCTATCTCTGTCCCGTTCACGATCGAGACGCGCAGGGCTCGGCCGTTCCGATCGGGAAGCCGATTGCCAACGCGCGCATCTACGTTCTCGATACGGATCGCGAGCCGGTGCCGGTGGGTGTCGAAGGCGAGATCTACATCGGCGGTGCCGGGGTCGCGCGCGGGTATTTGAACCGGCCCGAGCTGACCGCCGAACGGTTCGTCAAAGACCCGTTCAGAGTGGAAGCAGATGCGCGGATGTACAAGACCGGCGACCTGGCTCGCTGGATGGCGGACGGTAATCTCGAGTACCTGGGACGCAACGACTTCCAGGTGAAGATCCGCGGCTTCCGCATTGAGCTCGGCGACGTCGAAGCGAAGCTCAGTACGTGTGCCGGTGTGCGAGAGGCGGCGGTCATCGCACGCGAGGATGCTCCGGGTGACAAGCGCCTGGTCGCCTATCTGGTGGCCGATGAAGGCGTCAGCCTGCAAGGGTCGGAATTGCGGGCTGCGCTGTCGAAGCAACTACCGGAGTCCATGGTCCCGTCGGCATTCGTGACGCTCGAGGCGCTGCCGTTGACGGCGAACGGCAAGCTCGATCGCAGAGCGCTGCCGGCACCGGAAGCGGGCGCGCTGAGCGTGCGTGAATACGAGGCCCCGCAGGGTCACATCGAAGCGACGCTGGCCGGGCTGTGGCAGGAACTGTTGCGCGTCGAGCGCGTCGGCCGTCACGATGACTTCTTCGAGCTCGGCGGGCACTCGCTGCTCGCGGTGCAAGTGGTCTCGCGTCTGCGGTCCACGCTGGATGTCGAGCTGCCGCTGCGAGAGCTGTTTGCGAGCTCCAGCTTGAGTGCGCTGGCCGAGGCCGTGCGTCATGCCGGCGCCAATACGCTCGGCGCGATCCCTCGTGCCGAGCGAGACCAGCCGTTGCCGCTGTCGCTTGCGCAGCAACGCCTATGGTTCCTCGATCAACTCGACAAGACCGCGAGCGCCGCCTACCAAATGCCGGTCGCACTTCGACTGCTCGGCGAACTGGATGGGACCGCACTGCAGTTGACGCTCGACCGGCTGGTGGCACGGCACGAGAGCTTGCGGACCCACTTCATCGAGCACGATGGGGTGCCATATCAGCAGATTGCGCCGGCGGAATGTGGCTTTGCGCTGCGCCGTGAAGACCTCAGTGAGTCGGCCATCGACGAACGTGAGGCGCTCGTGGCCACGTTGGCGGCTGAGGAAGCCGCGACTCCCTTCGATTTGAGCACAGGGCCGCTGATCCGCGGTCGCTTGCTGAAGCTTGCCGGCCACGAGCATGTGTTGCTGCTCACCCAGCACCATATCGTCAGCGACGGCTGGTCCATCAATGTGATGGTCCGCGAAGTGGCCGCGTTGTACGCGGCATTCCGTCGTGGCGAAAGCGATCCGCTGCCTCCGCTGGAGATCCAGTACGCCGACTATGCGCAATGGCAACGCCACTGGCTACAGGGCGACGAGCTGGCGCGTCAGGTGGATTTCTGGAAGGAACATCTGGCCGATGCACCGGCGCTCTTGAGCCTGCCGCTCGACCGGCCGCGACCGGCCGTGCAACGCCATGTTGGTGGCCGCGTCCCGTTCATGCTCTCGACCGAGCTGACCGCCGATCTGCGCGTGCTGTCGCAACGTCACGGCGTCACGCCGTTCATGACGTTGTTGTCGGCGTGGGGTCTGTTGCTGTCACGACTGTCGGGACAAACGGATGTCGTCATTGGCACTCCGGTGGCGAACCGGCAACGGCGCGAAGTCGAAAACCTGATCGGGTTCTTCGTCAACACACTGGCCGTGCGGCTGCGTCTGGAGGACAAGCCCACCGTCGCGGCACTGCTCGCGCAGGCGCGAGACACCACGCTGGCCGCGTTTGCGCACCAGGAACTGCCGTTCGAGCAAGTCGTGGAGGCGGTGCAGCCGCGGCGGAGCCTCAGTCACAGCCCGTTGTTCCAAAGCCTGTTCGCGTTCAACAACACGAGCACGGCCGGTGAGGTGCTGGCGCTCCCGGGTCTGACGTTGGCGCCGGTGAAATCGGCCGCCGAGAGCGCGCATTTCGACTTGTCGCTTTCCATGGCCGATCGCGACGGTCATCTTGTGGGCGCGCTCGAATATGCCGGCGATCTGTTCGATCGCGCCACAATTGAACGCTGGGCCGCCTACTTCGTGAAGCTGCTGGAGTCGATGGTGACCGGCGCGTCGGTGGCCGTCGACGCGCTGCCACTGCTCCCGGCGGCGGAACGCCGGCAACTGCTGCACGAGCTCAATGCCTCCGAGGCGGTCTATCGCAAAGACAAGTTCATTCACGAACTGTTCGAGCAGCAGTGCGCGGCGCAGCCCGATGCGGTGGCGGTGGTCTTCGGCGATCGTGGACTGACGTACGGCGAGCTGAATACGCGCGCCAATCAACTCGCGCATCATCTGATCGGCCTGGGCATCCAGCCCGATGATCGCGTGGCGATCGGTGTGGAGCGCAGTCTCGAGATGGTGGTGGGGCTGCTCGGCATTCTGAAGGCGGGCGGCGCCTATCTGCCCCTGGATCCGGCGTATCCGGCCGAGCGGCTGCAGTTCATGCTGGAGGACGGCGCGCCAAGAGCGGTGCTGACGCAGCAGGCGTTGCCGCAGCCACTACCCATCGTCGCGATCCCGACACTATTTCTCGACGGTGCCGAACTGAAGGCCGAACTGTCGGCACAACCGACGAGCAATCCTGACGGGCGCAAGGAGGGCCTCACCTCAGAACACCTGGCCTACGTGATCTATACCTCGGGGTCGACAGGGACTCCGAAAGGGGTGATGGTCGAGCACCATCACCTGTCCAACATGGCCCAGGCACATGCCCGCCAGTTCGAGGTGGCCAGGGAAAGCCGGGTCTTGCAGTTTGTTTCGCCGGCCTTCGACGTCTGTGCTGCGGAAGTGTTCATGACGCTGGCACATGGTGCCAGCCTCCATCTTGCGCAGCGGGACAGGTTGCTACCCGGCGCGCCCTTGCAGACCACATTGCGCGAGCTGGCCATCACGCACGCACTGTTGCCTGTTGCGGTGGCGGCGCTTTGCCAGCCGGATGAGTTGCCCGCTCTGCGTTACCTCATCGTCGGCGGCGATGTCTGCCCGCCAACAGTGGCGCGGCGCCGGCATCGGGAGTTGCAGGTCTTCAACGCCTATGGCCCGACCGAGGCCACGGTATGTGCGAGCGTGCAGGTTTGTGACGAGGTCTATCCGCATACGGTGCCGATCGGCCGGCCGTTCGCAAACGCGCGCATCTACATTCTCGATGCGAATCGTGAGCCGGTGCCGATCGGTGTCGAAGGGGAAATCTACATTGGTGGTGCCGGTGTCGCGCGCGGGTACTTGAACCGGCCGGAGCTGACCACCGAACGCTTCGTCAACGACCCGTTCAGCGCGGAAGCCGATGCGCGGATGTACAAGACCGGCGACCTGGCTCGTTGGTTGGCGGACGGCAAGATCGAGTACCTGGGGCGCAACGATCTCCAGGTGAAGATCCGCGGCTTCCGGACTGAGCTCGGCGAGGTCGAAGCGAGGCTCATTGCCTGCGCCGGGGTGCGCGAGGCGGTGGTTCTGGCACGCGAAGAGGGACCGGACCACAAGCGCCTGGTTGCCTATCTTTTGGCCCATGAGGGTGCCAGCCTGCAAGCGTCGGAACTGCGGGCGGTGCTGGCGAAGCAACTGCCGGAGTCCATGGTGCCGTCGGCGTTCGTGCTGCTCGATGCGCTGCCGTTGACGGCGAACGGCAAACTCGATCGCAACGCGCTGCCGGCACCGGAGGCGAGCGCGCTGAGCGTCCGTGAGTACGAAGCACCCCAAAACGAAATCGAAACGACGCTGGCCGGGCTGTGGCAGGACCTGTTGCGCGTCGAGCGCGTCGGCCGTCACGACAACTTCTTCGAGCTCGGCGGGCACTCGCTCCTCGGAGTGCAACTGATTTCGCGTCTGCGCTCGGCGCTGGATGTCGAGTTGCCACTGCCAGAGCTGTTTGCCTCGCCCACTCTCAGCGCATTGGCCGACGCCGTTCGCGCCGCGGGCGCGACCACGATGCAGCGCATTCTGCCGGCCGATCGCAATCAGCCGCTGCCACTGTCACTGGCGCAGCAGCGCCTGTGGTTCCTCGACCGACTGGACAAAGCCGCCAGTGCGGCCTACCACATGCCGGCCGCACTGCGGCTGCTTGGGAAACTGGATGTGGCGGCACTGCAGTCGACGCTCGATCGACTGGTGGCCCGGCACGAGAGCTTGCGCACCCACTTCGGGGCGAGCGATGGCGTGCCGTATCAAAACATCGCACCGGCGAACTGTGGCTTCGCCCTACGCCAACGAGATCTGAGTGAGTTGTCCGTCGATGAACGCGAAGTGCTCGTGGCCACGTTGGCGGCGGAGGAAGCCGCGGCTCCCTTCGATCTTTGCATCGGGCCGCTGTTCCGCGGTCAGTTGCTCAGGCTTGCGGGCGACGAACACGTGCTGCTACTCACCCAGCACCATATCGTCACGGACGGCTGGTCGTTGCGCATCCTGGTGCAGGAAATGGCGGCGCTGTACACGGCATTCCATCGTGGCGACACGGATCCGCTGCCGCCTCTGGAGTTTCAATACGCCGACTATGCGCAGTGGCAACGCCGATGGCTGCAGGGCCACGAGCTGGCGCGTCAGGTGGACTTCTGGAAAGACCAATTGACCGGCGCACCGGCGCTCTTGAGCCTGCCGCTCGACCGGCCGCGACCGGCCGTGCAAAGCCATGCGGGTGGCCGCGTACCGTTCATGCTGCCGGCAACGTTGATGGCCGATTTGCGCGCCTTGTCGCAGCGCAAGGGCCTCACGCCGTTCATGGTGTTGTTGTCGGCGTGGGGTCTGTTGCTGTCCCGGCTGTCGGGACAGACGGATGTCGTGATCGGCACGCCGGTGGCGAACCGGCAGCGGCGCGAGGTCGAGAACCTCATTGGTTTCTTCGTCAACACGCTGGCCGTACGTCTGCGTCTGGAGGAGAAGCCCAGCGTCGAAGCTCTGCTCGCGCAGGTCAAAGAGACCACGTTGGCCGCGTTTGCGCACCAGGAACTGCCGTTCGAGCAAATCGTGAAGGCGGTCCAGCCTCAGCGGAGCCTCAGCCACAGCCCGTTGTTCCAGAGCCTGTTCGCGTTCAACAACACGAGCGCTTCTGGTGAGGGCGCGCTGGCGCTCCCCGGACTGACGCTGGCGCCGGTGAAGCTCGTCGATGAGAGAGCGCGTTTCGATCTGTCGCTCTCGATGGCCGATCGCGGCGGTCATGTTGCCGGCGCGCTCGAATATGCAAGCGATCTGTTCGATCACGCCACGGTCGAACGCTGGGCCGGCTATTTCGTGAAGCTCGTCCAGTCGATGGTGGCCGATGCGTCGGCGTCCGTCGATACGCTGCCACTGCTGGCGCCGGAGGAACGCCGGCAACTGCTGCACGAGTTCAATGCCACCGAGGCGGTCTACCCCAAGAACGAGCTCATTCACGAACTGTTCGAGCAGCAGGCCGCGGCGCAGCCCGATGCCGTGGCGTTGGTCTTCGAAGATCAACGTCTCACGTATGACGAGCTGAATGCGCGCGCCAACCAACTCGCGCACTATCTGATCGGCCTGGGCATCGAGCCCGATGATCGCGTGGCGATCGCTGTGGAGCGCAGTCTCGAGATGGTGGTGGGGCTGCTCGGCATCCTCAAGGCGGGCGCCGCCTATCTGCCCCTGGACCCGGCCTACCCGGCGGAGCGGCTGCAATTCATGCTGGAGGATGGCGCGCCGAAGGCATTGCTGACGCAACAGGCGCTGCCACAGCCGCTGCCCGTCGTCGCGGTACCGACGCTGCTCCTCGATTGCGAGGATCTGCAGGCAGCACTGTCGGCGCGACCGGCGAGCAATCCTGATGCACGCGCTCGGGGCCTCACCTCAGGTCATCTGGCCTATGTGATCTACACCTCGGGGTCGACCGGCTTGCCGAAAGGGGTGATGGTCGAGCATGGCGGCCTCTGTAATCTGGCCCATGCACAAAGCCAGTTGTTCGGCGTGGATGCGCAGAGCCGCGTGCTGCAGTTTTCTTCCGCGGCCTTCGATGCCAGCGTTTGGGAACTTGCAATGACGCTGCCGCGCGGGGCCTGCCTGTGTCTCGCGCCGCGTCATGCGTTGATGCCGGGCGAGCCACTGCAGACCACGATGCGTGAACGGGCCATTACGCATGCCACGTTGCCGTCAACGGCGCTGGTCGCGTGCGGTGACGCGGAGTTTCCCGCGCTTCAATGCCTGATTGTGGCCGGCGACGTCTGCCCGCCGGCCCTGGCGCAGCGCTGGCGCGACCAGCTGCGGTTCTTCAATGCGTACGGTCCGACCGAGAGCACCGTGTGCGCGAGCGCGCAGCTGTGCACTGAGGCGTATCCGGACACTGTTCCGATCGGCCCGCCGATCGCGAACATGCGGATGTATATCCTCGACGCGCACGGCGAACCGGTACCGCTCGGTGTGGAGGGGGAGATCTACATCGGCGGCGCCGGCGTCGCGCGCGGGTATTTGAACCGCCCGGAGCTGACCGCAGAACGCTTCGTGAGAGACCCGTTCCGCGCAGAAGCCGATGCACGCATGTACAAGACCGGCGATTCCGGCCGCTGGTTGCCCGGGGGCAACGTCGAGTATCTGGGCCGGCACGATTTCCAGGTCAAGATCCGCGGTTTCCGGATCGAGCTCGGTGAGATCGAGGCCAGGCTCGATGCTTGCGCCGGTGTGCGCGAAGCCGCGGTGGTCGCACGCGAAGACGTGCCCGGGGACAAGCGGTTGGTCGCGTATCTGGTGGCCGAGGAAGGCGTCACGTTGCAAGTGCCGGCGCTGCGCGCCGCGCTGTCCGCACACCTGCCCGATTACATGCTGCCGTCGGCGTTCGTGCTCCTCGCGGCATTGCCGCTGAACGCGAATGGCAAACTCGATCGCAAGCAACTCCCTGCACCGGCTGCCGCCGCGCTGAGCGCCCGCGAATACGAGGCGCCGCAAGGAGAGATCGAGGCCATGCTGGCGGCACTGTGGCAGGAACTGCTGCACGTCGATCGCGTCGGCCGTCACGATCAGTTCTTCGAGCTCGGCGGTCATTCGCTGCTGGTCGTGACGATGGTCGAACGGCTGCGGGCGCTGGGTCTGAGCGGCAACGTGCGGGCGGTCTTTACGGCCCCTACGCTTTCCGACTACGCGGCCACGCTGCAGGCGAATTCGACGACCGCCGGAGACGACATTCCGCCCAATCTGCTGACCCCGGAGGCGGAGGCGATCACGCCGGAGCTGTTGCCGCTGGTTGCGCTGACGCAGGCGGAAATCGATGGCATTGTCGCGGCGGTGCCGGGCGGCGTCAGCAACATTCAGGACATTTATCCGCTGTTGCCATTGCAGGAGGGGATGCTGTTTCACCACCTGCTCGAGACCGAAGGCGATACGTATCTGTCGCGCGACGTGATTGCGTTCGACAGCCGTGAGCGTCTGGATGCGTTCCTCTCTGTGCTGGAACAGCTGATTGCGCGGCACGACATTCTGCGCACCGCGGTGCAGTGGGATGGGCTGTCCGCGCCGGTGCAGGTAGTCCATAGGCGGGCACCGTTGCCGGTGCAGCTCATTGAGTTGCCGTTGGACCGCGATGCACGGGAGGCGCTCGAGGAGCGCACCGATCCGCATCACCGGCGGCTTGATCTGCGCCATGCACCGTTGATGGCAGCGTATGTGGCTGAGGATGCGCGGCCCGGAGAATGGCTCCTGTCCCTCCTCGTCCATCACTTGATTTGTGATCACGCCACGCTCGAATTCGTGTTGGCCGAGGTGCGCGCGCTGTTGGGCGGCAAGGAGCAGCAGCTCTCGGCGCCTTCGCCGTTGCGCAATCTGGTGGCCCAGGTCAGCCGCGTGCCGGCATCCGAGCACGAAGCATACTTCCGCGAACAACTGGCTGACATCGACGCTCCGACCGCTCCGTTCGGAATCCTCGACGTACAGGTCAAAAGCACAGAGCTCGCGACGACCGGGCTGCGGCTCGACGGCGCGTTCGCTCAGCGAATACGCGATTGTGCGGGGGAGCTCGGCGTACCGCCGTCAGTATTGTTCCATGTTGCCTGGGCGCAGGTCCTGGCGCGCTGCACTGGACGCCGTGACGTCGTGTTCGGCACCGTGCTGTCCGGACGTCTGCAAGGAGCAGCCGGCGCGGACCGCGCCCTGGGAATGTTCATCAATACGCTGCCGCTGCGGGTGTCACTCGATGGCAACGCGCGGCAAGTCGTGGAGCAGAGCTATCAGCGGATGGTGGGGCTCTTGGCGCATGAGCAGGCCCCGTTGTCGATGGCGCAGCGTTGCAGTGGCGTGCCGGCGCTTTTGCCGCTGTTCACCACCATATTCAACTACCGCCACAGCGTCGACGCGGCCGCAACCGCAACGCCGAACATGGAAGGCATCCGGCTGTTGAGCGTTCACGAGGCCGTGAACTATCCGATCGCCGTGGCGGTGGACGACTACGGGCATGACTTTGCGCTGAAGGTGCAGAGCGTTCGCGAACGGAACCATGAACGTGTCAATCAATACCTGTTGAAGGCACTCAACGCGCTGGTGTCGGCGGTGGAGACAGAAGAGCAACGTCCACTGGCGACGACGGATATTCTGCCGGCGGAAGAACGCCGGCAACTGCTGCACGCGTTCAGTGCCACCGAGGCTGCCGATCCCAACGCCATGCTCGTGCACGAGTTGTTCGAACAGCAGGCCGCAAGAACGCCCGATGCGGTGGCGGTGGTCTTTGAAGATCGGCATTTGACGTATGGCCAGCTCAATGACCGCGCCAACCAGCTGGCACATTGTCTGGTCGGTCTCGGCATTCAACCCGATGACCGGGTGGCAGTCGGTGTCGAGCGCAGTCTCGAGATGGTGGTGGGGTTGCTCGGTATTCTGAAGGCAGGGGGCGCTTACCTGCCGTTGGATCCGGAGTATCCGGGGGAGCGGATGCAATACATGCTGCGGGACGGCGCACCGAAGGTGTTATTGACGCAGCAGGGGTTGCGGCGACCACTACCCACCGTCGCGGTACCGACCCTGCTCCTCGATAGTCACGAGCTGGAGGCAGAGCTCTCGGCGCAACCGACCAGCAATCCTGATGCGCGCGCGCGAGGCCTTACCTCGAGCCATCTGGCCTACGTAATTTACACCTCGGGCTCGACCGGTGAGCCGAAGGGTGTGATGGTCGAGCACCATAGTTGCTCCAATATGGCTCTGGCGCATGCCGGCCGGTTCGAAATCACAACCGACAGTCGAGTCTTGCAGTTTGTTTCGCCGGCCTTCGATGTCTGTGCGGCGGAAGTGTTCATGACACTGGCGCACGGTGCCAGCCTCCATCTTGCGCAGTGGCAGAGGTTGCTGCCTGGCGAGCCCCTGCAAACGACGTTGCGCGAGCTCGCCATTACGCATGCTCTGTTGCCAGTCGGTGTGGCAGCGGTTTGCGAGCCGGATGAGTTACCGGATCTGCGGTATTTGATCGTCGGTGGCGATGTTTGCCCGCCGGCACTGACCCGGCGCCGGCATCATGATCTGCAGCTCTTCAACGCCTACGGCCCGACCGAGACCACGGTGTGTGCGAGCGTGCAGGCTTGCAGCGAAGTCTATCTGGACACGGTGCCGATCGGCCGGCCGTTCGCAAATGCGCGGATCTACATTCTCGACGGAAATCGTGAACCGGTGCCGGTCGGCGTCGAAGGGGAGATCTACATCGGCGGCGCTGGTGTCGCGCGCGGGTACCTGAATCAGCCCGACTTGACCGCAGATCGTTTCGTCAACGACCCGTTCAGCGCGGAAGCCGATGCGCGGATGTACAAGACCGGCGACCTGGCTCGTTGGTTGGCGGACGGCAAGATCGAGTACCTGGGCCGCAGCGATTTCCAGGTGAAGATCCGCGGTTTCAGGATCGAGCTCGGTGAGATCGAAGCGAAGCTCAATGCTTGCGCCGGTGTGGGCGAGGCGGCGGTCGTGGCCCGCGAAGATGTGGCGGGGGACAAGCGCCTGGTGGCGTATCTGGTGGCCAATGATGGCGTCAGCCTGGAAGCGCCCGTATTGCGGGCGATGCTGTCGATGCAGCTGCCGGAGTACATGTTGCCCTCGGCATTTGTGATGCTCGACGCGCTGCCGCTGACGGCGAACGGCAAACTCGATCGCCAAGCGCTGCCGGCACCGGAGCTCTCCGCGATGAGTGCGCGGGAATACGAACCGCCGCAAGGTGAGATCGAAGAGATCGTGGCCGGGCTCTGGCAGGATCTGTTGAAAGTGACGCGCGTCGGCCGTCACGACAACTTCTTCGAGCTCGGCGGACATTCGCTGCTCGCGATCCGGATCACCGCCGCCCTCAATGCGCGGCTGGCGATTCAGATCCCGATTCGCGACGTATTCGAGAGTGCCACGGTCGTTTCGCTCGCCGCGTGTCTGGCGCGACATCAACAACTAACCGCGTTGCGTAGCGATCTGGCTCTAGCGGATGCGCACGATCAATCGCCCCGGGAGCTGGTGGAGATATGAGTATTCTCGACGTATTACAGGACTGTCAGCGCAGCGGTATCAAGTTGACGGTCCAGCAGGGAAAGTTGCTGGCTGACGACGTGGATGGGAGGCTGACGGCCGAGCTGCGCGCTCGGCTGGCCGAACACAAGGCCGAGATCATTACCTGGCTGGCAGAGAGAACTTTCGCTGACAGCGGCCCGTCGGCGCAGCCGGTGCGCAGCAGCTATCCGCTGTCGTTTGCACAACAGCATCTGTGGCTGACCGATCAGGTCCAGGGTGGGAGCTCCGACTACGGCGTCCCGGCGGCATTCGAGCTGACAGGGGTGTTGAATCGGTCCGCCATGCAGAACGCGCTCGATCTCATCGTCGAGCGTCATTCCGTACTGCGCACGGTGTTCCGTCTCGAGAATGGAGAGCCGGTGCAGGTCATTCTGCCGCCGGGAGCGGTGCCGGTCGCATACGTCGATCTGGAGACGATGGATGCCGAGGAGCAGCAGACGGTGCTGCAGCAGATGATTCGGGATGAGTCTGCGCGCGCGTTCGACCTGTCGTCCGATCTGATGTTGCGCTGCACGCTCATAGGGCTGGCGCAGGAGCGTCATGTGGTGCTCTTCACCATGCACCACATTGCCTGTGACGGCGGGTCGCTTTCCGTGCTGGTCAGAGAATTTGTTGCCGCTTATGACGCGGGCTGCAATGGACGGCGGCCGGTGTTGCCCGAACTGCCGATCCAATACTGCGATTATGCGATCTGGCAGCGCGAGTCGGCGCAGGGCGGATTGCTGGCGGCGGATGTCGCTTATTGGCAGAAGCGGCTGGCCGGGATTCCGGTGGTCCATAGCCTGCCGCTGGACAAATCCCGCCCGGCCGTGCAGCGATTCGAGGCGGAGCGCCATCAGCAGAGAATCGGCAGATCGCTGTTGAAGGAATTGCTGCAGCTTGGTACCGCACACCGAGCCAGTTTGTTCATGGTGCTGCAGTCGGCTTTCGCGTTGCTGCTCAGCCGCTTCAGCGGTGAAGCCGATGTGGTGATGGGCGTGCCGAACGGTGGCCGGCCCCAGCAGGTGCTGGAGCCGCTCATCGGATACTTCATCAACACACAGGTTCTCCGGACCGAGGTCGACGAACGCCAAACGGTGTCGGATCTGCTGAATCAGGTCCGGCGCAATGCGCTGGACGCATTCGCCCACAACAATGTTCCCTTCGACCATCTGGTCGACGTACTGAAGCACCCGCGCAACCTCGCACACAACCCCCTATGTCAGGTCAAGTTCGTATTGCAGAACTACGAGACCGGTGAGCTGCAATTGACCGGGTTGCAGCTCAAATCCATGGGCCGGGCTGAGGAAAGGGTGCATTTCGACCTGGATCTGACGATCGTGGAAACGCCAGATGAACTTCGGCTCATCTGGGGGTACAAGTCCGGCCTGTTCCAGCCGGGCACCATTGCGCGAATGGCGGAGACCTATCACCGTCTTCTGGAGGAGATGGTGGCCGATCCCGATGAGAAGCTGGAGACTCTGTCCGGCCTCGACGAGAAGGCCATTCACGCCTTGCGGGAGGCGGGTACCGGCCGAGTGGTTGCGGCGAGCCGCGACGAGCTGCTCCCGCGAGCCATCGCACGACAGGCCGCGCAGACGCCCGGAGCGGAGGCGCTGCGCTGCGGCGATCTCGCTCTCAGCTATCGGGAGCTGGAGTCGCGCAGCAACCGGCTGGCGCAGTTGCTCGTTGAGCAGGGCATTGCCCGCGGGTCTCGCGTCGGCGTGCATCTGAGCCGTTCCGTTGAACTGCTGATTGCGCAACTGGCGGTCATGAAGACCGGCGCGGCCTATGTGCCGCTGGACCCCATGCAACAGAGCGAGCGGCTGGCGTTCATGATTCGCGATGCCGGGATCGCGGTGGTGCTCCTCGACAGCCGGACGATGCGCTTACCAGTGCTGGGGATCGACACCGTGTTTGTAGACGGCGCGGCGACCGAGGACTACTGGCTGAGCGATTACCCGGACGCCGCACCAGCGGTCGACCTCCGCCCCGATGACACGATCTACGTGCTCTACACGTCCGGCTCGACCGGCGCGCCCAAGGGCGTCGAAGTGCACCACGGCGGCGTCATCGATTACTGCGCGTTTGCACGCGACAATTATTACGGTGGCCGGCTGCAAGGATCGCTGGTGGCGACTTCGCCGGCCTTCGACCTGACCTTGCCCGCGCTGTATGTTCCGCTTCTCCGTGGTGGCTGTGTCGAGCTACTGCCTGAGCTGGACGAGCTCGACGCGCTGAGCCGCTGGCTGGCGAATGACAGCGCCGCGGTGCTGCTGCGACTGACGCCGTCGCATGTGCAGGCGCTGCTGACGTTGTCGGATGCCGCACCGCGTCAGGCGGCGCACGTGTTCGTCATTGGCGGAGAAGTGTTTGAGCCGTCCCTCGCGCGCGGGCTGCAAGACAGGTTCCCCAACAGCCGGCTCTATAACCACTACGGTCCCACCGAGACGGTGGTCGGCTGCGCATGGTTTGACGTCAGTGAAAGTCTGGACGCACTGGGCGTGCGCACTCCGATCGGCAGGCCGATGGAGAACACCACCCTGTACGTGCTCGACGCCCAGGGGCGCATGCAGCCGCCGGGCGCGCCGGGCGAGCTGTACATCGGTGGCGCCGGTGTGGCCAAGGGCTATCTGAATGATCCGGAACTGACCGCCGAGAAGTTCGTCGCCAACCCGTTCGGCGAAGGGCGGTTGTATCGCAGCGGCGACCAGGTGCGGTGGCGCCCTGATGGGCAGATGAATGGGCCGCTCGAGTTTCTGGGCCGCGTGGACCGGCAGGTGAAGCTGCGAGGCTTCCGCATCGAGCTGGGCGAGATTGAAAGCCGGCTCGAGCAGAGCGAGCACGTGCGCGACGCCGTGGTGCGGCTCTGGGGGGAGGGAGACGCCGCGCAACTCGTTGCGTATCTGATGGCGACCGACAATGAGGGGGCCACGCAGGAGAAACGGCAAGACGACGTACACGCGCAGTTGTCCTCGCAACTACCGTCGTACATGTTGCCGGCCGCCTATGTCTGGCTGGACGTGCTGCCGCTGACCGTCAACGGAAAAATGGATGTGCAGGCTTTGCCGGCACCGGCCACCTCCGCTGTGCGTACACGAGAGTACGAAGCGCCGCAGGGGGACCTCGAAGAGACGATGGCGGAGCTGTGGCAAGCGCTGCTGCGCGTCGAACGCGTCGGCCGGCACGACAACTTCTTCGAGCTCGGTGGGCACTCGTTGCTCGCGGTGCAGCTGGTCTCGCGCCTGCGCGCGACGTTGAACGTCGAACTGCCGCTTCGCACACTGTTCGCGACACCCACCCTCAGTGCGTTGGCCGCGGCGGTGCGAACCGCGGGCGCGAGCACGATGGGGCGCATTCTGCCGGCCGATCGCAGTCAGCCGTTGCCCCTTTCGCTGGCACAACAGCGCATATGGTTCCTGGACCAGCTCGACAAAGCCGCGAGCGCGGCCTACCACATGGGTGCGGCGCTCCGGCTGCTTGGCCGGCTCGATCGCGACGCATTGCAGGCCACACTGGATCGCCTCGTGGCCCGGCACGAGAGCCTGCGCACACGCTTCGTGGCCGTCGACGGTGTGCCCTACCAGCAGATTGCACCGGCGGACTGCGGCTTCATGTTGCGCTTCGAAGATCTGCGCGCGCTGTCCGGCGATGAACGCGAGGCCACCGTTGCCGCGCGGACAGCAGAAGAAGCACGCGCGCCATTCGACTTGAGCGAGGGCCCGCTCATTCGCGGTCAGTTGCTCGAGCTCGCCGAAGACGAGCACGTGCTGCTGGTCACCCAGCACCATATCGTCGGCGACGGCTGGTCGCTGGGCATCCTGGTGCGGGAGGTCGCGACGCTGTACACGGCCTTCGGTCGCGGCGAGGCCGATCCGATTTCGCCGTTGGAGGTCCAATACGCGGACTACGCGCTGTGGCAACGGAGCTGGCTGCAAGGCGAGGCGCTGACCCGTCAAGTCGATTTTTGGAAGAACCATCTCGCCGGCGCCCCGGCGTTGTTGGAGCTCCCGCTCGACCGCCCGCGCCCGGCCTTGGAGAGCCGTGCTGGCGGCACGGTGCCGGTGATGATGCCGGCCAGTCTGACGGCAGATCTGCGCGCGTTCTCTCAGCGCCATGGCGTCACGTTGTTCATGACCCTGTTGTCCGCCTGGGGCCTGCTGCTCTCCCGTCTATCGGGACAGACAGATGTGGTCATTGGGACACCGGTGGCAAACCGGCAGCGGCGTGAGATCGAGAATCTCATCGGCTGCTTCGTCAATACCCTGGCGCTGCGGCTGTGCCTTGCTGAGCTGTCGACTGAGCAGCTCACGGTGGCGTCGTTGCTCGCGCAGGTGAAGGAAACGACCCTCGCCGCGTTTGCGCACCAGGAACTGCCGTTCGAACAAGTAGTCGAGGCGGTGCAGCCGGTACGCAGCCTGAGTCATAGCCCGCTGTTTCAGACCATGCTGGCACTCAACAACACCAACACCTCCGGCGAGCGCCCGTTGCAGTTGCCTGGATTGACGCTGACCCGGTTGGCCAATGAACAGAACAGCACGCAGTTCGACCTGTCGCTCGTGTTCGCCGAGCAGGGCGAGCGCCTCGATGCGGCCCTCGACTATGCCAGTACCCTCTTCGACCGCGCGACGGTGGAGCGCTGGGCCGCCTATTACGTTCGCGTGCTCGAAGGCATGGTGAGCGACGCCTCGGTGGCCGCCGATGCGCTCCCGATCCTGTCGGATGCGGACCGCCGGCAGGTGGTGGTCGAGCTCAATGACACGCAGGCGGAGTATCCCCAAGACACCCTCATTCACGAGCTATTCGAGCAGCAGGCGGCCCTGCGGCCCGATGCGGTGGCGGTTCTCTTCGAAGATCAAAGCCTGACCTACAGCGAGCTCGACGCGCGCGCGAATCAGCTTGCCCATGAGCTGATCGCGCTTGGCGTGCGGCCGGACGACCGCGTGGCGATCTGCGCTGAGCGCAGTCTCGAGATGGTCGTGGGACTCCTGGGGATTCTGAAGGCCGGCGGCGCCTACCTGCCGATGGATCCCGCGTATCCGACGGAGCGGCTGCAGTACCTGATCGAGGATGGCGCGCCCAAAGTCCTGTTGACGCAGCGGGCATTGCTGGGACGGCTGCCCGTGGCGGCCATGCCGACCCTGTTCCTCGACAGCGACGAGCTGAGCGCGCGCCTGCTCCATCCGACCTCCACCCCGAGCCCCCGCCAGCTCGGGCTGACCACGCACCATCTGGCGTATGTGATCTACACCTCGGGCTCGACTGGCACACCGAAGGGCGTGATGGTCGAGCATGGCAGTGTCCTCAACATGCTGACCGCCCATGCCGGGATGTGCGGGCTGACCGCTCGTGACCGCGTGTTGCAGTCTGCGTCGTTTGGTTTCGACAGTTCGGTGGCCGAGATCTTCCCGGCCTGGTCGGTCGGAGCGACCGTGGTGCTGCGTCAAGCCGAATTCGATCCGGATCACTTCGGGTCATTCCTCAATCGGCACCGGATCAGTGTCGTCGATTTGCCGATGGCAGTGTGGCAACAGTGGTCGCACTCCCTGAGTAGCGGTGCGGAAGCCGCACCTGAATCATTGCGTCTGGTGATCGTCAGTGGCGAAACCCTGCTGAGCCGTGATGCACGAGAATGGTTTTCCCATCCGAGCGGCAGCCGCATCGCCTTGCTGAACAACTATGGGCCTACGGAAGCGACGGTGAATGCCACCGCGTATTTCGTCGAGCCATCGCGGTTGAGAGACGGTCAGCCGATCCCGATCGGTCGTCCGATTGCCAACACGCAGCTCTACATTCTGGATCGGCGCGGCGAGCCGGTGCCGGCCGGCGTGGAAGGCGAGATCCACATCGGAGGAGCTGGCGTCGCCCGTGGTTATCTGAATCGTCCCCAATGGACCGCCGAGCGCTTCTTGTGTGATCCGTTCAGCGCGGATCCGAACGCGCGAATCTACAGGACCGGCGATCTGGGTCGCTGGCTGGCGGATGGCAATCTCGAATTCCGAGGCCGCAACGATTTCCAGGTGAAGCTCCGCGGTTTCCGCATCGAGCTCGGTGAGATCGAAGCTGTGCTCAACGCTTGCGCCGGTGTGCGCGAAGCGGTGGTCATTGCGCGCGAAGACGTGCCGGGCGACAAGCGGTTGGTCGCGTATCTGGTGGCCGACGCAGGCGTCCCATTGCAGGCCGCCGAGCTGCGCACGGCACTCTCGATGCGATTGCCGGAGTACATGCTGCCGTCGGCGTTTGTGGCATTGGTGGCCATGCCTCTGACCGCGAACGGCAAGCTCGATCGCAAGGCTCTTCCGGCGCCGGATGCCACGTCCCTTGTCGTGCGCGAATACGAGGCGCCCCAAGGTGAGATCGAGACGGCCCTGGCAGCCATCTGGCAAGACCTGCTAGAGGTTCCGCAGGTTGGTCGTCAGGATCACTTCTTCGAGCTCGGTGGCCATTCGCTGCTCGCGGTGCAGTTGGTCTCCCGCATCCGCACGGCGCTCGGTGTCGAGCTGCCGCTGCGTGCAGTGTTCGCCGGTCCCAGCCTGAGTGCGCTGGCCGGCGCAGTAGGCGTTGCCGGCTCGAGCACCCTCGGGCGCATTCAACGTGCGGATCGCACGCAGGCTTTGCCGCTGTCGCTGGCTCAGCAACGCTTGTGGTTCATCGACCAACTGGACAGAGCGGCGAGTGCGGCCTACCACATGTCGGCGGCGCTGCGGTTGTTCGGCAAGCTCGACATCGCGGCACTGCGGGCGACGCTCGATCGCCTCATGGCCCGGCACGAGAGTCTCCGCACCAGTTTCGGGGTGGTCGACGGAGCTCCGCATCAGCAGTTTGCACCGGAAGACTGTGGCTTTGCACTGACGCGGCGCGATCTGCGGGACCTTGATGAAGACAGTCGCGCCCGCGCGGAGACCGAGCTCACGGCTGAGGAAGCGCGCGCACCGTTTGATCTGAGCACGGGTCCGTTGATCCGCGGCCAGCTGATCACCCTGGCCGAGGACGAGTATCTGCTGCTGATCACGCAGCACCATATCGTCAGCGACGGCTGGTCAATCGACGTGATGACCCGGGAAGTCGCGGCGCTGTATGCCGCGTTCGCCCGCGGCGGGCCCGATCCGCTGCCGCCACTGGAGATCCAGTACGCCGATTATGCGCAATGGCAGCGTGAGTGGCTGCAAGGCGACGAGCTGACGCGCCAGTCGGAGTTTTGGACCCGGCACCTGGCCGGCGCACCCGCTTTACTGGAACTGCCGACCGACCGGGTGCGACCGGCGGTGCAGAGCTATGCCGGCGATAGCGTGTCGCTCGTGTTGCCGGAGGAGCTGACCGGCAATCTGCGGGCGTTCTCACAGCGCCATGGCGTGACCTTGTTCATGACACTGTTGTCCGGATGGGGATTGCTGCTGTCGCGCTTGTCGGGACGGACGGACGTCGTCATCGGCACGCCCGTGGCGAACCGGCAGCGACGTGAAGTGGAGAACCTGATCGGGTTCTTCGTCAACACGTTGGCACTACGTCTTCGTTTTGAAGAGCAGCCGAGCGTGGAAGCGCTGCTCGCGCAAGTGAAAGAGTCGACGGTGGCGGCCTTCGCCCATCAGGAACTGCCGTTCGAACAGGTCGTCGAAGCGCTGCAGCCGCAGCGCAGCCAGAGTCATAGTCCGCTGGCGCAGGTGACGTTCACCTGGGACAACCTCGAGCGCGGCCGAACGGATGACAATCGATCGCACGGCGATGCGCTAACGGCAGCCGATCTGGTGTTGGCGCCGGTGAACCGAGCCCACGAAACCACCCAGGTCGATCTGCAACTGTTGCTCAGCGATGGGGGTCTCGCCGTGACCGGCAGGTTGGTCTACGCCACCGCGCTCTTCGACCGCGCCACGATCGAACGCTGGGTTGCGTATTACGTTCGCGTGCTCGAGGCCATGGTGGCCGATGCATCGGCAGCGGTGGACACGCTCCCGCTGTTGTCCGCCTCGGAGCGGCAGCAACAACTGAGCGCGTTCAATGCCACGGAAGCGGCGTATCCCGAAGGCCAGCTCATTCACGAGCTGTTCGAGCAGCAGGTGTCCACGCAGCCCGATGCCGTGGCGGTGCTCTATGAAGACGAATCTCTGACCTACGCCGAGCTCAACACTCGTGCCAACCAACTCGCGCATCACCTCCTCGGCCTGGGCGTGAAGCCTGATGACCGCGTGGCGATCTGCAGCGAGCGCAATGCCGATCTGATCGTGGGCATGCTGGCGATCCTGAAAGCGGGCGGTTCCTACGTGCCGCTCGACCCGAGCTATCCGCGTGAACGTCTGGCCTGGATGCTCGAGGACTGCGCGCCGGTGGCGCTGCTGATCCAGTCGGATGTCGAGGCGCTACTGCCCGAGACCGAGCTGCCGGTGCTGCGGCTGGACGTCGACGTGCCGGTGCTGGCCCATCGCATGCCGGCGCGCAACCCTTCAGTGCCGGGCTTGCACGCGCGGAACCTGGCCTATGTGATCTACACCTCGGGATCGACCGGCACGCCCAAGGGCGTGATGGTCGACCATCGCTGCGTCCTGTCGCTGGTCATCAACAATCCCTATTTCGAGGCCACGCCCGAGGACTGTTTCGCCCACTGCGCCAATCCCGCCTTCGATGCCGCGACCTGGGAGATCTGGGGCTCGCTGCTCAATGGTGCGCGGCTCCTGGTGGTGCCGTCGTCGGTGGTCATGGATCCGGCCAAGCTGAACGCGACGTTGTACGCGGGCGGTGTGACGGCGCTATGGCTCACTGTTGGGCTGTTCAATCAATACGTGGACAGCCTGCCCGACGCCTTCGGCCAACTGCGGTATCTGCTGGTTGGTGGTGATGCCCTCGATCCGAGGACGATCCGGCAACTGCTCAGCCGCGCACAGCGTCCGGAGCACGTGGTGAACGGGTACGGCCCGACCGAAACGACGACGTTTGCCTGCACCCACGAGATTCGGGCCGTCGCCGACGATGCGCGTTCCATTCCGCTGGGCAGACCGATCGCCAACACGCAAGTCTACATTCTGGATACCCGCGGCGAACCGGTGCCGGTCGGCGTGGAAGGGGAGATCACCATCGGTGGCGACGGAGTCGCGCGCGGCTACCTGAACCGCCCCGAGCTGACCGCCGAACGCTTCCTGCGCGATCCGTTCAGTGTTGACGTCGACGCTCGGATGTACAAGACCGGCGACCGTGGTCGCTGGCTGGCGGATGGCACGATCGAGTTCCTGGGCCGCAACGATTTCCAGGTGAAGATCCGCGGCTTCCGGGTCGAGCTCGGCGAGATCGAAGCAAGGCTCAGTGAGTGTGCCGGTGTGCGCGATGCGGTGGTGCTCGCGCGCCCGCGGGACGCGCAATCCCCAGACGTCACGCCGGGTGACAAGCGTCTGGTCGCGTATCTGGTGGTTGACGAGGGCGTCGAGCTCGCGGTCGCCGACCTGCGGGAGGCGCTGGCGCGACAACTGCCGGATTCCATGGTGCCGTCGGCGTTCGTGCAACTCGATGCGTTTCCTCTGACCGTAAACGGCAAGCTCGATCGCCAGGCATTGCCTGCGCCGGAAGCAACCGCGCTGAATGTGCGCGAATACGAAGCTCCTGAAGGCGAGATCGAAGAAACGCTGGCCACGCTCTGGCAGGAGCTGCTGCGCGTCGAGCGCGTCGGTCGTCGCGATCAGTTTTTCGAGCTCGGTGGGCACTCGTTGCTGGTGGTGGCCATGGTCGAGCGGCTGCGCGCGCTCGGTTTTAGCGGTGAGGTGCGGGCGGTGTTTGCCTCGCCAATCCTCTGCGACTACGCAGCCACGCTGCAATGCGATGCCGCGGCGAACGAGACAGAGGTTCCGCCCAATCCGCTGACGCCGGAGACCACGGTCATTACGCCGGACCTGTTGCCGCTGATTACGCTGACGCAGGCGGAGATCGATCGCATTGTCGCTGCGGTGCCGGGTGGGGTCGGCAATATCCAGGACATCTATCCGCTGCTGCCGATGCAGGAGGGGATGCTGTTCCATCACCTGCTGGAAACCGAAGGCGATACCTATCTGCTGCGCGACGTGATTGCCTTCGACGACAGGGAACTGCTGGACGGTTTCCTGGCCGCATTGAAACAACTGATCGCGCGGCACGACATTCTGCGCACCGCGGTGTCCTGGGAAGGCTTATCCACGCCGGTGCAGGTGGTGTTCCGAGATGCGTCGCTGCCCATCGAGGTCGTGTCGCTCTCCAGCGAGGGTGATGCGCTGGAGGAGCTGCGCGAGCGCACCGACCCGCACCGGATG
This sequence comes from Acidobacteriota bacterium, assembly GCA_039932995.1. Taxonomy (GTDB): domain Bacteria; phylum Acidobacteriota; class Thermoanaerobaculia; order Gp7-AA8; family Gp7-AA8; genus QHVT01. Next base: position 7,227 of record JBDTOZ010000935.1, on the reverse strand, counting down.
CGGCTGGACCTGCGGCGGGCGCCGCTGCTCGCGGCCTATGTGACGGAGGATGCGCAGCGTGGCGGCTGGTTGATGGCGCTGCTCTCGCACCACATGGTCTGCGATCACGCCACGATGGAGCTCCTGGTGACGGAAGTGCGTGCCCTGCTGCGGGGTGAACGGCAACAGCTTTCGTCGCCGTTGCCATTGCGCAATCTGGTGGCGCATGCAGGCCGGGTTGCACAGACCGAGCACGAGGCGTTCTTCCGTGAACAGCTTGCCGATGTCGAGGAGTCGACGGCGCCGTTCGGCATTCTGGATGTGCAGATCCGAAGTATGGAGCTCAGACCGGCGGCCGTGCGCATCGACACGGCGCTGGCAACTCGGATCCGCGAGTGCGCAGGAAAACTGGGCGTACCGCCGTCCGTCCTGTTCCATGTGGCCTGGGCGCAGGTGTTGGCCCGCTGTACGGGACAGAGCGACGTCGTGTTCGGCACCGTGCTGTCAGGGCGTCTGCAGGGCACAGCCGGTGCGGATCGCGCGCTCGGCATGTTCATCAACACGCTGCCGTTGCGCGTGTCGCTCGATGGCCAGGCCGCGCAGGTCATCCAGCAAAGCTATCAGCGCATGGTGACGCTGTTGGCGCACGAGCAGGCACCGTTGGTATTGGCTCAGCGCTGCAGCGGGGTGCCCCTTCCGTTGCCGTTGTTCACTACGATCCTGAATTACCGTCACAGTGAGGCCGCGACGGAGAGCACCACCTCGGAGATGGAAGGCATTCGCCTCGTGAGCGTGCACGAGGCCGTGAACTATCCGCTCTCGGCCTCGGTGGATGATTACGGCAGCAGCTTTTCCGTCACCGTCGAGTCCTCCAGAGGCGTCGATCCCAAACGGATTGCCGCCTACATGGTGACCGCGGTTACAGGACTGGTCGATGCCGTGGCTCTGCCGAAAGAGCAGACAGTGGCGCAGATCGACATTCTGCCGCCGGAAGAGAGCGCCGCGCTGCTGCACGAGCTCAACGCCACACGAGCGGACTACCCCAAAGAGAGGCTGATTCACGAGTCGTTCGAGCAGCAGGCGGCCCTGCAACCCGATGCTCCGGCTGTGATCTTTGATGATCAAAGCCTGAGCTACGGCGAGCTCAATGTGCGCGCCAATCAACTCGCCCATGAGCTGGTCGCGCTCGGTGTACAGCCGGATGACCGTGTCGCGATCTGTGTCGAGCGCGGCCTGGACATGGTAGTGGGCATGCTGGCCATCCTCAAAGCCGGCGGTGCCTATTTGCCGCTCGACCCGGCGTATCCCGTGGACCTTGTGCACTCCATGTTGCAGGACGGCACGCCGAAGGCGTTGTTGACGCAGGAAGCCCTTCGGCAACGGCTGTCCTCCGTCGCGGTTCCTGCTCTGGTCCTCGATCGAGACGAGCTGAGAGAAATGCTGTCAGCGCAACCGGCACACAATCCGGATGCGCGCGCACGAGGCCTGACCGCACGCAACCTGGCCTATGTGATCTACACCTCCGGCTCGACCGGCGCGCCGAAAGGGGTGATGGTCGAGCACGGCAGCGTCCTCAACATGCTGACCGCCCATGCCGGGATGTGTGGGTTGACCCCTCGCGATCGTGTGTTGCAGTTTGCGTCGTTTGGGTTCGATAGCTCGGTAGCCGAGATCTTCCCGGCCTGGTCGGCCGGCGCGACCGTGGTTCTGCGCCATGCCGATCTGGACATGGATCGCTTTGTGTCGTTCCTGAGCCAAAACCGCATCAGCGTGGCCGATCTACCGACAGCATTGTGGCGTCAGTGGTCGCAGTATCTGAGCAGCGGTGTGGCCGCGGTATGTGAATCGTTGCGTCTGGTGATTGTCAGCGGTGAAGCATTAGAGCGCAGTGATGCCGAACAATGGTTCTCCCATCCGAGCAGCAACCGCATCGGCTTGCTCAACAATTATGGACCGACGGAAGCAACCGTCAATGCTACCGCGTATATCGTCGAGCCATCGCGGTTGAGCGACGGTCAGCCGATCTCGATCGGTCGTCCGATTGCCAACTCGCAGATCTATCTCCTGGATCGGCGGGGCGTGCCGGTGCCGGCCGGGGTGGAAGGCGAGATCTACATCGGTGGTGACGGCGTCGCCCGCGGCTATCTGAACCGCCCGGAGTTGACCGCCGAGCGCTTCCCGCGGGATCCGTTCAGCGCGGACCCGAACGCGCGGATGTACAAGACCGGCGATCTGGGACGCTGGCGGGCGGACGGCAATCTCGAGTTTCGAGGCCGCAACGATTTCCAGGTGAAGATCCGTGGCTTCCGGATCGAGCTGGGTGAGATCGAAGCGAAACTCCGCGAGTACGCGGGAGCGGGCGAAGCGGTGGTCATTGCGCGCGAGGACGTGCCCGGCGACAAGCGGTTGGTCGCGTATCTGGTGGCCAATGAAGGCGCCACATTGCAGGTGGCCGAGCTGCGCGCAGCACTCTCGACGCAGTTGCCGGAGTACATGGTGCCGTCAGCGTTCGTGGCACTGGAGGCCATGCCCCTGACCACGAATGGCAAGGTCGATCGCAGGGCGTTGCCGGCACCGGAAGCGACGGCGCTGAGCGCGCGTGAATATGACCCGCCCCAGGGTGAGATCGAAACGATCCTGGCGGCCATCTGGCAGGACTTGCTCAAGTTGCCGCGGGTCGGTCGCCGCGATCACTTCTTCGAGCTCGGCGGTCATTCGCTGAAAGCAATCACGCTGTCCGTTCACGTTCAGGAGCAACTCCATGTGGCGTTGCCCGTGAAGACGATCTTCGCCAATCCGCGACTCCTGGAGCTTGCGCAATCCATTGCCGAAGCGCAGCAGTCTCTGGTTTCCGAGCAGGAAGTCGCGGCGATGCAATCCGAATTGGAATCTCTATCCGATGACGAGCTGCAGGCATTTGTAGGGGGCAATACTCTTGGATAACCGCGCCATGACACGGGAAGATCTCCTTCGGGCAGCACTGCGGAAGAAGATCAAGCAACAGGTCGAGACCAGTCATGTTCAGGAGCGAATCAAGCCGGCCGATCGCAACCAACCGCTGCCGCTTTCGCTGGCGCAGCAACGCCTATGGTTCCTCGATCAACTCGACAAAGCGGCGAGCGCGGCATACCACATGTCCACCGCGCTGCGGTTGCTCGGCCGGCTCGATGTGTCCGCACTCCAGGCGACGCTCGATCGGGTCGTGGCGCGGCACGACAGTCTGCGCACCTCGTTCGGCGCGATCGCCGGTGTTCCGTATCAGCAGATCGCGGCGCAGGACTGTGGCTTTGCTTTACGCCATGAAGACCTGAGCCAGCTTTCGGCCGTCGAGCGTGAGGCGATTGTGGCCAGGGTAACTGCCGAGGAGGGTCGTGCGCCGTTTGATCTGAGCACGGGGCCGTTGGTCCGCGGCCGGTTGCTGAAGCTGGCGGACGGCGAGCATGTACTGCTCGTGACTCAGCACCACGTCATCACCGATGGCTGGTCACTGGGGATTCTGGTGCGAGAAGTGGCGACGCTCTATACGGCATTCAGCCGCGGCGAGAGCGATCCGCTGCCACCGCTGGAGATTCAGTATGCCGACTACGCGCAGTGGCAACGGAACTGGCTGCAAGGTGAAGAGCTGACGCGTCAGCTCTATTTTTGGAAGGAACATCTGACCGGCGCGCCAGCGCTGCTGGACTTGCCGCTCGATCGGCCGCGGCCGGCGTTGCAAAGCTATGCCGGCAATACTGTTCCACTTGTGCTTTCGCCTCAGTTGACGGCCGCCCTGCGGGCCGTCTCGCAAGGTCATGGCGTGACGTTGTTCATGACGCTCTTGTCGGCCTGGGGTCTGTTGCTGTCACGCTTGTCCGGACAGGCGGATGTCGTCATCGGCACGCCGGTGGCGAACCGCCAGCGGCGCGAGGTCGAGAACCTGATCGGCTTCTTCGTCAACACGTTGGCGCTGCGTCTGCGTTTCGATGACCAGCCCAGTGTCGCCGCATTGCTCGAGCGCGTGAAAGAGACGACTGTTTCGGCATTTGCGCACCAGGAACTGCCGTTCGAGCAAGTGGTGGAGGCTGTACAGCCGCAGCGCAATCTGAGTTACAGCCCGCTGTTTCAGACCATGTTGGTGTTCAACGACACGTCGGCAGGCGACGGGGCGCTGAGCCTGCCGGAACTGAAACTGGCACCGGCGAAGCAGGCGCTGACCACGGCGCAATACGAGCTTTCTGTTCACCTGAGCGACAGCGGCGAAGCGCTGTTCGGCATGCTCGTCTATGCCAGTGATCTGTTCGATCGCGCCACGGTTGAGCGTTGGGCCGGTCATTACGTCCGGCTCCTGGAAGCGATGGCGGCGGATGCCACGGCCGGGGTCGAGACGCTGCCGATTCTGTCGGCATCGGAACGTGAGCAACTGCTGTACGGCTTCAACGCCACGCATGCGGAGTACCCGGAAGACACACTCATTCACGAGCTGTTCGAGCAGCAGGCCGCAGGCAAGCCCGATACGGTGGCGGTGGTCTTTGAAGATCAAAGCCTGAGTTACGGCGAGCTCAATGCGCGCGCCAACCAGCTCGCGCACGAGCTGATCGATCGCGGTGTGCAGCCCGACGACCGCGTGGCCATCTGCGCCGAGCGCGGTCTGGAGATGGTGATCGGCCTCCTCGGCATCCTGAAAGCCGGCGGCGCCTACGTGCCGCTGGACCCGACGTACCCCATCGAGCGGCTGCGGTACATGGTGCAGGATGCAGGGCCCAGGGTGGTGTTGACCCAGCACGCACTTCGGCCCTTGCTGGCCGAGAGTGAAGTTCGGACGCTCGTCCTCGATAGCGACGAATTGCGGATGACGTTGGCGGCGCAGCCGGTGAGCAATCCGGAGGCACGAGCGAACGGACTCACCGTGCGCAACCTGGCCTATGTGATCTACACCTCAGGCTCCACCGGCTTGCCGAAAGGCGTGTTGAACGAGCACCAGGGTGTCGTCAACCGGCTGTGGTGGGCGCAAGCGGAGTATCGCCTCCAGGACGATGACCGCGTCTTGCAGAAAACGCCGTTCGGTTTCGACGTGTCGGTGTGGGAGCTCTTCCTGCCGCTGCTGGCCGGTGCACGTTTGGTCATGGCGCGGCCCGGTGGTCATCAGGATCCCGCGTACCTGACGGAAGTGATTGCCCGGGAGCAGGTCACCACCATTCACTTCGTGCCCTCGATGCTGCCGGCGTTCCTGACGCGGGCGAATCCGGAGAATGGCAGGAGCTTGCGCCGTCTGCTGTGCAGTGGCGAAGCACTGCCGCACGGCGTGCTGCAGGACGTCACCGACAGGCTTGCGCACGTGGAGGTCCATAACCTCTATGGTCCGACCGAGGCGGCCGTCGATGTGACGGCGTGGCCGTGCAAGCCGGGACAGTATGGACAGACGGTGCCGATCGGGAAGCCGATCGCGAACACGCAGATGTACATCCTGGATGTGCGGGGCGAGCCGGTGCCGGTGGGTGTGGAAGGGGAGCTGTACATCGGAGGGGTCCAGGTTGCGCGCGGTTATCTGAACCGTCCGGAGCTGACGGCCGAACGATTCTTGCGTGATCCGTTCAGCGCGGCGCCCAACGCGCGGATGTACAAGACCGGCGACCTCGGTCGCTGGCTTTCGGACGGCAATATCGAGTACCGGGGCCGCAACGACTTCCAGGTGAAGATCCGCGGCTTCCGGATCGAGCTGGGCGAAATCGAAGCGAAGCTCAGTGAGTGCGCGGGTGTGCGCGAAGCGGTGGTCATCGCGCGCGAAGATGTCCCCGGTGACAAACGGCTGGTAGCGTATGTCGTGGTGCAAGAAGGCTCCGGATTGTCGGTAGCCGGCTTGCGCAACGCAATGTCGCGGCAACTGCCGGAGTACATGATTCCTTCGGCGTTTGCAATGCTTGACGCATTGCCGCTGACGGCGAATGGCAAACTCGATCGTAAGGCGCTGCGGGCACCGGAGAGAACGGCCCTGACCGTGCGCGAGTACGAAGCTCCGCAAGGGGAGATCGAGGAAGCGTTGGCGGCGCTCTGGCAGGGGCTGCTGCGCGTCGAGCGCGTTGGTCGTCACGATCAGTTCTTCGAACTGGGTGGACATTCGTTGCTGGTGGTGGCCATGGTTGAGCGGCTGCGCGCGCTCGGCTTGAGCGGTGAGGTGAGGGAGGTCTTTGCCTCGCCTACACTGTGCGACTACGCTGCTACGCTGCAGCGCGGTACCACGGCGATCGAGGTAGAGGTTCCGCCCAATCCGCTGACGCCGGAAACGAAGGTCATTACGCCGGAACTGTTGCCGCTGGTCACGTTGACGCAAGCGGAGATCGATCGGATCGTCGCCGCGGTACCGGGCGGGGCCGGCAACATCCAGGACATCTATCCGCTGCTGCCACTGCAGGAAGGGATGCTGTTCCATCATCTGCTGGAGACCGAAGGCGATACGTACCTGCTGCGGGATCTGATTGCCTTCGATGACAAGGAACGGCTGGATCGTTTCCTGGCCGTACTGCAAGAGCTGATCGCGCGGCACGACATTCTACGCACGGCGGTGTCCTGGGAAGGGCTATCCACGCCGGTGCAGGTGGTGTTCAGAAAGGCACCGCTGCCAATCGAGGTCGCGGCGCTGTCAGGTGAACGAGATGCGATCGAGGAACTGAGCGAGCTCACCAATCCGGATCGGATGCGGCTGAATCTGCGGCGAGCACCGCTTCTGGCAGCGTATGTAGCAGAGGATGCTCGGCGCGGCGAGTGGTTGCTGTCGCTGCTTTCGCATCACATGGTTTGCGATCATGAGACGCTGGAACTGGTCATGGCCGACGTGCGCGCACTACTGCGTGATGAAGGGCAACAGCTGGCCGCGCCTCTGCCATTGCGCAATCTGGTGGCACATGCCAGCCGGGTACCGCTGTCTGAACATGAGGCGTATTTCCGCGAGCAACTGGCCGACGTCGACGCGCCGACAGCTCCGTTCGGTGTTCTCAATGTGCAAGTCAAGAGCACCGAAATCGAAATGGCCGCTATGCGGCTCGACAGCGAGCTGGCACGCCGGCTCCGCGAGTGCGCCGGGCAGATGGGGGTTCCTCCGTCAGTCCTGTTCCATGTGGCCTGGGGGCAGGTGCTGGCACGCTGCGTCGGACGCAGCGAGGTCGTGTTCGGCACCGTGTTGTCGGGGCGTCTGCAAGGCGCAGCCGGTGCTGGTCGCGCGCTTGGAACGTTCATCAACACACTGCCGTTGCGGGTGTCGCTGGAGGGCGATGC
>JBDTOZ010000934.1:0-3649 GCA_039932995.1 Acidobacteriota bacterium | reverse complement strand
GGCTAGATTGCGCGACGCGCCTTCGCGCGTCAGGACGCGATCGTGCGTTTCGCCGGTTTCGCGCGTCATGAACGCGATCGCGCGGTGCCCTACGTTTTTTGTCGCGGCCGCCTTCGCGGCCGCACTCGTTCGCGAGACCTGTCTCCCCGGGCCGAGCCCGGGGCTAGATTGCACGACGCGCCTTCGCGCGTCAGGACGCGATCGTGCGTTTCGCCGGTTTCACGCGTCAGGACGCGATCGCGCGTTTCGCCGGTTTCACGCGTCAGGACGCGATCGTGCGTTTCGCCGGTTTCGCGCGTCATGAACGCGATCGTGCGTTTCGCTGGCTTCGCGCGTCACGACGTGATCGTGTGTTGAGGCCGGCTTCTCGCATCACAACGTGATGAGGCTCCTCGGGTCTACCCGTCACGTGGCGCTTCGTGGCGCGGTGGACCGTTGCCCACCGCGCCCGGGCTTTACATCCGGTCTCTACATCGTGAACTGGCCGGCTTCGAGGATCTCGCGGACGCGGGCCATGAACTGGTCGGCGATGGCGCCGTCGATGAGACGGTGGTCGAAGCCGAGGGAGAGGTAGCACATGGAGCGGATGGCGATCATGTCGCCTTCCTTGCTCTCCACGACCACGGGGCGTTTCTTGATGCCGCCCACGCCCAGGATGGCCACCTGGGGCTGGTTGATGATCGGCAGACCGAACAGGCCGCCGTACACGCCGGGGTTGGTGATGGTGAAGGTGCCGCCCTGCACGTCCTCGGGCGACAGTTTCTTGGTGCGGGCGCGCTCGCCGAGGTCGTTGATGGCGCGCGCGGCGCCGAGGACGTTCAGCTCGTCGGCGTGCTTGACCACCGGGACGATCAGCCCCCAGTCGAGCGCCACGGCGATGCCGATGTTGAACTCGCGGTGGTAGACCACGTTGGTCTCGTCCATGGAGGCGTTGAGGATGGGGAACTCGCGGAGACCGGCGATGATGGCCTGCACGATGAACGGCATGAAGGTCAGCTTCACGCCACGTTCGGCATACGCGTCCTTGTACTTGCGGCGCAGCTTGTCGACGTTGGTGAGGTCGACTTCGAACACGGTGTGCACGTGCGCCGAGGTCTGCTTCGACTGAACCATGTGATGGGCGATGCGCTTGCGCATCACCGACAGAGGCTCCAGGCGAACGCTCTCGCCCTCCGCGAACTGAGGCGTGGGACGCGGCGCGCGTGCTTCGCTGGGCGCCGGGGCAGCGACAGGCGCCGCCGGCTTTTCCGGCGCAGCGGCCGGCTTGGGCGGCTGCTGCAGGTAGTCGAGGATGTCGTTCTTGGTCACGCGGCCGGAGACGCCGGTGCCCTGGAGCTGCGTGATGTCGACGTTGTTCTCCGCCGCGATCTTGCGGACCAGCGGGGAGGACATGGTGCGCCGGCGCTCGTCGAGGGAGGTGACCTCCGCCTCTGTTGCTGGTTGCTGGTTGCTGGTGGTCTGTGGTGGATCGGCTGGCGGGGCGGGTTGCGCGGGCGCCGCCTTCGCGGAAGTTTCGGGCTGGACGGCCGGTGCTTCCTGTTGCACTTCTTCCGCGGTGGACTGGTCAGCCGCTTTCTGTTCGGCGGGTTTGGGCTCCGGCTCCTTCGCTTCGGCGGGTGGAGGTGCGGACGCTCCGGCGGCTTCTCCGGCCGCACCGATACGGGCCACGACGGCGTTCACCGGAACGGTGTCGCCTTCCTTGGCCAGGATCTCGGTGAGCACGCCGGCGGCGGGGGAGGGGATCTCGGCGTCGACCTTGTCGGTGGAGATCTCGAGCAACGGCTCATCGCGCTCGACGGTATCGCCGACGTTCTTGAGCCATTTCGAGACGGTACCTTCCGCGATCGATTCGCCCATCTGGGGCATGACGACATCGTGTGCCATGGATTCTCCGTGTTCAGTACGCAAGCAGCTCTCGGGCCGCTTTCAGGACTCGTGTTTTATCAGGAAGCGCTGCCGCTTCCAAAGGAGGCGAATAGGGCGTGGGGACGTCGAGTGCGCCGATGCGCTTGATGGGGGCATCGAGGTAGTCGAAGGCCTTCTCCGCGATGCGTGCCGCAAACTCCGCGCCCGCACCGCCGGTGAGCGGCGCCTCGTGGAGGATGATCACGCGATTGGTCTTGGCCACGGAGTCGAGGATCGCTTCCTCGTCGAACGGGATGATGGAGCGCAGGTCGATCACTTCGACCGAGACGTTGTCCTTGGCCAGTTCGTCCGCGACGTCGTCGGCGAGATAGATCATCGCGCCCCAGGTGAGGATGGTCAGGTCCTTGCCACGCCGGCGGACGTTGGCCTTGCCGATGGGGACGATGTAGTCCTCCTCGGGCAGGTTCTCTTTGATGCGCCGGTAGAGGTACTTGTGCTCGATGAAGAGGACCGGGTTGTCGTCGCGGATGGCCGCCTTGAGCAGGCCTTTTGCGTCGTAGGCCGTACCCGGCGCGACGATCTTGAGTCCGGGGCGGTTCATGAACATGGCCTCTGGATTGAGCGAGTGGTACGGCCCGCCGTGCGTGCCTCCGCCGGCCGGTCCACGAACGACGATCGGACAGGCGCGGCCGAACAGGTAGCTGTTCATGGCCGCGAAGTTGACGAGCATGTCGTAGCCGCAGGTGATGAAGTCGATGAACTGCATCTCCGCGATCGGCCGCATGCCCATGAGGGCCGCGCCCGATGCCGCGCCGATGATGGCGATCTCGGAGATGGGCGTGTCGACCACGCGCTCCGGGCCGAAGCGATCGAGGAGGCCGGCCGAGGTCTTGAACGCGCCGCCGTAGGCACCGACGTCCTCGCCGATGAGGAAGACGCGCTCGTCACGCGCCATCTCTTCGTGCATGGCCTGGGTGATGGCTTCGATGTAGGTGGTTTCAGGCATCGTGTTTTCCGGGTGTTCCAGTGGTCGCGTCGTCGAGTGGTCGAGTCTCCGAGGGCGCGACTCGGCGAGTGGGAGACTCGTCCCAGTATCCGTCCTCGATGAAGAGTCCCCGACCCGCGTCGGCGGGATCGGGCATGGGCGAACGATCGGCTTCATCCGTGGCCGTATCGACTTCGGCGCGAACGCGCTGCTGGATGCCGTCGAAGTCGGTCTGCATGGCGACGCCCAGTTCCAGCAGTACCTTCTCGTAGCGCGCCAGCGGATCCTTCGCCTTCCACTCCTCGAGCAGCTCCGGTGCGACGTAGGCTTGATTGTCGTGCTCGGCGTGTCCCTTCATGCGGAAGGTCTTCACTTCGAGCAACGTCACTCCCTCGCCGGCGCGCGCGCGTTCGATGGCTTTCCGTGCCGCGCCATACACCGCCAGCACGTCATTGCCGTCGACGGTCTCGCCGAAGCATCCGAAGGCGTAGGCCTTGTCCGCCAGCGTCCTGGCCGCGGTCTGCTTGGCCGTGGGCGTGGAGTAGGCGTAGCCGTTGTCTTCGATGATCACCACCATCGGCAGCTTCTGCACGGCCGCGAAGTTCATCCCTTCCCAGAACGCGCCCGTCGAGGAGCCGCCGTCGCCGATGAAGGCCAGCGTGACCAGCGTGCGCTTCTGCATCCTCCCCGCGAGCGCGATGCCGGCCATGACCGGGATCATGTCGCCGAGCATCGAGATCTGGCCGATGAAGCCGTCGCGCGCGGGATGGCCGAAGTGGATGTTCAGCTCGCGGCCCC
>JBDTOZ010000933.1:0-14173 GCA_039932995.1 Acidobacteriota bacterium | reverse complement strand
TTCGACGCGCCTTCGCGCGTTCACGCTGTCCTTCGGGCGTTTACCCCGCCCACCCGCCTCCCTCCCGGGATGACAACGCGATCCTGCCGCGTTCCATCCTTCCGAGTGCTCCGTCCTCTCGTGCTGCTCCTGCTGGCTACCTCCGTCGTCGCTCAGGACGTGTACGTCCCGCCGGTTCCGATCGGTGTGCGCGGCGACGGCAAGGTGCGTAAGCCGAAAACGCCGATCGTCTTTCCCGATGCCGAGGAACGTTGGATTCGCGTTCGTTCCGAGCACTACGACGTCATCAGCAGCGCCTCGGAGGAGCACACCAGCGGGATCGTCGCGGATCTGGAGACCCTGGCCTCCGTTCTCACGCGCGTCTCTTCCCGCTTCCGGCCCGGCGTGGTGCCGGCCACGGTGCTGGTGTTCGCGGACCGGCGTGAGAGCCTGCCCTACTTCGAGCTCCTGCTGGGGCGCACCGATCCCGGGGCCACCGGTCTGTACGTGCGCTATGACGGAGGAGGAACGATGTTCATCGACGCCTCGCGCCGCCGCCAGCCCATCGAGCGGACGGCGATGCACGAGCTCGTGCACGACCTGCTGCGCCAGACCGAGCAGATTCCTCCGCTCTGGATCGAGGAAGGACTGGCCGAGTATTTCGCGGGCGCGGAGATCCATGAGGGCGGCGTGACGGCCGGCCAGCCCGTCCGCGCGCACACGGACCTGCTGCACCGGCGGCTGGTCATTCCCCTGGCGCAGATGCTGGCCATTCAACCGGAGACGGACGAGGCCATGACGCCCGCCTTCTACGCACAGAGCTGGGCCGCGGTGGACTGGCTGATGCGTCTGGACCGTGACGCATTCTTTCTCTTTCTTCAGGACGTCGAGAGCGGCAAGAGCGTCGAGCGCGCGTTGCAATCGCGTTATGACCGGACGTTGCGCGACATGGAGGGAGGCATTCGATCGGCGGGTGCGCGTCACGAGGTCGAGCTGGAAGGCGACCACGTCGAAGTGCCTGCGCCCCGCATCATCGACCGGGCCACGCTCCTCTTCGAGCTGGGGAGTTTCCTCTCGCACGTCTCGGGCGCGGAGGAGGAGTCCCAACGGCACTATGCCGAGGCTTTGCGCGTCGATCCGAATCACGCGCGCGCCCTGGCCGCGACGGGGCGCTTCGAAGAGGCCCTCGCCGCCGGCCTGAATGACGCGGAGGTGCATCTCTCGTACGCGGAGACCCTGCTCACCACGGCCCTCGGTCCATTCGCCGGCATCTTCGAGCCGAAGCCGGAAGACCCGCCGAAGTTCCGCAAGGCGCGCGCGCTGGCACGGAGGGCCCTGGCTCTGGGCGCCGAAGAAGGATCGGCGCGCGCCGCCATCGGCACGACGTACCTGGTCGAATCCGATCTCGCACCCGGCATCGCCGAGCTCGAGCGTGCCCTGACACTGCTTCCCCACCGCTACGACGTGGCCCTCAACCTCTACGCGATGCTCCTGCGCAACGAACAGCGCGAAAAGGCGGAGAGCCTTCGCGCCACGGTGCTCGCAAACGCAGCCGACAAGCAGGTCGCCTTCGCGGCCCGGAACGTTCTCCTGGTCTACGAGACCACTCGCGCCAACGAACTGGCCCACCAGGGAAAATTCGAAGAGGCGGCCTCGATCGTCCGTTCTCTCGCGGCCAACATCACCGATGCCGTCGCACGACGCGAGCTCGAACAGCAGGCCGCCGCCCTCGAGTCGACCGGCGCGGTGAACCGCCACATCCGCATGTACAACGACGCGGTCGTTCTCGCCAACGCCGGCAGGAATCGCCAGGCGATGAAGCTCCTCGATGAACTGCTGCGCGTGGCCACCGACGCCGACGTGGTCCGCGACGCCACCAAACTGCGCAGCGAAGTACGGCGGCGCTGACCCGTCGTTGCCCGACCGGAGACTTCCATGACTCTCGAGAACATCTCCATTGACCCCGCCGTGATGAACGGACAACCCTGCGTCCGCGGGACACGCCTGACGGTCAAGCGGGTGCTGCACATCCTTGCGGAATACAAAGATCGCGACGAGATCCGCAAGGACTATCCCCGCCTGGATGACGACGCCATCCGCGACGCACTGCTCTATGCCGTTGCATCGGTCGAGGATCGCGGAGGACGTACGTGATCTCGTGGTTCACCTGCTGAGCGATCACGGACCGGCCCTCCTCTCCGGGGTGACCTTGTCCGTCCGGGCCCATCTCATGGGCATCCGCAAGCTGCCCTTCACCGGCTCTCCCCCGGAGACAAATGATCCGGAGCCCGACGCATAGCCGAAAATGTGGACGCGACCGGCGATTCCTCCGTCAAGGCTCCGCGACAGTTCGGATCGTCACGACTGTCACGAACGCATCACCCCAACGCGACGCGCAGCCTTCGGGGCTCTGAACCATGCACAGTCCAACACCCACCCTCCACCGCAACGAACGTGACGCGTCGTTGAGCTCGAACGCTTCGCGGCGAGACACCATTTTTCATTGGTAGAATCGCGACGTCTGGTGAGTCGTCCGTCTCTCCGGAGAAAACCAAGAGCGATGGCCATCAAGAAATCCGACCTCTACTCCTCCATCTGGGCCTCCTGCGACGAGCTGCGCGGCGGCATGGATGCCAGCCAGTACAAGGACTACGTCCTGTTCATGCTGTTCATCAAGTACATCAGCGACAAATACGGGAACAGCGACGACTTCAAGCCGGCCGTGACCATCCCGAAGGGCGCCAGCTTCGAGGACATGATCGCCCTCAAGGGCAAATCGGACATCGGCGACAAGATCAACACGCAGATCATTCAGCCGCTGATCGACGCCAACGAGCGGCTGGCCCGCACCGACTTCCCCGACTTCAACGACCCCAACAAACTCGGCGAGGGTCAGGCGATGGTGGATCGCCTGACGAACCTGATCGGGATCTTCCAGAAGCCGGAGCTCGACTTCTCCCAGAACCGCGCCGAGCACGACGACATCCTCGGCGACGCCTACGAGTACCTGATGCGGCACTTCGCCACCGAATCAGGCAAGTCGAAGGGGCAGTTCTATACGCCCTCCGAGGTGAGCCGCGTCATCGCCAAGGTGATCGGAATTTCACCTCGGAATACAAAGGCTTCGACCACCGCGTATGACCCGACATGCGGCTCGGGATCGCTGCTCCTGAAAGTGGCCGCCGAGGCAGGCCAGCCCATCACGCTCGAAGGGCAGGAGAAGGACGTGACCACCGCGGGTCTGGCGCGAATGAACATGATCCTGCACGACTTCCCCACGGCCAACATCCTTCCTGGCGACACGCTGGCGGCGCCCAAATTCAAGGACGGCGAGCAGCTCCGCACCTACGACTACGTCGTCGCCAATCCGCCCTTCTCCGACAAGACATGGTCGACCGGACTCACGCCGTCGGATGATCTGTTTCAGCGCTTCGCCTGGGGCGAGCCGCCGCCCAGGCAGGGCGACTACGCCTACCTGTTGCACATCATCCGCTCGATGAAGAGCAGCGGAAAGGCGGCCTGCATCCTGCCGCACGGCGTCCTCTTTCGCGGCAACGCCGAGGGGGTGATCCGGCAGCAGCTCGTGCGCTCCGGCATCCTCAAGGGCATCATCGGCCTGCCGGCCAACCTCTTCTATGGCACCGGCATCCCGGCCTGCATCGTGGTGCTCGACAAGGAGAACGCGGCGGCGCGCAAGGGCGTGTTCCTGATCGACGCCAGCAAGGGCTTCATCAAGGACGGCAACAAGAACCGGTTGCGGGAGCAGGACATCCACCGCATCGTCGACACATTCACGAGGCAGGCCGATGTGCCGCGTTACGCGCGCATGGTGCCGTTCGATGAGATCGCCGACCCGAAGAACGACTTCAACCTCAACCTGCCGCGCTACATCGACTCGACCACGCCCGAAGACTTGCAGGACATTGATGGCCACCTGCGCGGAGGCATCCCGGAGCGCGATCTCGACGCGCTTGACGCGCATTGGCAGGTGCTTCCCACTGTACGCGCCGCGCTGTTCGAGTCGGCGGGCCGTCCCGGCTACGCCCGGCTGAAGCTGCCGATCGCCGAGGTGAAGTCCGCCATCCTCGGGCACGCCGAGTTCGCCGCGTTTCAGAAGAAGGCCACGCAGCATTTCGACGGCTGGCGCAACGCTGCGACGAGACGGCTCAACGCCTTCGACAAGGACAGCCACCCCAAGGCTTTGATCGAGATCCTGGCCGAGGACCTGCTGGCCGCATTCCGTCCGGCACCGCTGCTCGACGCCTATGACGTCTATCAGCACTTGATGGACTACTGGGCGGAGACGATGCAGGACGATGCGTATCTCATCGCCGCCGACGGTTGGGTGCCGAAGCCGGCCCGTATCGTGGAGACCGATAAGAAGGGGAAGCGTAAGGACAAAGGCTGGGTCTGCGACCTCGTCCCGAAGTCGCTCATCGTCGCGCGCTATTTCGCGAAGGAGCAGGCCGCGCTCGACACGAAGCAATCGGAGCTCGAAGCCACCACCGCCAGCCTTTCCGAGTTGGAGGAGGAGCACGGCGGCGAGGAAGGCGCGCTCGGCGCGCTGGAGAAGATCGCCAAAGTCGAGGTCAACGCGCGCCTGAAGGAGATCAAGGGAGACAAAGAAGCGACGGACGAGGCGGCGGTGCTGAAGCGCTGGCTGGAGCTCTCGGACGGCGAGGTGGCGCTGAAGCGTGCGGTGAAGGAACATGACGCCGCGCTCGACACGCTGGCCTACGAGAAATACCCGGCGCTGACCGAGGGCGAGATCAAGACGCTGGTGGTGGATGACAAGTGGATGGCAAGCCTCGCGGCCACCGTCCAGGGCGAGCTGGCTGGGGTGTCTCAAACCCTCACCGGCCGCATTCGCGAGCTAGCCGAACGCTATGCCACGCCGTTGCCGGCGCTCGTTGACGAAGTGACGACGCTCTCCGCGCGTGTGGACGAGCACCTCAAGCGGATGGGGGCATCGTGGAACTGAAGCCCGGCTACAAGCAGACGGAGGTGGGCGTCATTCCGATAGAGTGGAACGCTTACTACCTTCAAGATGTGTGTAAGGAGACCATCACGTATGGCATTGTTCAATGTGGTCCCCACATAGAGGGTGGCGTCCCCTATGTTCGAGTCTCGGACATGGACAAGCCAAGACTCGATGTCGATCAGATGCTTCGAACGTCGCCCGCGATCGCCGCACAGTTTTCACGTTCGACAGTGCAAGGCGGAGACCTAATTTACGCCCTTCGAGGAAAGCTGGGCGAAGTGCGGCAAGTTGGGGGGGAAGTCGCCGGCGCAAACCTGACCCAAGGGACAGCGAGGCTTTCGCCGAAAGAAGACGTCTTCAGCGACTACCTTCAGTGGGCGATGCGCAGTTCTCGCGTTGTGAGGCAAGCAGAAGTCGAAGCAAAAGGGACTACGTTTCGCGAGATCACGCTCGCGGACCTGCGGCGCATCTGCATCCCAGTTCCACCCCTCCTCGAACAACGCGCCATCGCGGCGGCGTTGAGCGATGTGGATGAGCTGCTCGAGGGGCTGACGCGGCTCATTGCGAAGAAGCGCGGCCTCGAGCAGGCCGCCATGCAGCAGCTCCTCACCGGCCAGACCCGCCTCCCCGGCTTCCACGGGAAGTGGCAGCAGAAGCCCCTCGCTTCTCTCTTGACGACAGCTCCCAAGAATGGCTATTCAGGACGCAGCGCGAAAGATGCTCGCGGAACGCCGACGTTGAGTCTTGGTGCAACGACGCCGGGCAGGTTGACGCTGAGTGATGAAACCGTGAAGCGGCTCCAGGAGACGATCGATCCGAGATCCGAACTATTTCTAAGGCCAGGTGACGTCCTCGTGCAACGTTCGAACACGATCAATCTTGTTGGGACGACTGTTTTCTACGATGGCCCGCCCGGTGTGTATGTCTATCCTGATTTGATGATTCGATTGCGGTTCCGCGAAGAAGCCACTGCGCATTGGTTCTGCCGATACGCGAATAGCGCAGGGGGTAGGCAGTTCTTCGTTAGCGTTGCCGCTGGATCCTCCGGAAGCATGCCGAAGATCAGCGGCGAAAGGCTTCGACAAATGACGTTGTCCCTTCCGCCAATCGCCGAACAGACTGGTGTCGCTTCCGTCCTCTCCGACATGGACGCCGAGCTGGACGCACTCGAAGCCCGCCGCGACAAGACCCGCGCCCTGAAGCAGGCGATGATGCAGGAGTTGCTCACCGGGAGAACGCGGTTGGTATGAGCGCCGCTTCGCAGGCGCCCGTCTGCCGGATCATCGCCGGGCCGAACGGCGCCGGGAAGACCACCTTCGCCCTGAAGTACCTCCCCGAGGTGGCCCCGGGCATGGCGTTCGTCAATGCCGATCTCATCGCCGCGGGCCTCTCACCGCTGGCACCCGAGCAGCAGTTGCTCGCGGCCAGCCGCTTGTTCCTCCAGCAGATCGAACTGCACGTTGCCGAGGGGCGGGACTTCGCGTTCGAGACCACGCTGTCGGGGCGCGGCTATCTGCGTCTCGTGCGGCGCCTCAAGTCGGCGGGCTGGCGGGTGGAATTGCTCTATCTCGCCCTCCCGAACGTGGAGATGTCCCGGCTGCGCGTCGCCGAGCGGGTGGCGCACGGCGGTCATTCGATCGCGCCGGCGGACATCGTCCGGCGCTTTCCGCGGAGCCTGCGAAATCTCTTCGATCTCTACGCCGGCGCCGTCGATGAGACCACATGCTTATTGAACAGCGGCCCGTTGCCGGAAATCGTATTCGTGCAACAGGACGGAGAGAGGGCCATACTTCAGCCATTGCTCTACCATCAACTCGTGAAAGCGGCGAACCCATGAGAGACGTGTCCCTCAAGAATCAGCAGGCGCTGGATGCCCTGCGCGGCGCTGTCGCCGAAGCGCTCGATCGGAAGCGACGCCTCGGTCAATACGCCGTGATCTGGCGCGACGGCCGGGCCGTGAGAATCGAACCGGAAGACGAACCCCCTTCCCAACTACAGGGGCATAGCGCGAGCCGTGCCTGACCGTCCGTCTGAACATGCCCGCTCCGAGCGCAAGACGCACAACCGCGTCGTTGCGCTCTTCACCGACCCGTCGCGCGCCGGCAACCTCGGTTACCGCTACCTCGGCGACTGGAGCAAGCGGGAGAAGAATCGCTCCATCGAGACGGCACTGCTGCGGGAAAACCTGAAACAGCGCGGCTACTCGGAGGCCCACATCTCCGCCGCTCTGCAGAAGCTGGAAACGGCCGCGGACTCCACCGGCATCACGCTCTATCAGGCCAGCCTGCGTACGTACCAATGGCTGCGCTACGGAGTGCCTGTCCAGATCGCCGTCGGGAAACCGCACGAGACGGTGAACCTGATCGACTGGGATCACCCCGAGAACAATGACTTCGCGCTGGCCGAGGAGGTGACGCTCAAAGGTGGTCACGAGCGGCGGCCGGACGTCGTCCTCTACATCAACGGCATTGCCGCCGGCATGATCGAGCTGAAGCGCAGCTCCGTGGAGATCAGCGACGGCGTGCGGCAGCTCATCACGAATCAGGAAGAGATCTTCAATATGCCGTTCTTCAGCACGGTGCAGCTCGTGCTGGCCGGAAACGACTCGCAGGGTTTGCGCTACGGCACCACCGGTACGCCCGAGCAGTTCTTCGTTGAATGGAAAGACGAGGCGCCCGATCAAGCGGGCCGGCCGCTTGCTCCCGGCGCGTTGCTCGACCGGCCGCTCGCGCAGCTCTGCAGCAAGGCGCGGCTGCTCGACCTGATCCGCAACTGCGTCCTCTTCGATGCGGGCCGGAAGAAGGTGCCGCGGCCGCATCAGTACTTCGCCTTGAAGGCAGCCCAGGAACGCATCGCCAGACGCGAGGGCGGCGTCATCTGGCACACGCAGGGCAGCGGCAAGAGCATCCTCATGGTGCTGATCGCCAAGTGGCTGCTGGAGCATGATCCCGAGGCGCGCATCCTCATCGTCACCGACCGCGATGAGCTGGACAAGCAGATCGAGGGGGTGATGAAGAACGCCGGCGTCGTCGGCGCCGACTCACCCTCGCCGCGCATCACCTCGCGAGCGGAGTTTGTGCAGAAACTCGGTGCCGCCACGCCGCGCCTGCTCTGCGCTCTCGTCCACAAGTTCGACCCGGCCGACCTGGCCGGCCCGCCGCCGCCCGTTCAAGGGCGCTTCTACGTCTTCGTCGACGAGTGCCACCGCACGCAGGGCGGCGACATGAACCGGCAGATGAAGCGCTGGCTGGAAGGCGCCATCTTCGTCGGCTTCACCGGAACCCCGCTCCTCCGGAAGGACAAGAAGCTGACCCGGGACGTGTTCGGCACGTACATCCACACCTACAAGTTCCAGGAAGGCGTGGCCGACGGCGTCATTCTCGACCTGAAGTACGAGGCGCGCGACGTGCCGCAACGCCTGACCTCGCAGGCGGCAGTCGATCGTTGGTTCGAGAACAAGACCCGAACTCTGAACAACTTTCAGAAGGCCGTGCTGCGCAAGCGATGGGCGACGATGGAGGAGCTGATGAGCTCCGGCGAGCGCAAGCAGCGCATCATCGCCAGCATCATTGACGACTTCGCGGAAAAACCTCGTCTCAATAATGACCGCGGCACGGCGATCCTCGTGGCGGCCTCGATCTACGACGCCTGCCACTACTTCCGGCTGTTCCGGAACACGAGCTTCGGGGATTACTGCGGAATCATCACCAGCTACGAGCCGAATCACAACGCCATCTCGCGCGAGCCCGCCAACAGCGACGAGCGCTATAAGTTCGACACGTATACCCAGCACGTCCTGAAGTACGGCCAGACCACGAAGCAGTACGAGACCGACGTCAAGCGACGCTTCATCGACGAGCCGGCGAACCTGAAGCTGCTGATCGTCGTCAGCAAACTGCTCACCGGTTTCGATGCCCCGAGCTGCACCTACATTTACCTCGACAACGAGCTGCGCGACCACAACCTTTTCCAGGCCATCTGCCGTACCAACCGCCTCGACGGCGACGACAAGGACTACGGCCACATCGTCGACTTCAAGGAGCTGTTCGGAAAGGTGCAGGAGGCCATCGCCGTCTACAGTTCCGACGAGCTGGATACCGACGAGGGAATTGGCGGCGAGAACAACGTCCACCTGAAAGACTGGCTCGCGGAAGGAAAGAAGAGGCTCGACGAGGCTCGCGAAACGCTGCGCTACCTCTGTGAACCGGTGCCGTTGCCGCGCGAGGTCGAGCAGTTCCTCCACTATTTCTGCGGAGATGCCGCGAAACCCAATGCCCTGAACGAGACCGAGCCGTTGCGGGTGGAGCTCTACAAGGCCACGGCGACCTTTGTACGCGCCTTCGCCGCGATTGCGCACGATCTCACCGCCGCCGGCTATTCCGACGCCGAAGAGAGAGCAGTACGGAACGATGTCGAGCTCTACAGCGACATTCGCGCCGCCATCAAGAAACACTCGGGCGAGGAGCTCGACATCAAGCCGTACGAGGCGGACATGCGCCACCTCATCAACACCTACATTCAGGCCGATCCGGCCGCCGCCCTCGGTGAGCTCGGCGAGCTGTCGCTGACGGAGTTGATCATCGAGACCGGCATCCACGACGCCATCGCGCGCAAGCTCAACGAGAAGGGAAAGCTCTCGCGCAACGCCATCGCGGAAGGAATCATCAACAACGTCCGCAAAACGATCATCCGCGACCAGCTCACCGATCCCCGCTTTTACGATCAGATGTCGAAGCTGCTCGACGATCTGATCCGACAAAGCCGCGTGGACACGGCAGCATACGAAGAATTCCTCCGCCAGGCCGAGGCGCTGGTGAGGCGGCTCGCCGAGAAGCAACCCGAGGCGGGAGTGCCGGCGGTGCTGCACGGGAAGCGCGAAGCGACCGTCATCTATAACAACCTCCCTCGGATCCTGGCACTCGCGTCCGACGAGATTGCCGACGGCTCCGCTTCCTTCCAGACGAAGCTGAGCGAGCTTGCTCTGCGGGTCGATCTCGTCATGCGCGAGCGAGCGCCCGCGGGCTGGAAAGGCGATCAGGCCCGCGAAGCGCAGGTATTGAACGCGCTCTTTCCATTGCTGGACCGTAACCGCGAGGCCACGCTCGCGCTGTTCGAGCTCGTCAAGCACCAGCCGGGCTATTGATGGCGGAGACGATCCATATCGGCGACATCGCCATTGCGGTGACGCGCAAGGACGTGAAGCATGTCCATCTGTCGGTGCATCCGCCGAACGGGCGCGTCACGCTGGTCACGCCGAAGAGGACACGCCCCGAGGTGGCTCGCGCGTATGCGGTCTCCCGGCTCGGCTGGATCCGGAACCAGCAGCGCAGGCTGCGCGCGCAGGCGCGTGAGACTCCACGCCAGTTCACCGGACGCGAGAGCCATTTCCTCTGGGGGAGGCGTTATCTGCTCACGGTCAGAGAGGATGACGCCAAACCTTCGGTGAGGCTCAGTCATCGCCGGATGACGCTTACCGTGCGTCCCGGAAGCAGCAGAGCCAGACGCGAGGTGGTCATGCATGAATGGCACAAATCGCTGCTGCACGAAGTCCTGCCGCGACTGATCCGCAAGTGGGAACGGAAGCTGGGCATCGAAGTGGCCCGTTACTTCCTGCAGCGGATGAAGACGAAGTGGGGTAGTTGCAATCACCGGGAGCGCACCATCCGTCTGAACACTGAATTGGTGAAGAAGCCGAAAGACCTGCTGGAGTATGTGATCGTCCACGAGATGCTTCACCTGCTCGAAAAGAGTCACAACGACCGATTCGTGGCGCTGCTCGACCAGCACTATCCGACGTGGCGTGATGCGCGGGCGGAGCTGAACGACCTCCCGCTGACCGCGGAGGTGTGGAGAGAGTGAGCGGACGCGAATCTACCGGACGCGAATCTACCGGTCGTGGAGCGACGGCATGATTCAGGGCCGATTCCCGCTCTTCTGCCTCTGCTGACCCGCCACAGTCCCGGCCACTCGTTGCCTTCGATCGAAATCCGAGGGAACCTCGGCGGGTGGAGACGGATCACGTCAGCATCGCGGACCTGCCGGTGGACGAACGGCCACGCGAACGGATGGCGCGCGGCGGTGCTGTCGCGCTGTCTGACGCGGAGCTGGTTGCGCTTCTGATCGAACCTGGCCGAAGAGGAAAGAGCTCGCTCGAGATCGCCCGGGAGGTCGTCGCCGATGGCCTTCTCGCAGTAGCGCGTCACGAGTGGGTCCCGGGTAAAGCCGTCGGAAGCCTGGGCGCCAGCCGCGTCGCCCGCATCGGCGCGGCCCTCGAGCTGGGACGACGCATCGCGACACTCTCCGTCACCGCATCTGAACCGATCCGCCAGCCCGAGATCGCCGCACGGCAACTGATGGCGACCTACGGCCATCGCGTTCAGGAGACGTTCGGCGCGATCTATCTCGACGGGCGCCACCGCGTCATCAGCGAGCGGGAGATCTTCGTCGGGACGCTGACGACGGCATCCGTTTCACCGCGTGACGTCTTTCGTTTCGCGTTGAACGATCACGCCGCCGCGGCGATCGTCTTTCACAATCACCCGTCGGGCGATCCGTCACCGTCACCTCAGGATCTCGCGTTCACGACGAAGCTCGTCAGCATCGGTCGTGAGCTCGGCGTCGAGGTATTGGATCACCTCATTGTGACGTCGAGCAGCTTCGCGTCATTGAAGCAGCGCAATCTGATGTGAGCGGGGACCGCGTCGGTCTGGCTCAGGCCGACGACCAGATCCACCGTGATGTTGTCCACGATGACCCTCGCGGTCCTCGGTGAGCGAGAAGAACGGGTTCTCGGCTCTCCAGGTCGACCCGCGGGACCGGCCATTTGACGCGGGCAGGATGCCCGCTCCCCATGGTTCATCGCGCCAAGGCGCTCCGGTACGGGACCGCGGGCATCCTGCCCGCGGCGGACTCTAGTGTCGTGTCAAGGCTGAAATCGTGGGTGCTTTGCGGCGGCGGCGAGCCGTCTGCTTCGTCGCCACAGCGTTCGGCGGAGCGTCGACGTGGGCGAGACATTGTGGCGACCGCCTTCGCGGCCGCGTTGAGAATCGAATCTCGTTTTCCCCGGGCCGAGCCCGGGGCTATATTGCTCGACGCGCCTCCGCGCGTCATGCGCACGCAGCGGGCGCAACCACCAGGCTCGATCCGGTGCGATTGGCTACCGCCGCCTACGGCGGCATCAGTTGTGGCTCTGTGCCTCCGTGCCTCTGTGGTGAACCGTCCCCCGGTGCGGGCCGGGAATGCCCCGCACACCCTCACGTTGTGAGCGTCGCATGCGACGGTGCGAGATCCATCGCCTTCACCTGGTCACTTACGAGAATGGGATGAAGCTCCAGCAGAAGCTGGTGGAGATGCGGCAGCGCGACGAGCTCCCCGACCAGCTCCTTCTGCTGGAGCACCCCCCGGTGATCACCCTCGGCCGGGGAGGAGACTCCGCGAACCTGCTGGCCACGCCCGGCCTTCTGGCCACTCATGGCGTACGGTTTTACGAGACCACGCGCGGGGGCGACATCACCTACCACGGCCCCGGGCAGATCGTCGGGTACCCCATCCTGCACCTCGGCGAAGGCAACCGCGACGTCCGCAAGTACGTGACCAAGCTCGAGGAAGTGCTGATCCGCACCGTGGCCGAGTTCGGCGTTGTGGCGGAGCGCGCCGAGGGCAAGCGGGGCATCTGGGTCGGCAATGACAAGATCGCCGCCATCGGGGTGCGCATCGCGCGCTGGGTGACCTCGCACGGCTGGGCCCTCAACGTCAGCACGAACCTCGACCACTTCCGGCTCATCACGCCCTGCGGTCTCCGTGGCACCGGCGTCACCTCGATCGAACGAGAGACCGGACGGAGCGTTTCCGTCGCGGAAGTGCGCGAAGTCCTGGCGGCGAAGTTCGCGGAGATTTTCGAGCGCGACCTCACGCCCCGGCCTGAGTCCATCCGTCTCGTGAAGGTGCTCGTCCACGATGGGCAGCGCGTCCTCCTTCTGCACCGCAAACCCGAGCGGGGCAACTTCTGGCAACCGATCACCGGCACGATCGAAAGTGGCGAAACGCCTTTGGCCGCGGCCCACCGCGAGTTGCGCGAAGAGACCGGCCAGGATGCGCAGGCCAACACGATGGAGCTCACACAGTCCTTCATGATCGAGTCGCATTACCTCGAGTCGCGCTATCCCGCCCCGGTCATCGCCAGTGAGATCGGGTACGAGGCGCGGCTGGACTCGCGGCTGCCCATTCGCATCGATGCCGACGAGCACGACGCCTTCGGCTGGTTTACGTTCGCCGACGCGTATGAAACGATCCGCTGGAGCGATGACCGGGAAGCCCTGGATCGTCTCGCTTCGCTTCGTGCCCCCGCGGTCGGGGATGCTCCCTCGCCCGCGGTTCTCCTCACAGGCGACTCGTCGCAGACTTCTGACCACCACCAACCGATCCCTCATGAATAAGCGCGCAGGCACTCGTCCCGACTGGCTCAAAGTCCGCGTTCCGGGCGATTTTCAGCAACTCCCCGTCACGCGGCTGATGAACGACCTGGCCCTGAACACGGTCTGTCAGGAAGCGCGCTGTCCGAACATCTTCGAATGCTGGAGCGCGGGCACGGCCACGTTCATGGTGCTGGGCGAGATCTGCACGCGTCGCTGCACCTTTTGCGCGGTGGGACGCGGCGCGCCGCTGGCCGTCGATGACGACGAGCCGCGGCGCGTGGCCGAGGCCGTGGAGCGGATGCGCGTACGCCACGCGGTCATCACCATGGTCAACCGGGACGACATGGCCGACGGCGGTGCCGAGCACGTGGCGCGCACCGTTCAGGCAGTACGACAGCGTACCGGTGCGAACGTGGAGGTGCTGGTGTCGGATCTCGACGGGAATCGCGAGGCGTTGCGCCGCGTCCTGGAGGCCGCACCCGAAGTCCTGGCCCACAACATCGAGACCGTGCCTCGCCTTTACGCCCAGGTGCGTCCCGTGGCCAAGTACCAGCGCTCCCTCGACGTGCTCCGCTGGGCTCACGACGAGCGCTCCCCGGGCATGCTCACGAAGTCCAGCCTGATGCTCGGTCTCGGCGAATCGGAGGAGGAGATCCTGCAGGTGGCGACCGACCTGCGCCGCGCCGGCGTCGACATCTTCACCATGGGCCAGTACCTGGCCCCATCCGAGAAGAACCATCCCGTCCGCCGCTACTACACGCCCGCAGAGTTCGACGAGCTGGGGCGGCAGGCGAAGGCC
>JBDTOZ010000932.1:0-4337 GCA_039932995.1 Acidobacteriota bacterium | reverse complement strand
CCGCCAACCGCCAACCGCCAACCGCCAACCGCCAACCGCCAACCGCCAACCGCTACTCCGAGGACGTTTCCTGGGGGCCGCGGCGGTCTTTGCGGCGGCGGTCTTCGAAGGCGAAGCGGGGGCGATTCTCCTGCGGTTGCTCCATCCGGTCCTCGCTGATCTCACGGGGGATCAGCGTGATGTAGCCGAGGTCCAGGTGGACGTGATCGTCGGCATTCTTCCCTGTGACGGGGCCGTAAGGCAGGACGCGCACTTCGTCGCTCACGTCTTCGGCCAGGACGTTGTACTTTTCGATCGCGTCCTTCGACTTGAGGATGCCCGTTCCGATGCGGTAGACGTCGGCGGACGTTCCCCACATGTGCGGCGATGCGCTCATGTTCACCTTATGTGAGGGCGAACGGTAGCCGCCGTTGACGGCGATGTGCACCGACGCTCCGCAGGCGGCGCGGAACTGTTCGAGATAGAAGGCCAGGAGACGGATGGCGCAAGGGACGTAGCGGGGGTACGCGTGCAGGCGCGCGTGCTCCTTGAGGTCCCAGAGGATGAATTCGTTGAGGCCGAAGTGGGGACTGAGGCGCGTGGCCAGCGCCACCTCGTGCGAGGGGATCTCGTAAAAGTAGCGGGGCAGGCGGTGGCGCCGGCCCTCCGAGTCGCGCACCAGCTCGCCCGGCTTCAAGGCCGCGCGCAGCTCATCATCGAGGTCGTAGGCGTCGACGACTTTCAGGCCCTGGGCCTGCAGGACTTCACTCATGGTCACTTCCGGCGAGAGTGTTGAAGATGTCGCGCGACACCTCCGCCACCGCCGTGCCGCGACCTTGCTCGGCCGGGAACTGCGTGAGAATCACCAACACGTAGGGCTTGCGTCCATCCAAGTAAACGATTCCAGCATCGTGGTGCACGGTGGAGATGTTACCGGTCTTGTGCGCCACACGCGCGGCTTTCGGAAGGCCGGCCGGGATGCCGCTGCGGAACTGCTGATCGAGGAGAATCTCCAGCATGTCGTCGCAGGCTTTCTGTGAGTAGGCGCGGCCGTCGGCGATGAGGCGCAGCAGTTTGAGCAGGCCGTTGGCGGTCACTTCGTTGTTGAGGCCCGCGTCGAAGGCGCGCGAGTCTTCCACGCCGCGGAGGACTTTCAGTCCGTCGACCTCGAGCTCGTCGAGGGCCTGCTGGATGGTGCCGATTCCGACGACGTCGACGAGCAGGTTGGTGGCCAGGTTGCTGGACTTGATGATCATCCAGTAGGCCAGCTCGCGAACGGTCATGGTCTTGCCAAGGTGGCCGTAGACGTCGGGATCAGCGTCGCGGCCGAGGTCGAGCATGAACGGTTCCTGGTTGACGATGCTGGTGAAGCGGTTGCGGACGTGCACCGGCGCATCGAGCGGGAGCTCCCCGCGGTCCACCTGGCGGAACACGCCCATGAGCACCGCCAGCTTCATCGTGGAGGCCGCGTGGAAGTACCGGTCGGCGTTGTACGACCACTGGATGGTCGTCTCCGCGTCGTAAAACGAGATCCCCAGATCCTCGAGGTGATGCTCTCCCTTGATCTTCAGGATGTTCCGATAAAGCGAGACCTCGGCCGAGGCGATCGAGTCGCTCTCCGGCGCCACCGGCAACTTCTCCTGCACTCTTGCTTTCGCCACCATCGATCGAATCTTAACGGAGGTGCAAGAGCGGTGCTTGACTTGATTGCGAACGAGCAGCCCGTTGTTGGCTCGAACGCGGGCCGCTCATCGTCCCTGCGCGCGGAGCCAGCGTCCGATGCGCTCGATGCCGGCGGTGATCTGGCTGGGGGAGGCCGCGAAGGAGATGCGGACGAAGCCCTGGCCATGGGGACCGAAGGCGACGCCGGGAATCACCAGGACGGCGGCGTCGGTGGCCAGCGTTTGGGCGAAGGTGAGGGATTCGCACGCGGGCACGGGCGTGAAGGCGTAGAAGGCGCCCGCGGGTGGTGTGAGGGTCGTCTCCAACTCGTGCTCGATGGCGTAAAGCGCCGCTTCGCGCTGCGCGCGGAACTGGGCGCGCACGCGGTCCAGCCATTGCGCATTCCACTCGGGCGCGCCGAGAATCAGCTCGGCCAGGGACTGCGAGAAGACCGAGGCGCAGGTGGCGATGTACTGGTGTGCGGTGATGACGGGTTTCATCAAAGCCTCACGCCCGAGGATCCAGCCGAGACGCAGACCGGTCATGGCGTGCGACTTGGACAGGCCGTCCAGCACGAGGACATTGTCCCCCATTTCGCGCATGCTGGTGGGCGGCTCTTCGTACCAGAGCTCGCGGTAGACCTCATCGCTGACGACGAGCGGCCCGAGCGCGGCGATGCGCTGCAGCGTCTCGCGGCTGGCCACCGAGCCGAGGGGATTGGAAGGGGAGTTGACGATGATCAGCTTCGTCTTCGCGGTGATCTGCTTCTCGAGCGCAGCGACGTCGATGGACCAGTCAGGCGGTTCGAGCGGGTAACGCACGGCAGTCGCGCCGCTGATCTGCGTCAGCGTGGCGTAGGAAAGAAATCCGGGATCGGGGATGAGCACTTCGTCGCCGGGATTCACGTAGGCGGTGAAGATGGCGAAGAGGCCTTCCTCCGTCCCCGCCGTGACGCAGACTTCGCCCCTGAGATCGTAGGTCGTCTCTTCGCAGAGACGCTTGCGCAGGCTGATCGTGCCGGCATTGGCCGAGTACTGCCACGGCATCGTCGCCGCGCGACGGGCCATCTCGCTGAGCTCTTCGTCGGGAACGACATTCGGCTCGCCGATGCCGAGGTTCACGGAGAGAGGAGTGGCCAACGCGTTGATCTGACGAATCAACGAGAGGTCGATGCCGGCCATGCGATCGGCGGGAGTCATGGGGGGAGTGTAATTCGGTTCGGGGTTGGCGGTTGGCGGGCTCGAGTCGTCGAGTCTTCGAGCCGTCGAGTCTTCGAGCCGTCGAGTGGCCGACAGAAGCGCGTTTCGCGTTTGCGAGGTAAGGGAGGGGGGGGTACACCCCCGCCAACCGCCAACCGCCAACCGGAGACTGTGAGCCTGGGACGACACCTCGAAGACTCGAAGACTCGACGACTCGAAGACAGACTCGAAGAAGAAGACTCGAAGACAGGCGACTAGCGCAGGGCTTCCTCGAGGGCGGTGGCGGAATCCGTTTTCTCGTCGCGATACTTCACGATGAGAGGGGCGGAGATCTGCAGGCCGTGCTGTTCCGCGAAGGTGCCTTTCATCGGTCGTGTGCCGGGAACGACCACGGCTCCGAAAGGGATCTCCAGCGGACCGTCGGCGGTGCGGCGATAGATCTGTCCGCGTACGGTGTCGTAGACCGGAGTGGAGCCGGTCAGGACGACGCCGGCGCCGATGACCGCCCGGCCCCGCACGATCGTCCCTTCATAAATCCCGCAGTTCCCGCCCACCACGACGTCGTCCTCGATCACCACCGGCACCTGGCCGACCGGCTCGAGCACGCCGCCGATCTGCGCCGCGGCCGAGAGGTGCACGCGCTTGCCGATCTGCGCGCACGAGCCGACCAGCGCGTGGGAGTCGATCATGGTCCCCTCGTCGACGTACGCGCCGATGTTCACGTAGGCGGGCGGCATGACCACCACGCCCGTGGCGATGTAGGCACCGCGGCGGATGGAAGAGCCGCCCGGAACGACGCGCACGCCGTCGGCCACTTTGAAGCGGCGCACGGGAATGGTGTCCTTGTCGACGAACGACAGCGCCCCCGAGGCCACTTCACCCAGGATGCCGAAGCGGAAGGCGGCCAGGATGCCTTCCTTCACCCAGCTTTGCGCGGCCCAGATCCCATCCGCGTCCCGCACGGCGGAGCGGACGGTGCCTTTCTCCAGTTCGGTGAGAAAGAGGTTGATGGTCTTGACGGCCTCGATGCGGTCCGCAGTGGCCAGCGCTTTGACGCGGTCTTCGATGGTCAGCATGGTTTCCTCTTGTTCTCGTGGTCTGGTCTTCGCCTTGTTCGAGTCGACGAGTCGACGAGTCGACAAGTCGTCCAGTCGCCGAGGGGAGCCTCACAGTCTCACAGTACAGTCTCACAGTCTCATAGACGCCAGTGGGTCCGCACCCTATGAGACTGTGAGGCTATGAACCTATGAGACTCTTCGACGACTCGAAGGCTATGCCAACCAGCGCTGGCGGCCGTGCCGGGCCGATGGCAAGGCGGGAGTCTCATTCAAAATTCAGCACCCCGTACGCAGCACGCGGTGTCGGTGGCTTCATCAAACGCCGGAGGCGTGTCGTAGATGAGCCGGGGGCGAGCGCCGATTAGGCGCGCTGCCCCCGGAACTGGATGACGATTTCTTCAACCCCGGCAGATCTTGCCAAATGGCAACCAGGGTGTTT
>JBDTOZ010000931.1:0-1803 GCA_039932995.1 Acidobacteriota bacterium | reverse complement strand
TCGGAGATGCTCGGTCCCACGCGCGTCGACACGAACTCGCTGAAGATCGTGGCGGCGCTGGAGCGCTACGGCGTTCCCCTGGTGCGCAAGTCCGTGGTCGGCGACCAGCTCGCGGATCTGGTGGACGAGATCCGCTACGACTTCGCCCGCACGGACCTCCTGATCATCACTGGTGGTCTGGGGCCGACCGAGGATGATCTGACGCGCGAGGCTCTCGCCGAGGCCTTCGGGTTGACGATGACGGTCGATGCTTCGATCGTGGAGTGGATCGAGAAACGATTCGCAGAGCGCGGATGGAAGATGCCGGAGGTCAACAAGCGGCAGGCCAACGTGTTCGTGGGACAGACCGTGTTGCGCAATGAGCGTGGAACTGCGCCGGGCTTTCACATCGAGACTGGCGGGAAGCACGTGTGGGTCTTTCCCGGCGTGCCCCACGAGCTGGAGTGGATGCTGCCTCGGTACCTCGTGCCGTGGCTGGAAGAGCGCAGCGGCGGCCGCGCGCGATACCGCCGTGTGCTGAAGATCTCCGGAATGACCGAGTCGGGAGTCGAGGAGAAGCTGAAGCCTTTCTACGAACGGCACCCCGGCGAGCTGGTGACGATTCTGGCCTCGGGCGGACAGATCGAGATCCACCTGCACGCGGATGGGAGCGAGACCGAGGCGCGGGCCACGATCGCCGCGCAAGAGGCCGAGATCGCGGAGATCTTCAAACATCGGCTCTTCGGTTTCGATGACGACTCGCTGGAGAGTGTCGTCGGAGCGTTGCTGCTCGCGCGGGGAGAGACAGTCTCCACCGCGGAGTCGTGTACCGGTGGTTTGCTCAGCTCGCGCATCACCGACATCGCCGGCAGCTCCGCATATTTTCTGGGGGGCGTGGTCTGCTACACCGCCGAGGCGAAGACGGACCTGGCCGGCGTCGACCCGGCACTCATCGCCGAGCACGGGCAGGTGTCGGAGCCGGTGGCGATCGCGCTGGCGCGCGGCGCGCAGGCGCGGTTCGGGGCGACCTGGGGCGTGGGCATTACCGGCATCGCCGGTCCCGGCGGCGGCTCGCCGGAGAAGCCGGTCGGCACCGTGCACATCGCCGTGGCCGGTCCGAATGGCGACCAGCATCGCAAGCTGCTATGGCAGGGCCCCCGCGCGACGGTGAAGTGGTACTCGACTCAGGGAGCGTTGGATCTGCTGCGCCGGGCGATCTTGACCGCCTGATGCGCCTGATGCACATTGTGTGGATGAAACGCACGAATGTTGTGCTGGATGGGGAGTTGCTGGAGAAGGCCCGGCGGATGAGCGGCGAGCGAACCTACTCGGCCACGGTGACGAAGGCGCTCGAGGCGGCGGTCAAGCGGGGAGAACTCGAGGCCGCGATCCAGAAGGTCCGTGCTGGTGGCGATCCCTTCGCTCCCGGGTATGTCGAGGCGATGTGGCCCGACCTTTCCCGTCCGACCTCGCCCGAGTGACTCCGCTGAAGGCGATGCGCGTTTGACGCCTCACCCCTTCTTGAGGCGCAGCACGTTCGAGATGACGTCGTTGTAGAGCACGACGACCATGAGCGTGGCCAGAAGGGCGAAGCCGACCTGCTGGATGCGCTCCTTCACGCGCATGGACAATTCGCGACGAGCCACGCTCTCGATCAGCAGGATCATGATGTGCCCCCCGTCCAGGACGGGGATCGGCAACAGGTTCATGAATCCCAGTTGCAGTGAGATCATGGCCATGAGCGACAGGGTGTTCAGCAGACCTCCGCGCAGCGCGTCTCCGGAGATGCGGGCGATGTTGATCGGGCCGCTGAGCTCCTTGACG
>JBDTOZ010000930.1:0-2788 GCA_039932995.1 Acidobacteriota bacterium | reverse complement strand
GTGCAAGGGCGAGCGAAGGGTGGTTCAGGACCAGGTCGCCTACGTCCGCTTTCCGGCCAAGGCCTGGAGCGCGAACAATAAGCGGAAGACGTTCGGACCGCCGTCCGGAGTGAATAGCGATTCACGGCACGTGGTGCTGGGACGCGAACGTCTCACGATCGAGGCGAAGCTGAAAGATTCGTCCAGCATGCTGACTCTCGACGAGAGCGAGGACGCCTTCGACAGTCCCACACCGACGACGACCACCAACCGATCCCTCCTGTGGTTACCGAACATCCAAAAGTTGTCGC
The DNA here is from genome assembly GCA_039932995.1 of Acidobacteriota bacterium. GTDB lineage: Bacteria > Acidobacteriota > Thermoanaerobaculia > Gp7-AA8 > Gp7-AA8 > QHVT01. The sequence continues at coordinate 2,498 of JBDTOZ010000930.1, read as the reverse complement.
AGGGTGACAAACCGCCGACCGGCAACATCAAGGCGGAGTATTTCAACTCACCGAAGACCGCGGATCCCCGCCTCATGGCGCGGATCGACTTTACGCAGGGACATCTAAGTACGACGGGCGCCGATCCTGTTCAGGTGCCGTTCGATCTGGCACCCCTTCCCAATCCTCCTGATCCCCAGAGGATGCCCATCGCCAGAGAGCTATTGCTCACATTAGAGATTGAGGATGATCAATTCACCCTGCAATCCCGGGACTTCGACAACAACGATCAGCCCACGCAGGATCTGTACTTCGAGGCGCAGGGCAATCTGGAAATCGTGATCGGCAACGAGGCGGCGGCGGACATCTACACGTCGACCATGCCCATCCTGCCGATCGACGTGCTGGCTTCACCGTGCATGCAGGAGTTCAAGTTCTATTACCGAATGTGTGAAGAGCCGTCCGACGAGGCACTCTACCCGTATCTCTCCTCCCGGCCCGGATCCCAGACTTGCTGCTCGGTGGCGGCGTTCAACCCTCGGTCTCTGGAAGCGACCAAATCGCACGACGAAACGCCTAAACCGAGCCATGTCGGTCAATGGACGTTACTCGCGTACCTGGCGGCGGACAATAATCTTTCGGCCATTGCGGAGGGTGATGTCGACAAGCTGGAGAAGCCCTTCAATCACGAAGTCGGCGTGGTCGTGCAATTGGACCGGCTGAACCGCCCCACGGAGCGGTTGGTCCTGCAGGAGGAAGGGTTCGTTTCCACGAATGAAAAGCTGGGGAATCTGAACTCAGGGAAACCGGAAGTGCTCACCGAGTTTCTCCTCAAGGGAAAGGGCCTAAAAAAGGCAAAGCACTATGCCGTCTTCCTGCTCAGTCATGGCGCCGGTCTGTTCGATTTTACATTTCCCGGCAAGCCACCTAAGAAAGGATGCGCCCTCCTTCAACGGATCTTGCGCGCCTTGGGCTGGATCTGGTCGTCGATCGTGCTCGCGAGTCGCTATGTCCGGCGCGACCGGCATCTACCCCCACTTGTAAGGCTCATTCCCGATGCAATCAACCCCGACCAGAGCGCCGGCGACGCACTTGACAACCAGGAACTGGCCAAAGGACTCCTGGATGCACTCGATCAGGGCGAGCAATTCCCCATCATCGGCTTTGACGCTTGCGTGATGGCGTTGGTGGAGATGGCCTATGAGTTGCGCAAGACCGGCAAGTATCTCATCGCCTCCCAGGACGACGTGCGCATCGGCAGTTGCCCCTACGACGTGATCTTGAGAACGATGGCCACCTGCAATCCGGAGAAGGCGGCACGGTCCATCGTCCATGAATTTGCCAAGGCCACATGCAAGGACAAATTTGCCACGCTCTCGGCAATCCGCTTGTGCGAAATGGAGCGTCTCAAAGACGCCCTCAATAAATTGGGCGGTTTGCTGGCGCCGTGCGTGTCTTTACACATGTGCGAACTCACCGCAGCACGGAACGGCGCCAGAGCCTTTTCGAACTTCCATTACATCGATCTCCGTGGATTCGTGACGGGCATTCGGAACGGGTTCAAATGCGATCAGGCGATTGTTGCGGCTGCTGGAGAGGTTCTTGCGGCAATCAAATGCGCGGTCCTCTGCACCAACGACGTTAGAGTTACGGGTTCGGAGACGCCACCTCGCGCGCACGGCATCTCCGTCTACCTGCCCAACTCGCGACCTGTGACGGAGTATTACAAACTCTGCCTCACCAAAGACGCACCGGAATGGCGCGCTTTCGTCGACGCGTATGCTTGCGCTCGCGAGTGAAAGAACTGTCTTCGCACGACGGAATAGGGGGCTCGCGTGTGCACGGACGTCGTCGTTCCTCTGTCACCGCGGGCAGGATGCCCGCGGCCCCACTGCACTGTCTTCGCACAACGGAACGAGGGGCCCGGGCATCTTGCCCAGCGCGGCCTCGCGCTGGTGCGCGGACGGCGTCGTTTCTGATCACCGCGGGCATGATGCCCGCGGCAAGCGTGCCTGTGGAGCGGTAGGCTTTAGCTTAGCCTGCCAGGCTCTCGCGAGACACTTCCCCTCTGCCGTCGCGGCGGCTCCACGGAACGAGACTCCCGGCACGACTGTCCCGAGAGCCTCACCCGGCTTCGGCACGCGCGTCGCGAGTGCCCGGTGGACTCGAGTCCACCGCTCCACAGAGGCTCCCGGCGCGAACTCCCATCCCTTTCAAAAGTCAGCGCGTATGGGCAGTAAGCCCGCGGCACGGGGAACTTGAGTCCACCGGTGAGCCCGCTTCGCGGGCGTATGACGCGCGAAGGCGCGTCGAACAATTTAGCCCCGGGCTCGGCCCGGGGAAACCGAGATTCGCTTCTATACGCGGCCGCGAAGGCGGTCGCCACAATGTCGCGCCAACCTCGAGAACGCTCCGCCGAACGTTGTGGCGTCCGCCTTCGCGGCCGCACCATACTGACACCCCGCGTTTCCCCGGGCCGAGCCCGGGGCTACATTGTGGAACGCGCCTTCGCGCGTCAG
>JBDTOZ010000929.1:0-2340 GCA_039932995.1 Acidobacteriota bacterium | reverse complement strand
CGGCCGAGGGCGCCGAGGGCGGTGTGGAACGGGAGAGCGGTGGCCGCGCCGGTGCGTGCGATCTCGTCGAGGTAGCGAGCCACGAGCAGGCCCACGGCGGATGACTCGACGTAGCCTTCCACGCCCGTGATCTGGCCGGCGAAGAACACCCGCTCGTCGAGCTTCGTCTGGAACGTGGGCAAAAGATGCTTCGGACCGTTGATGAACGTGTTGCGATGCATGGAACCGAAGCGCGCGAAGGTTGCGTTCTCGAGGCCGGGGATCATGGAGATGACGCGCTTCTGTTCCGGTACGCGCATCTTGGTCTGGAAGCCCACCAGGTTGAAGTATTCGTCTGAAAGATCTTCCTTGCGCAGTTGCACGACCGCGTAGGGTCGTTCGTTCGTCTGCGGATGCTCGAGGCCGACCGGTTTCATCGGTCCGAAGCGGAGCGTCTCGATGCCGCGGCTGGCAATCTCCTCGACGGGAAGACAGCCTTCGAAATGGACGGCCTTCTCGAAGTCGTGCGCCACGAAGAGCTCCGCGGTGAGCAGCGCCTGCACGAAGGCCTCGTACTGCTCGCGGTTCATGGCCGCGTTGAGGTAGTCGGTGGCCGAGCCCTTGCCGTAGCGCGATTTCCAGTAGAGCTTCGAAAAATCGAGCGAGTCGGCGGCCACGATGGGAGCGATGGCGTCGTAGAAATAGAGTCCGTCGCGGCCCAGGAAATCATTGATGGCGTGAAACAGCGGATCGCTGGTGAGGGGTCCCGTGGCCACGACCACGAAGTCGTGACCGTCCCGGTCGAGGGACGTCACTTCGCCGCGATGCACGGTGATGCCCGGCGTGTTGGTGATGACTTCCGTCACGGCGGCCGAGAAGCGATCGCGGTCGACGGCGAAGGCATCGCCGGCAGGCACACGAGCCTCTTCGCCGCAACGAAGGACCATCGAGTCCAGCAGCCGCATCTCTGCCTTGAGCAGTCCGACCGCGTTGGTGGGAGCGGAGGAGCGGAAGGAGTTCGAGCAGACCAGCTCCGCCAGGTTGGACGTCGCATGCGCCGCCGTCGACTTCACGGGCCGCATCTCGTGCAGGTCGACGGAATGCCCGCGCCGGGCCAACGCGAATGCGCATTCACTACCGGCCAGACCGGCTCCGATGATCTTGATGTTCATAGTTGTTGGTTGGGGGCTGGCGGGGGAACGGGAAGGGAGCCAACCGCCAACTAGTTACTCGGCTCGTTCTGCGTGAATTGTCCCGCTGCGTCCGCGCGGATCTCGCCAAACTTCTGTTCGAAAAGGGAGAGGTTGTGCGAGAGCGCTTCCAGGAGTTGCTTGGCGTGGAGGGGCGTGAGGATCACGCGGCTGTAGATCTTCACGTCGTTGCGGCCGGGCACGACCCGTCCGAGGTCGATCACGAACTCACTCTGCGAGTGGATGATGTTCGCGAAATTGACATACTCCCCCTGCGCGACGTCGTCATCGAGCGTGATTCGGATCGTCTGCGGTGGTTGCTCGTTTTCCATGGCGATCTCAACCCGGCCTCGATCAGGCCGAATTCCGGGCCTCCAGAACACGAAGGGGGGCTGCGCTGATGGCGCTGAGGACCGTGCGTGTCGACGATGTGTGCATCGAGCTGGACTGCACCAGCACCCCCTCGACGAGGTCGTTCCACACCAACCCTTGCAGGTTCAGCTGGGAAAGCGCCGCCTGGAGGGGGGAAAGGCTGGGGTTGAAGGCCGCGTTTTCGGCGTACGCTCCGGTGACGATCGCACCGTTCCGGACCCTGAGCGCCACCCCGGCGTAGGATTTTGAGTAGGGCGCGTAGCTCATGTTTGCGGCCTCCAGTGCGGCCAGGGCCAGATCGTCGCTCTCCTCGATCGTCAGTCCGTGATGCTCGCGCTGCAAGAGCCCCCCCGCCACTCCGAGGTCACGGGGGCCGAACGAGCTCGGAAGCAAATCCGCCAGAGTCCGCGACTCGTGCGGCATGAGCACGCGCAGGTCACCGGCCGACACGAGCTCGTTGAGGAACTGCCGGCAATATCCGCAGGGTGCCGCACTCGTCGCCACGAGGTCGATGCCGCTCTCGCCGCTCATCCATGCGTGAGTGACCGCGGATTGCTCCGCATGCACCGTGAAGCTCAATGCCTCGCCGGCGAATTCGAGGTTCGTCCCGAAATAGAGCTTCCCGCTCGTCCCGCGAGCGATGGCACCCACCCGGAAGTTGGAAACCGGTGGCTTCGCGAAGGCCGCGGCCTCGGAGAGGAGGCGAAGAATCTCGGAATCATCCATGGGGGAAGGCATGCTACAGGAAGTGTCCGGCCCGAAAGACTCTGCCTGACTTTTGAGAAGCCCGGAGGGCGCG
>JBDTOZ010000928.1:0-13677 GCA_039932995.1 Acidobacteriota bacterium | reverse complement strand
GCACGATCCGCCGCGAAGTCGAACGGGCCGGGTTCCGCATCGAAGAGATGGGCGGTTCGTCCGTCCCCATCCGGCTGATCGCCGGCCGCTTCACCCCCGAATTCGTTCTGCGCATCGGCGAGCGCTTACTGACCTGGCTCACCCGCGCCTGGCGGGGACTGTTCGCCTATCAGGTCATCCTCGTGGCCGTGAAGAAGTAGCGCGCGCCTTCACCCTGCGCTTTCTCTCCACCACCATCCCCGCCCCCAACAGCCCCACCCCCACCCACACCGTCCACCACCATCCCCGCCCGATGCGGCGCGTGTAGACCACTTCGTGCCTGCCGGCAGGGACGGTCACCCCCGCGAAAATCATGTCGGTCTCGATGGGGCGAACCGTGCGTCCGTCGATCGTGACGGCCAGCTCGGGGGTGAGCTTCTCCGATGAGGCCAGGAAGAACGCGCGGTCGGAATCGGTGGAGACGCGCTGCATGTCGGCTGCGTAGTGGGTGAGCTTCACCTGTGCATGGGCCGGCGCCAGTGGGGGAGGCATGACCGGATCGTCGGTGATCACCGCCTCCCGCTCGAAATCGACATCGCGGGCCGCCAGGAACTCGTTGTCGTTGAGCTTGCGCAGACGCGACACGCCGCGGAACCGGGGCAGTTCCGCGAGGTTCCGGAACAGTCGTCCTTCGGGGAGCTCGCGCTCGAAGACGATCGGCGTCGTGACCCGCCCGTAGAAGAGCTTCGTCTCGCCCGCGATCGAATTCTCTCCCTGGAGCATGTAGCCCTTCACGCCGTTGGCGCGGACGCGCACGGTCACGCTCTCGCCGAGGCGTGCGTAAGGGTGGAGCGGCACGTAGACCTTGTTCATCGTGTCGGCTTCGGCCTTCGTGAAAGCGCGCGACCACATCACGGCGCCGTTCTTCAGCAGCGTCACTTCCACGCGGCCGCGGCCGCTCTCGACGTTCAGCGGCAGCTCGATCGACCAGAACGGTTCGGCGTCGACCCGAACCGTGCGCTGCAGAATCGCGCCCGGACGCAGCGGAACCGTGCCCGTCTCCTTCACCCCCGGCACGGTGGCCGCGAACATGCCCCACTTGATGATGTCGATGTACTTGTGCTCGATGAACCAGCGGATGCCCAACAGGCCGTTCAGCGGGTCGTTGAAGTTGTATTTGGGACTGAAGAACGTGATCACGGTGGAATGGCCGCTCCACGAACTTGGATCGACGCGCTGCAGCATGCGCCGGTACGCCGCCTCGGACGTGAAGTGGCTGCGCACATCCTCGACGCGGATCAGCTCCGCGGAGTTCGGCCAGAGGAAGTCCATCATCGGCGCGATGCGGAACGGAGGATTTTGCGTCTGCAGGAAAGCGATGGTCGGCGTCTGCGCCACCTGCGCTTCCGCGGAGGTCAGGTAGGGATGGAAGCGGCCCGCGAAGAGCGCCAGGTCGAAAGCGATCAGCCCCGCCACCGCGTCGTAGAGCACCTGCTTGCGCAGGCGCGCCGCCGCCGCCAGATAGGCGATCGGCAGCGGCAGCAGCAGCCCCAATCGCGAGAGCGCGGAGTACTTGAAGCCCGGCATCCGGGCCACGAAGGGCGCGACCAGCGGGGAGCCGAACATGCAGGCCACCAGGAGCGCCGCGGCCGCGAGCCAGAACCAGCGCGAGCGCGCACGCCGGGTGAAGAGTCCGAGAAGGGCCACCGGCACCGACAGCAGTCCCAGGTAGACCGTCGCTTCGACGTAGTTGTTCAGAACGCCGAGCTGCGCATCGCCTTTCCAGTTCTTGTAGGCCGCGTTGCCGAGACGGTCGGGCTCGAGGAAGCTGCGCAGGTTTGTGAGTGGATAGACGGCGGTCAGGCTGGTGGCCTGACGCACTTCGAGGTAGCCGGTGCGCCGGATGACCTGAATGAATGGGATGAGTGTCGGCAGGGCCAGAAGCAGGGCGATGACGACGCCCAGCACGCCCAGGCCGGCCTCTCGAATGGAGAATTGTTTTCGGCTGCGCACCGTGAGAAAGACGGTGTAGGCAATCGTCAGCCAGGCTCCGTAGGCGATCGCGGCGGGAAACCCCGAGATCGCATACGCCAGCGCAATCAGAGTCACGACCACGATCGGTGTCCGGCGTCCGTTGAACGTGCGGCGCACGATCCAGAGGAGCGCCGGGTAGAGCGGAGTGGTGTTGGTGATCTGCCAGAGCCAGCGCACCGAGTAGACCCCGGCGCAGGCGAAGATCAGCGCGCCGATGGCCGCTCCGCGGCGCCCGAGAGACTCCTCGCGCAGCCAGAGGTACGCGAAGGCGAAGGCGGCGTTGAGCTTGAGGAAGGCCATGGCCGTGTACAACCAGGTCAGGGGAACGAGCAGCGGCAACAGGGCAAACGGGGTCAGCGTGGCCGAGGCGGCCGAGCCGAAGCCGGGCACACCACAGGCGATGTAGGGATTCCAGTGAAAGGTGGTGCGCGGGCTGGCTTTGGCCATCGCCAATAGCGTGAAGTAGGCGGTGGGCGGGTCGTTCAGCAGGGAGTTCTGGGCGTGCAGGACGTCCAGGGGCTTGCCCTGGTTCCAGGGGCTGAAATTGAGGAAGACGTCATTGGGCGAGAGGACCCGGCCCATGAAGATCACCGGAAAGAAGAAGACGAAGTTCGCCACCGCGAGCGCGATCAGGGCAGTGCGGTGTTTGCGGAGCAATCGGGCCAAGCGCTCTCAGTCTATCCTGAGGGGATGAAGAAGCTGGTCGTCGCCGCAGACATCGACCGCTCGCTGGACGAGCGCGCCAGACACGATGCCCGGTTCGAGCTGATCCGCCGCCCCGTGCGCACCGAGGAAGAGCTCGTGGCCGTGGTGGGCGACGCGCACGTGCTGGCCACCCGCGCCTACAACAAGGTCACCCGGCGCGTGCTCGACGCCGCGCCGAACCTCGAGCTGATCGTGCAGGGAACGAGCGGCATCGACAACGTGGATCTGGACGCGGCGCGCGAGCGCGGGATCACCGTGATCAACATGCCCGGCGTCAACGCAAACGCGGTGGCCGAGCTGGTGATCGGCTTCATGATCTCGCTCACGCGCACGGTCCCGTTCTACACCCGCCACATGGTGCAGGGTCACTTCGAGCGCGATGACTGCGCCGCGCGGCACGAGCTCCGCCACTTCCGCCTGGGCATCGTGGGACTGGGCAACGTCGGCAAGCTGGTGGCGAAACTGGCGGCCGCCTTCGGGGTGCAAGTGCTCGCCTACGACCCCTACCTCACGGAGTTCCCCGGAGCGACACCGGTCGCGACGCTCCAGGAACTGCTCGCTTCGACCGACATCCTGACCTTGCACGTCCCCTTCACCGAGGAGACGCAACGGATGATCGGCGCTCCGGAGATCGCGTCGCTGCGACGAGGCTCGTACCTGATCAGCGCCTCGCGCGGAGAAGTGCTCGATCAACAGGCCGCCCTCGACGCCTTGGCCCGCGGTCACCTGGCCGGCCTGGCCCTCGATGTCTACGATCCCGAGCCCCCGCTCGAGCCCTTCCCCGACGATCCCCGCCTCATCCTCACCCCGCACGTGGCCGGCTGTTCGTTCGAAGTGAAGACCACGGTCGGGGGAAAGCTGTTCGAAAAGATCGCCTCGTTTTACGGAGGGTGATCGAGTCGTCGGGTCTAGTCGTCGAGTCGACGAGTCTCCGAGTCGTCGAGTGGGCGGCGGCGGGCGCCAGGGAGTCTCATAGGTTCATAGGCTCACAGTGGCTTTGCACCCAAAGTCTGACCTGCACATAAAGTCGCCGGTCTGCACATAAGTCTACGGACGGCGATCCCAGTGCTCGTCACAGGCGGCGGGTAGTCCGCTCGGAGCCGGACCGCCCGTTCCGACCGCGACTTGGGTGCAACCGGGGGCCGTGCATTCCACGGGATGGTCGGCTTCCGCATGCCCGCACTTCGCGCAGCGACGATCCGCCGCGCCCCATCGGAAGACCGCCCGACACGTACAACCCAATACGTGGCACTCCACTTCGGATGTCCCCATGTTCGCCATTCTACCGTCGCGCTTCACCGTCACCGCTTCGGAGGCACAATCCGCAGCAGGATAGCAACGGCTCTCCTGAGGGACGCTCTCCAGATCGGACAACTCGACTCCGCGAAACGGCTCATTCAGGAGCCAGCCGACGGTAACTTCCGCCGTGTCGGCGAGGCGGCAGATTGTCTCAATTGAGACGTTTCGGTGATGCCCGTTCAGGATGCGCGAGAGCGTGGCCGGGGCGATGCCTGCCTGCCGCGCAAGGTAGCTGTGTTTCTTGTTGCTGCGGTCGAGCGCGATCCGCAGCCGGTCGCGCCAGTCGGGACGGTCGGTCACTTCTCGCCGTCCCCGAGATCGAATAGCTCCGTGATCCTGACGCGCCTGCGTCCGCCGAGGAGATGACGGCATGCGATGGTCAACCAGATCATGACCGGTCGCGTGGGCTCGCACTGCCCAAACCGGAGCCGCAACAGATGTTGCCTGCTGATCCCGGTCACGTCGGCGATTTCGTTCGGCTTCAGGCTGTGTGCTTCGATGAACGCGCCGAGTCGTGTCTGCACCCGCAGTCGCTGCCGATGTTCTTTCACACCGATAGAATGTGACACTCATAGCATGATTTGCAAGCCACCAAAAGCGTCACACTCAAAGCATGGCGCCGGGCCGCAATCTCGCGAAGTTCGCAGGGCACCTGCGCGAGCTACGCGAGAAGCGCGGCATCTCTCAGACCGGGCTCGCCGAACTGGCCGGTTTGAACCGCAACTACATCGGAGACGTGGAGCGCGGGCGCCGCAACCCTTGCTTGGACAATATCGTCAGGATCGCCGACGCGCTGGACATCGCGCCGTCCGAGCTGTTCCGGCCGTTCGACAAGCGGCGCTAGGTGGTCAGCTTCTTCTTCCGGGTCGTCGCGATGTACTTCGTCATCGACTTGGTCTTGAGCTTCTTGATGGGCGTCTCCGGCGGAAGGTTCTCTGGCATGGTGCCGCCGATGTCCTCGATCGCCTTGCGGACCTTCTTCCCGACCTCGAAATGCGTCCGCTCGGCTGCCGCTTGGCCCTTGACCCGTTCCGCGCGGAGTCGGTCCTGCGTCTGTGTGATGCGAAATTCGTTCGCTGCAAGTTCAGTGCGACCGGCGCAATCGAGAAGGTCTTCGTTCGCTGGCAGGTTCTTCTTCTTCGCGATGTCGGCACGTCGCATACCGTAGAGGCCGAGGTATCCCTTGTCGTGGAAGTATGCGTAGTTGATGACGCCCGCGTCCTTTGCGGCGCTGTTCAGATTCTTGTTGGCGTCCTTCACCCGCGCCCGGAGTTGGATGCGCTTCTCGTCTTCGCTGAGTTGGTCCGCCTGCTCCTGCCGGATGGTTTGGACGGCGAAGTAGGCTTGGGCGTAGGCGACCTCAGGTTTCGTGGGGTCACCGTTCATCGCGACCAGGTACGCGGCATAACGCGACAAGAAGAAATCTTCTACTGGCACCACTCCGCCACTGCCGACTGCAACCATTTTGCTGGTTTCGACAAATTGGTTAGTCGCGTCAACTTTCAGTGCCTTGCACGACTGCTGTGCCTTCTCGATCACGGTGGCAAAGTTGCGCCAAGTCGAGTATCCCAGTACCTCCTGAAGCTCACGAGCACGCCAATACTCGTTGCCCCTAGGGTCATGGTTCTTTGTCGAATCAAGCTGCGACACCACGATGGTTTGGTCCATTCTGTTCCCCTTGGTGCGCGGAGTGTACCACTGAGACACCATGCCTAGTGCCTTCGTGCCATAGCGTGCTACACTTTGTCGCACGGAAGGGAGGCACACCAATGGGACTGCGAGAAGACATCATTCGTCGGATCGAGAAGAAGCAACAAGAGCTAGCCGACAAAGAGATGGCGTTCGCGCTCGACCGAGCCGGAGCGCAGGCGTACATCCAAGCAATGCAGGACATGCTCAAGTCGCTTCCCAAGGAATCCTCAGACGCCCCGGCGCGACGCGCGGAGCAGGTCTTGCGTCCCGGTAGCGCGATGGCTCAGGCGCGAGAAGCGATCCGCGCTGCTGGTCGGCCGCTCCATATCAACGAGATCATCAGTGCGATGGGACGCGCCGCCACATCGGCAAACCGGATCTCGGTCGGAGGCTCGATCTCTAACTATGTTCGGCGTGGAGAGATCTTCGTACGGACTGCACCGAATACCTTCGGGGTGATCGGCATGGCGGCGGCCGAAGAAGCGGAGGCGCCGCCCCCAGACTTCGGTCGTGTCCGTCCCGTCCCCACCCTAGTTGAAGATGACGACGAACTAGTCGTTTGACGCCATGTCTGTTATCCACCGCGCGGCGGCCGGACGCCCGGCAGAACTCCCGCCGCGCGTAGCGCCAACTGCCTGAGACTGTGAGCCTGTGATGTGAGACTGCTTCTAGTCTTCGAGCCCCGGACGACTCGAAGACTCGAAGACTCGAAGACTCGAAGACTCGAAGACTCGACGACTCGACGACTCGAAGGAGAGGGTGCTATACTCCACGCCCCATGTTGCGGATGACGACGATGACGCGAACGACGAGCACCTCGCTCCCGCCTTGTCGATGATCGTCCACTGAATCCGAAATGATCAAAGACAGGGTCTCGGCCCTGTCTTTTTGCTTTTGTGAGGCTATCCATGAACGTGCAACTGCCCGATGGTTCGATGAAAGAAGTCCCGGCCAACGCCACTGTGGCCGATGTCGCCGCGGCGATCGGCAGGCGGCTGGCGAAGGATGCCCTGGCCGGCAGGATCGACGGCAAAGTCGTCGATGTCTACGCTCCCGTGTCCGAGGGGGCCAGGGTGGAGATCATCACCCCGAAGAGCGAAGCCGGGCTCGACACGATCCGCCACTCCACCGCCCACCTCATGGCCATGGCCGTCCAGGAGCTCTTCCCGGGCACGCAGGTCACCATCGGGCCGGTGATCGAGAACGGCTTCTTCTACGACTTCGGCACCGACCGGCCCTTCACCGACGACGACCTGCGGCGGATCGAGGAGAAGATGCAGGAGATCGTGAAGCGCGATCTGCCGGTGCGCCGCGAGGAATGGACCCGCGACGAGGCCATCGCCACGTTCGAGAAGCTGGGCGAGAGCTACAAGGTCGAGATCATCAAGGCCATCCCCGGCGATGAGGCGTTGTCCCTCTATCGGCAGGGTGAGTGGTTCGATCTCTGCCGCGGGCCGCACGTCCCCTCCACCGGCCGCCTGGGCGCGTTCAAACTGACCTCCGTGGCCGGCGCGTACTGGCGCGGGGACTCCCGCAACGCCATGCTCCAGCGCATCTACGGCACTGCCTGGGCGGACCAGGACCAACTCGAAGCGCATCTCAAGCAGGTCGAAGAGGCCCAGGCCCGCGACCACCGCAAGCTGGGCAAGGAGCTCGATCTCTTTCATTTTCATCCCTTCGCCCCCGGGGCCGCCTTCTGGACTCCGAAGGGCACCACGCTCTACCAGGTGCTGGCCCAGTCGATGCGCGAGCTGGCCCTCGGCAACGGCTACGTCGAGATCAAGACCCCGCTGCTCTATAACAAGGGGCTCTGGGAGATCAGTGGCCATTGGGGCAAGTACAAGGAAAACATGTTCCTGGTCCTCGACAACGAGACCGGCGAGCACGATTTCTCGCTCAAGCCGATGAACTGCCCCTCGCATCACCTCTATTACGGGATGAAGAAGCACAGCTATCGGGAGCTGCCGCTGCGCTTCCACACCCAGGACGTGCTGCATCGCAACGAGCTCTCGGGCACGCTGAGCGGCCTGACCCGGGTACGCCAATTCGCGCAGGACGACGCTCACATCTACTGCATGGAAGAGCAGGTGCCGAACGAGGTGAAGCGCTTCGTGGCCTTGCTGGACCGCGTGTACCACTCCGTGGGCCTCCAGTACACGGCCAAGTTCGCCACCCGTCCGCCCCAGCGCATCGGCGACGACGCTTTGTGGGACCGGGCCGAAGGGCTGTTGCAGAGTGCGCTGGACAGCCTGGCCATTCCGTACGAGCTCAAGCCGGGCGACGGCGCGTTCTATGGACCGAAGATCGACTTCGAAGTCTCGGACAGCATCGGCCGCAAGTGGCAGTTGGGCACGATGCAGCTCGATTACAACGCCCCCGAGCGGTTCGACCTGACCTATGTCGGCGAGGACAACGCCGAGCACCGGCCGGCCGTGCTGCACCGGGCCATCTACGGCTCGTTCGAGCGCTTCATCGCCATCCTCATCGAGCACTTCGGCGGAGCGTTCCCGCTCTGGCTGGCTCCGGTGCAGGTGGCCGTGCTGCCGCTTTCGGAGAAGTTCGTGGACTACGCGGACCAGGTGGAGGCCAGGCTCCTGGCCGCGGGCCTGCGGGTCTCCACCAACCGCAGCGACGACAAGCTGGGCGCCAAGATCCGCGATGCCCAACTGCAGAAGGTGCCGTTCATGCTGATTTTGGGAGAGAAGGAAGCTTCCAGCGGCACTGTCAGTTTGCGCAAGCGCACCGGGGAACAAAGCAGTGTTCCCCTCGACGAGCTCATCGGGCAGGCCCGGGAGCTGGTCGAGAGCCGGGCGTTGACGCTTTGATCCTTATCGTCTTGTCGTCTGGTCAAGTCGTCTGGTCAAGTCGTCAAGTCGTCGAGTCTTCGAGTCTTCAAGTCGAGTCGTCAAGTCGTCAAGTCGTCGAGTCGTCAAGCCTATGAGACTACGTGGCGTCCGACGGGACACTCGACGACTCGGCGACTCGAAGACTCGAAGACTGGACAAGCCTATGAGCCTATGAGAATTCGTGGCGTACGACTCGAAGACTCGAAGACTCGACGACTCGACCATGCGACGCGAAGACCTCGACGACCTGACGACTCGAACGAGACGACCGACCAGACGCCGAAGACCCTGAAACTTGACGACGCAGACACTCGCCGCTATGTTGACTACCCGAAAACCAGGAGGACATCCGTATTTTTCCGCCAAGAGGTAACCGCCGATTCGACCGTAGACCGGTCGAGCCCGAGAACCGCATCAACGACCTGATCCGCTCCCCCGAGGTGCGGCTGATCGACAGCGAAGGCAAACAGGTCGGCATCGTGCCGATCACGCAGGCGCAGGAAATGGCCCGCGAGAAGGACCTCGACCTGGTCGAGATCTCCGCCACTGCCACGCCGCCGGTCTGCAAGATCATGGACTATGGCAAGTTCCTCTTCGAGAAGAAGAAGAAGGAGAGCGAAGCCAAGAAGAAGCAGAAGATCATCATCGTCAAGGAGGTGCAGTTCCGCCCCCGCATCGACGAGCATGATTTCGACTTCAAGAAGAACAACGTCATCCGCTTCCTCGAGCACGGCGACAAGGTCAAGGCCATCGTCCGTTTCCGCGGCCGTGAGATGACGCACATGGAGCTGGGCCGGGCCGTCATCGACCGGTTGCTGGTCGAGGTCAAGGAGCACGGAGCGTCGGAAAACCCGCACCCGGACGTGCAGGGCAACCGGATGTCCGTGATCATCGCGCCCTCGAAGTAGGTCGCCGAGGGCAGGCGCAGGGGGCAGGAGAGCTGTTCCTCCCGCTGCACCAAGCCCTCGATCGTGCCCTGCCCCCTGTGCCCTGACTCTGGAATGAAGAGCGAGCCAACCTCGTTTCGAGCGAGGCTTTAGGGAGAATTTGTATGCCGAAGATGAAGACGCACCGTGGTGCCGCCAAGCGCTTCAAGAAGAGCGGAAGCGGCAAGCTGCAGCGGAATCACGCCTTCCATTCGCACATCCTGACCAAGAAGTCGCCGGGCCGGAAGTCCAGGCTCGCCGGTGAGGTCGAGGTGTCCCCCGCGAATGCGAAGACCGTGAAGAGAATGCTGCCTTACCTGTAAGGACGCAGAGGGCAGGGCGCCGGGGGCAGGAGACACCGTTCTCCTGCGCTCCGCGCCCTGCACGACGCTTCCTGACTCACCCCGAGCGAGACGTGGCGATTTTCCCTCCTGGCCCGTCCGCTCTTGAAAGGAAAACGAGGAGAACATGCCGAGAGTCAAACGAGGCCCCAAAAGAAAAGACCGCCGCAAAAAGATCCTGAAGCTCGCCAAGGGCTTCTATGGGATGAGATCGCGCGGTCACCGCATCGCGATGCAGGCCGTGGACAAGGCGCTCAACTCCGCCTTCACCGGCCGCAAGGACCGCAAGGGTGAGTTCCGCACGCTGTGGATCGCCCGCATCAACGCCGCCGCCCGCCTGAACGGGATGTCGTACTCCAAGTTCATCTCCGGCCTCAAGGCCGCCGGAAACACTCTGGACCGCAAGATCCTGGCGGACCTGGCCGTGCGCGACGCCGCGACCTTCACCGTCCTGGCCGAGACCGCAAAGAACGCCCTGGCCAAGACCAAGACGGCCTGACGTCAACATCGCGATGAAACGAAAAGAGCGGGCGCGAGCCCGCTCTTTTGTTTTCGGGATGGTCCTGAGCTCACCCGGTCAGCTTCACCTTCTGCAGCGCACCGGTCCGTGGATCGAGGGTGTACAGCGTCTCGTGGAGATCGACGACCACCAACTTCTGATCGGCAGTGTAGTGAGCCAACCGGCCGTACTGCCACCGCGGCAGAGGGGCCAGGACGTCCGGCACGACGCGCTCGACGACGCCGCGGCGGACGTCGATGATCAGCAGGCTCCAATGCATCCCGCCCTTCCCGGGAAGTCCGCGGGATCCAGCCACAATCAGTTTGCCTTCCTCGATCTCGCCTGACAGAAACGCGCGCTCCGCGTCCGGGAGCGGGATGTCGTGGAGCGGCAACCCATCCCGCGAGTACAACTGCAAGCGCGGGCGGTTCGGAGTGATCGTGGCCACCGTTCCGTCGTAGAGCACGGCGCTGCTCGCAGGGACCTCGCCGTTCAGACGAGCCACCAGGCCCGCGGTCCGGCCATCGGCGATGGTGCTGATTCCGCGGACCAGGATCCTGCTCCCGTCACCGGAGAGCGAGAGCGAGGTGCCGCGGCTGCCCGGATACTGCCCTTCTCCGGTCTTGCTCATCGTGCGCCGCCGTACGTCGAGCTCGTAGACACGCACGACCGTGATGTCACGCGCGTCCCGCGGGGCCTCGACGATCCGCACGAGGTCGGGACCGAGGAAGATCACGACGTGATTGGCCCGGAAGTCGAGGCCCCCTCCGGAGGCCAGCAACTTGCCGGTGGCCAGGTCGAAGACGGAGGCCAGGGCGCCGTCGACGACGACCACTCGCGAGCCGTCGCTGGAGAGCGTCGCCGATCCGTTCGGCGTCATCGTGATTCCGGACGCGACGCTCGATCCTCCCGCGACAGGGATCGTGTAGAGCTCGAGCCCGGTGAAGTTGAACAAGCCCAGCGGCTGCAGCCACCAGTACACGGTTCCGTCCTCGGAGAAGTTTCCTCCCCACCACTTCGGCACCGAGAGGCGTCGGGAGTCTCCCTTGCGCTGATCGATGAGAAACGTCGACACGTACTCGCCGCGGCCCGCACCGGTCCCACTCACCAGGAACGCCGTGCCGTGACCCGGCTGCTCGACGAAGTGCACGTCCTTCAGATCCGAGGCATAGCCTGAGATCAGCCAGGCCACGTAGCCGCCTGCGAGGAGCAGCGCACCGCCGAGGATCGACCAGACCGCGCGCGACAGTGCGGCGTGTCCCCGCTTTGCGTCGGTCCTGCCGTTCGCGAGCTGCCACACCGGGCCGACCACCAGCGCGCCGGCGACGATCGCCCCCATCGAGACGAGGATGATTTTCGCCGTGTCTCCCGCGCCGCCCAACGCCAGCGGCCGTACCACTGCGTAGAGGCCGGCCAGGAGGAGCAGGAGAGCGATCACGTCGAACGCCAGATACGCGGACCGCGAACGGAGGATCGAGCTGAGGAAATGACTGAGGAAGAACAGGGCCGCAATGACGAGCGCCGCCACCACGACCGGCTGCGCATCTCCCAGCCAGTGCAGTCGCCACGTCTGCGGGGAAGTGAAGTAGGTGGGAAGGGCGATGAGCGCGAAGGAAAGGACGCTGGTCACGATCGCCGCTCCCGCCTTGCCGAACCAGATCGCGGCGGGGGAGACCGGCTTGCTGAAGTAGAACGACAAGCGGCGCTCCGACAGCTCCCGCCCGATGGTGGAGATGCCCAGGGCCACCGCCAGGCCGAGGCCGACGGCCACGGAAAGGAATCCCCCCAGGACGACGATGACCTCCGCGCGATGACCGCGAGCCGTCGGCAACAGCGATGCGAGGAACGGCCAGACGGCCAGCACCGCGCTGATGATGAAGATCCGCGTGTTCGCGCGCAGCTCGCGCGCGGCAATGACCAAGGTTCCGTTCACGATCTCTCCTCTCCCACGACGGCCATGAAGATCTCTTCGAGGCTCATGGGTACGACCTCGGCCGTTCGGGCCCGCTGACGCAGCCGGTCCAGCGCCAGGTCGTCGTAGTTGGTGGCCACCGCCTCGGTGCCGCTTCCCCACGGTCGTGACCAGGTCACCGTGAGATTTGCCTCCGCCAGGGTGTCCGCCGGTCCCGCGAAGCGGATCCGGCGGAAGCGGTTCTTCAGCGTCTCCAGCTCTTCGTCGAGCACGAGACGCCCGTTTTTCAAGATCCCCACCCGGTCGGCGATCGACTCGATCGCGCCGAGGTCGTGTGTGGCGATGAAGACGGTCAGGCCGCGGTCCGCCATGTCCGCGATCACTTCCTCGAACAACGACTTGCGCGCCACGACGTCGAGGCCGAGGGTGGGGTCGTCGAGCAGGATCAGCTCGGGCGTCGCGGCCAGGGCCAGAGCCAGGGCCACCTGCTTCTTCTGGCCTTTGGAGAGCTCCCCGAAACGCGCGGCGGAGTCGATGTCGAACCGCGTCAGGCGTTCGTCGAATGCGCCCTGCTGCCAGCGTGCGTAGAGGCGCGACGACATCCAGCCGAGATCGCGGAGGCGCATCTCCGGGGGCGCATCGGCTTCTTCCGCCACGACGCCCGTCCGCTCCATGAGCCGGGCGCGGTTCCGCCAGACGTCTTCTCCCAGCAGGGTGGCCTGCCCTTGGTCGGGACGAAGGAGACCGAGGAGCACGCGGATGAGCGACGACTTGCCGGCGCCGTTGCGGCCCAGGAGGGCGTAGACGGAGCCGATGGGGACGGAGAGGGAGACGCCGTCGACGGCCATCCGCTTCCCGTAGCGGACAGTGACATCCTCGGCAGTGAGAGCAAGGTCGCTCATGATTTCCTCCTGTGGTCGCGCGTAAGGCGCTCGAATGCGGACGCGAGCTCGGCGGTGGCCTCGTCGAGCTCCGCTCCCACGGCCATGGCCGTGCCGGCATAGCCGGTGGCCGCGTCGCGCAAGGTCTCGTTCCGCTGGGCCTTCTTCAACTGCACGGGCGCCTCGGCGACGAAGGTGCCTTCCCCGCGGCGAACGATGAAGACTCCCGCGTCGGTGAGCCGTTGGTAGGCGCGGGCCACCGTATTCGGATTCACCCGCAGCGACTGGGCCAGCTCACGCACCGAAGGAACGACGTCCCCCGGGTCGAGCGTCCCCAGAGAGATCATGCGGCGCATGCCCTCTTCGATCTGTCTCCAGATGGGAGCGGCGTTGGATGGATTGATGTCGAACATGGCTAGTGTATTAGTAATCTAATACACCGAGCCTGTGTTGTCAAGAAATGTTGCGGAGGGCCGTCGTCCCTGGCCGAACGATCCGCCTCCGGTGTGGGGTCAGAAGCGGTGGCTGATGCCGGCGGTCAGGAACCAGTCGGAGGAGTCATC
>JBDTOZ010000927.1:0-7617 GCA_039932995.1 Acidobacteriota bacterium | reverse complement strand
CCGCGGCGAGGACGCCGCACAGCCAGCCGGCGAGACGCCGGCGTTCCTTGGGTTGTCGGGCGCAGTCCGCCCTGTGAGACCGTGCGACTGTGAGACTGTGAGACTCGACGACTCGAAGAAGGAGAGGCGAGACGACCCGACGACTCGACGACTCGAACACGAGACGAAAAGGAAAAGACCAGACGAGAAACCCTAGGGCTTCCGATGCTCGACGCTCACCTTCGTGCTGATTCCTCCGCGGACGTAGAAATCTCCCTCCACCATCAGGTGGCGGGGATCGAGTGCGGCGATGAGGTCGTCGGCGATGCGGTTGGTGACGGCCTCATGGAAAGCGCCTTCGTCGCGGTAGGACCAGAGGTAGAGCTTCAAGGACTTCAGCTCCACGCATCGGGCATCGGGCGTATAGCGGATGCGGATGGTCGCAAAGTCCGGCTGGCCCGTCATCGGACAGAGACAGGTGAACTCCGGAGCCTCGAAGGCGATCTCGTAGTCGCGCTGAGGGTTCGGGTTGGGAAACGTTTCGAGGTTCTTGCTGGGAGTGGTGGTCATCTTCGCCGCGTCGTTTGCCGTTTGCCGGTTGCTGGTTGCTGGTTGCTGGTTGCTGGTTGCTGGTGGTCTGCGGAGCAGGGTCCGGACGCCAGTGTTGCACGCTGCCCATGAAGTGGCTTGGCCAGGTCTAACCCGAAACCGCCCCTCGCAACTTCCGTGCGGCCACCGGCTCGTCAGCCGGAGAGCGACCCACCCCAGACAACCAGCAACCAGCAACCAGCAACAGAACGAAACGAGCTACCGCTTCGGTGGCACGGCCAGGAGCTTCTGATTCAGTTCCTTGATCCGCTCCTGGAGCTGCGTGATCTTGGCCTGGGCATCCGAGCGGAGGCGGTCGGCTTCGCCGCGAAGACGGACGATCTCGTCGTCCTTGGACTTGTCGCCGCCCTGATTCTGGCTGACCTGGACGCGGAGGTAGTCCATGTCGTGGCGCAGCCCTTCGAGCTCTTCATCCTTTTCGCTCAACCGGTGACGCCACTGGACTTCCTGTTCCTCGTAAAGACGCTTGATGTCCATCAACTCAGTGATCTGCGAGAAATCGGAGTAACTGGGGGCCATCTCTCCTCCCTGGCGGACGCGCTCTTCGATCTGCGGGAAGAGCTTGCGGAGCTTGAGCGACAAATCGTCGGGATCGCTGGAGAGCTCCATGGCGTCCTGATAGGTGATCTTCTGGTGGACGAGCAGTGCGATGAGGGACTGATTCATCGTCTGCATGCGGTACAGCCCCACCGACCCCTCCAGCTCCTCGAGGATGTCTTTGGTGTGACCTTCTTCGATGAGCTTGGAGATGCGCGGCGAGTTCTTGAGCACTTCCACGGCCGCGGTCATCTTTCCGGAGCCGGTCTTGACCAGCTTGAGCGAGATGATGCCCCGCAGCACGAGGGAGAGCTGCGAGCGGATTTGCTTGTGCTGGTCCGCCGGGAAAGCGTCGATGATGCGGTCGATCGTCTGCGCTGCGTTGTTGGTGTGCAGCGTGGAAAGCACGAGATGCCCGGTCTCCGCCGCGGTGAGCACGGTCTGGATGGTCTCCACGTCGCGCATCTCGCCGACCATGATCACGTCCGGATCCTGGCGCATGGCGTTGCGCAGGGCCTCCTTGAACGTGGGAGTGTCGGTCCCCACCTCACGCTGGGAGATGGCCCCGACCTTGTCCTGGAAGAGGAACTCGATCGGATCTTCGATGGTCACGATGTGCAGCGGCGCGTTCTCGCAGATCTCCACGACCATGGCCGCCAGCGTCGTCGACTTGCCCGATCCGGTGGGACCGGTGACCAGCACCAGACCATCGGGGAGCCGGGTCAGTTCTCCGACCGCCCCCGGCAGCTCCAGGGCGTCAATGGACTGGACCTGGATGGGAATGCGCCGGAAGACCGCGCCCACGGTCCCGCGCTGCATGTACATGTTCGCGCGGAAGCGGGCCACGCCGGGCACGCCATAGCCGAAGTCGACCGCCTGGAACTGATCGAACTTCTCCTTCTGGGCCCGGTTCAGGATGGGCAGGAGCATCCGCTCCAGATCCGCCGGCTTGAGCGGCTCGGTCTTGACGGCGATGAGCTTTCCCTGCACCCGCACCAGAGGAGGCCGCATGGGCTTGAGGTGAAGATCCGAGGCCTGCTGCTTGCTCATGTACACGAGCAGGTCATTGAGCGAGAACGCAGGCGCGCTATGTTCGGGGGCTACCGTCACGGAGGCGGATTATATGCGCCGTCGCTTCTTCGGTTGCTGGTTACTGGTTGCTGGTTGTCGGTGGGTTCTCGAAGAAGGAACGCTCGCGCAGGAACGACACGGAACCGGCGGAAAGTGCGGTCCAGGCGAGAAACCCCAGACAACCAGCAACCAGCAACGAGCAACCAAACGCTACTTCCGCACGATGGAATCGAGGATCATCAGGAACGCCTCCTGCTGTCTCGGCTCGGTCTTGTTGATCACGGCGATGGTCTCGCCAATGCGGAAACGCTGGTGCAGCACGTCGGCCGAATGCGACGACGTCACGACGATGTGGCTGGGGGAGACGCCCCGGCCTCGGGCGTATTCGACGAACTTCTTCCCATCCATGCCCGGCATTTCCAGGTCCACGATGAGCAGGTCGATGTTGGCGTCGATCTTCGGAAGCGCATCGTAGGGATGGCCGTAGGTCTCCACCTTGGCCACGTCCGGATACCGCTCCAGGATGAAGCTCGACCAGAGCTCGCAATAGGACGCGGAGTCGTCCACGATGACGATGCGCTTGTGCAGCGTGCCCGGCTCGTCGCTCATTTGTGCTTCCGCCTTTTCGTCGTGGGTGCCCCACGCAGATCGTGCTTGACCACACCACCGACGACCGTCGTCACGGCGCGTCCCTCCAGGGTCAGGCCGACGAACGGCGAATTCGCCGCCTTCGACACGAACGAGCCGCGGGTGATCTCGTACCGCGAAGAGAGGTCCAGCAACGTCACGTCGCCCAGGCCGCCCGCTTTCAAAGTGCCGCCCGGCAGCCCGAAGACGCGCGCCGGACCGCAGGAGAAGAGGTCGACCAGGCGCGGGAGAGCGATCACCTCGCTCCGCACGAGCCGGTCATAGCAGACCGGGAAGGCCGTCTCCAGTCCGATGATGCCGAACGGAGCCAGCTCGAACTCCACGTTCTTTTCGTCGAAGTGATGCGGTGCATGGTCGGTGGCGATGGCATCGACGGTCCCATCGGCGATGCCTTCCAGCAGCGCGCGCCGGTGCGGCTCGGAACGGAGGGGAGGATTCATCTTGAGATTGGTGGAGAACGACTGCAGGCTCTCGTCGCCCAGGGCGATGTGATGCGGCGTGACTTCGCAGGTCACCCTCACGCCATCGGCGCGGGCGCGGCGCACGGCGTCGATGGAGCCGGCCGTGGAGAGGTGGGCGATGTGTACATGCGCGCCGGTCAGACGGGCCAGGATCACGTCGCGGGCCACCAGGGTCTCCTCCGATGCCGCGGGGATGCCGCGCATCCCCAGGAGCGTGGAGTGGAAGCCCTCGTGCATGACCCCACCCTCATTGAGGTTGGCATCTTCTTCGTGTGCGATCACCGGAATGCCCAGCATCGAGCAGTACTCCAGGGCCCGGCGCATCAGTTGCGCATTCCAGACGGGCTTGCCGTCGTCGCTCACCGCCACACACCCGGCGGCCCGGAGCTCGGCCAGCTCCGCCATTTCCTCTCCCAGCAGCCCCTTGCTGACCGCTCCGATCGGATAGACACGGCACCACCCGTTGCGCGCCGCCTCGGCCCGGACCATCTCCGTGACCGCGCGCTCATCATTCGGCGGCACGGTGTTCGCCATCGCGCAGACGGCCGTATACCCGCCGGTCACCGCCGCACGCGTTCCCGTGGCGATGGTCTCCTTGTGCTCCTGCCCCGGCTCGCGCAGATGCGTGTGCAGGTCGATGAACCCAGGCGTGGCGATGAGACCCGTGGCGTCCAGAGTCTCGACATGAGGGGCCTTGATGCCGCGGTCCACGCGCGCGATCGCCCCATCCTCGATGAGGATGTCCAACCGGGCGTCGAGCTCCTGGCTCGGGTCGATCACGCGGGCGTTGGTGATGAGTAGGTTCATAGGGTCTCAGGGCGCAGGGGGCAACGCAGCGCTGTATGGCTCGGGGCCCTCCGCGTCGTCATTCCGAGTGCGCTCCCCCCAGCAGGTACAGCACGGCCATGCGCACGGCAACGCCATTGGTGACCTGTTCGAGGATGACCGAGAACTCCGGATCGTCGGCCACGTCGGAGGCGATCTCGACACCGCGGTTCATGGGGCCGGGATGCATGACCAGCACTTTGCGGTTGGCCCGGCGCAGACGCTCGCGGGTCAGTCCGAACGTGTTGTAGTACTCGCGCAGCGACGGAAAGCTGAGCTTCCCCTGCCGTTCGAGCTGGATGCGCAGCATCATCACCACGTCCGCTCCCTCGATGGCCGCGTCGAGGGAGTGCACCACCCGCACCCCCAGCTTCTCGATCTCCGCGGGAATCAGCGTCGGCGGTCCGGCCAGGGTGACGTAGGCCTTCATCTTCGTGAGAAGGTGTATGTTGGAGCGCACCACGCGGGAGTACTTGATGTCGCCCACGATGGTCACGTTCACGCCTTGCAGCCGGCCCAGTCGTTCGCGGATGGTGAAGGCGTCGAGCAGTGCCTGCGTGGGATGCTCGTGCGCCCCGTCGCCGGCGTTGATGACCGAGATGTTCGGATACCGCTCCGCCAGCATCTGCGGTGAGCCCGGATGCTTGTGGCGAATGACGATCATGTTGGGGTGCATGGCCACCAGGTTGTCGGCCGTGTCGATCAGGGTCTCCCCTTTTTCCACGGCCGAGCCCGACGCCGAGAAATTGAGGGTGTCGGCGGAGAGCCGCTTCTCCGCGATCTCGAACGAGACCCGCGTCCGCGTGGACGCCTCCATGAAGAGATTGATGACCAGTTGGCCGCGCAGCGCCGGCACTTTCTTGACCGGCCGCTCGCTCACTTCCTTGAAGCCCTCGGCCGTGTCGAGGATGAGATCGATCTCGTCGGAAGTGAGGGGCTCGATGCCCAGAAGGTCTTTCGAGCGGAGGGCTGAACTTTGCGTGCGCATTCCCAGTCGTCGGGCCATCAAGTCGTCGAGTCGTCGAGAGCCTTTGCGTCTCCTGGAAGACTCGGCCCCTCGGCGACGCGACGGCTCATTTCTCCATGATCAGCACTTCGTCTTCGCCGTCCGTCTCCACCAGCTTGACCTTGATCACTTCCTCGGCATCGGTGGGAACGGTCTTCCCGATCACGTCGGCGTGAATGGGAAGCTCGCGGTGGCCGCGATCGACGAGGACGGCCAGCATGACCCGTTTCGGCCGGCCGAAGTCGATCAGGGCATCGAGGGCCGCTCGCACGGTGCGTCCCGTGTACAGCACGTCGTCCACCAGCACGATGACCTTGTCGTTGATCGGCTCGGGGAACTTGGTCGGCTTCACCACCGGATTCGGGGCGATGGTGGTCAGGTCGTCGCGATAGAGGGTGATGTCCAGGATGCCGAACGGCACCGGCTGCCCCTCCATCTGCTCGATCTCCCGGGCCATCCGCTCACCGATCGGCACACCCCGGCTGCGAATCCCTACGATCATCAGGTCATCGAGACCACGGTTCTTCTCCACCGTCTCGATGGCCATCCGGCGAATGGCGCGGTTCATCCGCGCACCGTCCAGCAAGCGCTTTTTTACGTTCATAAAGGCGGGCGGGAGGATACCACGGCGTCAGGCCGTTGGCGGTTGGCGGTTGACGGTTGACGGTTGACGGTTGGCGTCGCGAGAGCCGATACGAACCTCTGCTATGGAACGATCCTTCCCCGCCAACCGCCAACCGTCAACCGCCAACCACCCCGGTTGGTAGGAAAACTGCACCCTCCGGCCGCCATGGACGCCCGAACCAAGGTGCTACTCGTCGAGGACAACGCGGATGTCCGGCGTCTGTATGCGATCGGGCTCAATCAGAGAGGATTCGAGGTCAAGCTCGCCTCCAACGGTGCCGAGGCGGTCGATCGCGTGGCCTCGGAACGGCCCGACTACATCCTGCTGGACTGGCTCATGCCCCTCATGGACGGACAGGAAGTCGTGGCGCGTCTGGACGGCCAGCAGGAGAGCTCCTCGATCCAGATCATCGTCATCAGCGGACAGCCTGCCCCGACCGCCCTTCCCCGCCGTGTTCGCTCCTGGCTGACCAAGCCTTTGACCGTGGACGAGCTCGTCTCGGAGATGGCCCGACCTCGGGCCCTTGCCTCGGGCGAATAGCCAAGGCTGACAAACCCGCTTACAATCCGCCCCGAATGGCCAAGATCTTCTTCGTCGGCCTCGACGGCGCGGAGAAAAGCTACCGGCTCCAGACGCATCGCCCGTTCACTCTCGGGCGCGATCCGGGGAACGACATCATCCTTCGCGACCCGAAGGTGTCGCGCCACCATGCCGAGATTGTTTTCGAGCGCGGCTTCTTCGTCCTGCACGATCTGGCCAGCGCCAACGGCACCTACGTCAACGGCAAGCGCGTGAGGGTGGCTCCCCTGACCCATGGAGCGCGACTGCGCATGGGGAACACCTACGGCCGCTTCTCCGAAGAGCTTCCCACCGAGTCCGACGCGGCCCCTCTGGCGGCGGCACCGGCGGAGCCGTACGATCAACCCGTTCCCCCCACCGAGGACCTTGGCGCGTTGGAGATGATGCCCACCTCCACCATCGAACGGGTGAACCTCGAGACCCTCCCGCACGAAAAGCTCGCCCCCGCGGAGCTAAAAAAAAAGTAGCGGATGCCGTGCTGTCGCCTGCCGAGGAAATCCCGCCGACACCCGCTGGACCGAGACCGGCTCCCGGACCGTTCTCCCATACCGAGTATTTTTTCAGCACGGGCCTTCGCTCGGGTGAGACCGCGCCCGTTCGCAGTGCGAGCGGCGAAGTTCTCCTCACCTACCGCAGCTTCGCCGGCGTGATCGGCGTCGTGGCCGCGCTCGTGGCCGGAATCGTGGCCGTGGCCGGCCTGGCCGCCACGTTGCTGCTCTTTACCCAGCCAGCGCCGCTGAGCGCGAGCGTGGCCCTGCTGCTCACCATCGCCTTCACGGTCTTCATCGCGCTGCTCGCACCACGCACCCAGGTCACCCTGTTCGATGGCGGGCAACCCGCCCTGACCATCGCCCAACGAACCCTCTTTCCCGCCGCGACCTACATCATCGCCGCCCCGAATGGGGCCCGTCTGGCCGACGTCCGCAAGTCACCGCTCTCCCGCCTGGGACGGAACCGCTGGACCATCCTCCACGAGGGCCGCTATCTCGGCGAAGCGGTGGAGTCGTCCCTTCTCGGAGCCCTGGTGCGCAAGCTCTACGGAAAATTCAGCCGCAGCTTCCAGACCGACGTCATCGTGACCCACGGAGGAGTCGAAGCCGCGCGCATCCTCCGCCGCCCCGACAGGGCCGGCCGCGTGGACCTGCTCGAGATCTTCAACGACACCCTTGACCGCCGCGTGCTCGTGGGCGTGGCCACGCTGATCTTGGGGCGGGAACCGTAAGTTCGGTTGGCGGTTGGCGGTTGGCGGTTGGCGGTTGGCGGTTGGCGGTTGGCGG
>JBDTOZ010000926.1:0-6804 GCA_039932995.1 Acidobacteriota bacterium | reverse complement strand
GCTAGTCGACGATCCCTCGGCTGCGGTCGACACAAACATTACTGGGGCATTAAACGTCTTTCAGGGCTGTCGTACCGCACGTGCGCTTGGGCGGGATGTGACGTGCGTCCACATCACAGTCGGAAATCATTTCATGGACAATCCGTACGCCATTACGAAGTCCACCTCCGAGCGGTTCGCGAGAATGTTCAATATTGAGCATGGAACGGACATTCGAGTCATCCGCGTCCTAAACGCGTACGGTCCGTATCAGAAGCATCAGCCGGTCCGCAAGATCATTCCCACGTTCATCCGCGCGGCTCTATTGGGGGAACCTGTCAGAATCTATGGTGATGGTGAACAGGTAATGGACATGATCCACGTGCGTGACGTCGCACGCATTCTAGTCGAGGCGCTGTTTGCCCCTCAAGTTGACGGTATCCTCTCTGCCGGAACTGGCCGTCGCCTCACGGTCAACGACATTGCTCAACGTGTAGTCGATGCGGCGCAGAGCGCGTCCCAGATCGACCACCTCACGATGCGTCCTGGTGAGCCTGAGCGCAGCGTTGTGCTCGGCGATCCCACAACACTAAGCTGCCTGGGAACAGGCGCGACATTTCTGGTGCCGTTCGAGACAGGGATTGTGGAAACTGTCGACTGGTACGCCAACCATCGCGACTTTCTTGGCCTCGACTGAGCTGGTTGCTGTGACAAGAGACACCATCCTGTGGTTCGTCGACTCGGGCGCCGAAGGGCACCTCGCGGTCAGTCTCGGTAGCCTCCGCCTCGCGGCACCGTCGGTCTGGAGAAGCACCACGAAGGTGGTGATTGACTGCGGGCTGAGCAGTGACATGTTAGCGTTTCTCAGCGCTGCTGCTTCCGAAGGGGTGCACGTGGTCCCGGCTTTCAAGATCTGGGATGAACCGTGGGACCCCACGTCACTCGGCATTCTTCCCATGCGGATGAGAATTCATGCGCCCCGCTTGCTCAGCCGGCGGCTTGCCGGCTCATTTCTGCCGCCCGCATCAGCGTACTTGGTTTGTGATGCTGACACAGTATTCTGGCATGAGTTCAAGATCCCGACGCCAGGCGCAGACTCCGACCTACTAATAATGCAAGAGTGGGACAATAAAACCGGCGTCGATGTACCCATGTTACTCGTCAGGCAGTCGACGTTCGCACTTCCGCTCGAGGAGGTCCACCTTGAGACGATTAGCAGGGCCCTCGGACTACCGGAGGACACGCTGCGGACACTACCTACGTACAACACGGGCGTCTTCACCTTCGTCGCAGGGGCCGGGTTCACCGATGCGTGGCACCACGACTATCAGACGATTATCGCTCTGCGAGATCACGCCGGGCGGCGCGTGTTTTCGCCGTTCGCCGCCGAGCAGAATGCGCTGTCAGTAGCCATCCAGCGAGGTACGATAAGCGCAGGCCCGCTACCAAGGCGCTTTAATCAATTCCCTCCTCGGCCGCCCCGGCTTTGGCCAGCGGGCACTGTCATCGCACATTTCGTTACGTTTAGGCGGAACTATCGGGAGGCCAGATACGCGGCCTGGTTCGAAGCGCAAGACGCCGTGCGCGCTGAGGGCTGGGTGCCCGAGCCGTTGTTGTCGGTCGTTCAATGGCCACGGTAACACCAGCCGAATCGTGTTCGTAACTCACCTCACCACGGGCATCCGAAGTGAGACATGCTTAAATGGGCGCATGTGCACTATTTGGATCGCCCAGCTCTATCATGTCAGGAGACTGGTTGGGCGGCACAATTGCGAAACCTAGCTAGAGACGCAGTGCGTTACTCAGAACCAGCATGGCGGCAGAGCAATGCTTGCACGATACCAGTCGCGTCAGTAATGGACCCCGGCGATGGAGGCGAGAGAGTCCATGTCTTATCCTGCGTCAGCGTGTGTGTGTGTGTCGGTGTGCTGTCCGCATTTTGAGGACAAGCGTGAACTTCTATTAGGGCTTGCAGAGGAGTTCATGGCTCGGGGTGTCGCCACGACGGTGGTACTTGCGGGCAAGAGCCCGTGTTCTCACATCATTCGTTTAGGCGGCGACGATTCCAAATGTGAATTGTGGTTCAACCGGTTCAAGGGTCGCGCGACCGCGTCGGTGGCGACGGAAGTTGTTGGCGCGCAGCCCTTGCTCGAGGCAGAAGTGGAAGATATTTGGAAGCGCATTGTCGATGAGAGACCGCGTGTCTGGGAGACATATCGTCTGGATCTGATCGCCCGCGTTTCGATTATGCGGCGTCGTCTCGGACCTTTGACCGAAGACGACCAGCGGGTTCTGAGGGATGATTACGAAAAAGACACTCTTCGGCACTTGATTTACTACCGTCACATTTTGCGCCGCAGTAAGGCCGAAGTAATGGTTTATTTTGGAGGTCAGTTCCACCAGGATCACACTGCGTTCCTCGCGACTCGAGAGGCACGCATTTCAGCGTATGCCATTGAGAAATCGTTTGTGCCGGGATGCGTCTACTTCGACGAGGCCGGTGTGACTGGGGCTCGCGGGGCAATTGGAGCGCGGGCCTTGCTGCACGAGACAAAGTGCATGGTGGTGGCCGTCGACCAGCGCGTAGCGGTTGACCAACTAATGGCACGATCGTTCCACTTATCGGAAGTCGGACTCCCACACGTCGACCGCGCGCGCATTCGCGGTGAGATGGGCCTTGGCCTGGACGACCGGCTCGTCCTGTTCTTAGGGCAGATTGAGCATGACTCGTCTCTGATCACGGATGGCGGTGCCTTCAGTGACCAGGGCGTGGCAGTATCGGCGGTTCACTCGGCGGTGTTGTCGCTTTCGCGGACGACGCTGGTGGTGCGGCCCCACCCTAAGAGCAAGACTCCGGGCGATATGGCTTCCGCTATGGCTTCTTCGCTCGGACTACGTGTTGTTCGGGAGGAGGAACGCCCGCTTCCCACTCTCCTCGTTGCCCTGCACGCCGCCGACGTGGTGGTTACTGTGAACTCGCAAGCTGGCCTTCAGGCGGCTTGGCTAGGAATTCCCGTGGTCACGCTCGGGCATGCGTTTTACAGCGGTCAGGGATTCACTGTGGAAGCAGGCGGACATCTGGAACTTTTGCAAGGTTGTCTTGCAGCCGCCCTTTCTACCTCCCGTGGTGCATGGCAGTCGTCGGCCGTCTCATACATCTCCGCGATCCGACGCCACATGGTGGATCGACCGACGCCAGCCGCTCTGGCGACACGGATCTTGACGAAGTGGTGACCACTCAGAGCCTAAGATGAATGACCCAAGCGCGGCGGCTTGAGAGAACGCGAAAACGTGTGCGCGCTACCGAACCCGGAAAGGTGGCCGGCACACTTGAGTGCATCCCCTGCTTCGGCGTAATCTCGGTGGATGAACCATGTGGCGTTTCTTGGGACTGGCCTGCTCGGCACAGCGATGATTGAGAGGATGCTCGCGCAGGGTGATTCGGTCACCGTGTGGAATCGGACGATATCAAAGGCACACAAATTACGGCAGGCAGGCGCGATCGTCGCTGAAACCGCCGTGGATGCGGCCATGGCAGCAGATCGTGTGCATCTCACGCTCAGCGATGATGCGGTGGTTGACGCGATTCTGGCTGAAGTTGTGCCGAGCCTACGGCCCGGCGCAATCGTGTTTGTCAGCGACCATCAGAAAGCGTCGCAGAATGACCATCTGGTCGATCGACGA
The DNA here is from genome assembly GCA_039932995.1 of Acidobacteriota bacterium. Classification (GTDB taxonomy): domain Bacteria; phylum Acidobacteriota; class Thermoanaerobaculia; order Gp7-AA8; family Gp7-AA8; genus QHVT01. The sequence goes on along the minus strand of JBDTOZ010000926.1, from coordinate 3,141 downwards.
GGGTATGGAAGCGGGCGTGAATATAGCGAACGTAATCAGGGACTGGGGGTGAGGCGAGGAGCTCGTCGATGATGGGGCCGTAGTAGTGGAGAGAACGGACGGGCTGGAGCAAGGGGGCGTCGAGGGGACGGTTGAAGCGGCGGAGGGTGGCGAGGTGCAGTGCGGTATGGATGAGGTCGAGAGGGACGCCGCGAGTGAAGAGTTGCTCGGCCAGCCGACGATCGTGAAGAGAGGGACGGCGGGCTGCCGAATGCGGCAGCCCGAGGTAGAGATCGAGTACGGTCCGAACGAAGAGCTGGTGTTCGGCGGTGCTCATGACTTCCGTTTACGGCGAGCAACCGCCTCCAGTTCACTTTCGCGCTTGCGGTAGCTTTCGCCTTCGATGGCAGTGACGTCGGCGTGATGAGTGAGCCGGTCGACGAGGGTGACGATGCAGGAGGCGTTGGGGAAGACTGTGTTCCAGTCTTTGAAGGCGAGATTGGTGGAGACGATGACGGAGCGGCGTTTCTCATAACGAGGATTGATGATCTTGAAGAGCAGATCAGCGGCATGATCGTCGTAGGAGAGGTAGCCGACCTCGTCGATGCAAAGCAGATGAGGTTTGGTGTAGGCGGCGATCTTGCGGCGACGACGCTCGGGGGAGTCGCACTCGACGTCGTCGAGCAGTTCGGCGGCGGTGCGGAACAAGACCGAGTGTCCGGCCACGATGGCTGCGTGAGCGATGTTGCGAGCGAGCATGGTCTTGCCGATGCCGTTGGGCCCGAGCAGGATCAGATTGCGGCCCTCGCCAATGAAGTCGAGCAGAAGGGCGCGTTCGATCAAGGATCGATCGATCTTCTTGGGCCAGCTCCAATCGAAGTCGGTGATGGGCTTGAAGGAACCGACGCGACTGGATGAGAGGCGGCGTTCGAGCGACTTGCGGGAGCGGTCGGCCGATTCGCGAAGAACGATTTCTTCGAGTAGATCCTGCGGTGAGAAGCGAGCGGAGCCCGCGCGAGCGAGCAGATCGTCGAGGGAGCTGGCTGAGGCGTGAAGGCCGAGTGCTGCAAGGCGTTTGGTGAGGTCATTCATTTTCGGTTTCCTCGTCGAGGTCGGTGGTGGCGGAGGTCAGTTGGTCGTAGTCATCCAGTGCGTGTGGGCGGACATGCAGGGCGGCCAGATCGGGCCGCTGGCCCAGATCGACGGGCAAGGGTGGACGACGCCGGGCCAGGCGACGCTGCTGCTCGATGAGGTAGTCGACCGAAGCAAGGGTCGGGGTGCCGCGGCTGAGGGCTTCACGCAGGGCCGCAGCCAGCGCCGTGCTGCCGTAGAGCGGGAGCAGACTGCCCAGCCGATTGAGAATGGCGATGGTGCCGTGCTGGCCATCGGCAAAGGCGGCATCGACGAAGGCGGTGACCTCAGGCACGGCGATCTCGAGCGGAGTGCGCGCAGAGTGGCCCAGGCCCCGGCTCTTCTGAGCGAGTACGGCCTGGGCATGCGCGGGATCGGTCACGCGCTCGCCGCGATCCCAGCAGCGGCGATGGCGCGCGATCTCTACAGGCCCATCGAGCAAGCGGATCAGGGTGTCGGTGGCCAGAAGGGAGAGGTCCTTGCCGAGCACCGCCGGAGGAATGGAGTACTCGTTGCCGTCGAAGCGGACGTAGATGGTCTTGCCAGAGGCCACCATGCATTGGTGCGCGATCTCCAGAGGATGCAGTGGCAGGGCGAGGAGACGGGATTGCTCCTCGTCGAAGACCTCGGCTACAGAGCGCTGCGGATCGTCTGGCCAGCGACGCCCCCCGGCGACTTGGTCGCACCAGCGCCAGACGGCGCGGTTCAGATCGCTCACCGTGGTCACGGTACGGCCGGCGAAAAACGATTCGCGCAGATAGCCGATGGACCGTTCGACGCGTCCCTTCTCGTTGCCGCGCGCGGGCCGGCAGGGGCGGGGATGAAAGTGATACCAGCCGGCCAGCTCGAGGTAGCGGGGATGGAAGCGCACCTCCGTCCCGCGGCGCTCGAGCACTGCCGAGCGGAGGTTGTCGATGCGCACCGCGCGGGGCACTCCACCGAAGTGCTCGAAGGCCCGGCGATGGCCAAACAGGAAGCTTTCGGACTTCTGGTCGAGAAAGAACTCGACATAAAGAGCGCGCGAGTAAGAGAGGGTCATCACGAACGCCGACAGGCGGCGTTGGGCCCGGCCCACGGTGATCTGGCCGAAGTCGGCCCAGTCGGCTTGCGCTTCCTCGCCAGGGAACGCCCGGAGAAGCAGAAAGGCTTCGGCTGTGCGAGGACGGAGCCCACGCACCACACGGCGCACTTGCCGGGCCGAGCCGGTGAACCCGCGTGCGCAGAGCATGGCGTGGATGTTGGTCGCCCGTAGTCGTGGATAGCGTTCCAGGGTCTCTCGCACCAGCGGCAGGAACGGATCGATCAGGCGCGGGCGGGGACGGGGGGCCGGCGCTTTCTTCTGGTCCAACCCCAGTGCGCGACGAACCGCGTCGGGATGAACCGCCAGGTTCGAGACGATGGTTCCGGCTTTCCAGTGCTCGGCGAAGTGGAGACGACGGATCTCGGCGTCCAGTTCTGCATCGATCATGGCTCACTCCCCTCCGGTGAGTGGGATCGGTCCAGTTGCTGCTGATTCCGCAGATGACGCAGCTCGGTGGTGCGGCGGGTCGTTGATCACAGGCAATCTCCCATGGCCGCTCGGGATTGGCTCGCTTGCGAGCGGGCGGCTCAGTGCGCGGGAGGGTGACAGGGGGGCAGGGCTGCGCGGAAGAATGATCACTTACGCGCCGGCGCCGGCGCTCTCGATGCTCCTGCTGTTGACGGCGGTTGTTGTCCCGGCCCTCAGCCGTAGCCCGGTGGCGGCTGGATGCCTCACGCCGCTGAACGCGCCGGGCCTCTTGCTGGCAGGCCTCCGACCCGTAGGCCCAGCCCTGATCACATCTGCAGCAGATCCAGAACAGTCGCTCGCATCCACGACAACTGCGAGGATGAAGCGTCACCCCACACGCACACACGCCGCTCTTTTCTCCCTGTCGCGCTGGACAGAGAGCCGCTTTCTATGGGAGGCTTCCGCTGCTTCTTGCGGGCCCTGACTTTGTTGCGGCTCACCTGATCAAAAAACCCCGGATCGGTCGTCCGGGGTTTTTCTTT
>JBDTOZ010000925.1:0-3259 GCA_039932995.1 Acidobacteriota bacterium | reverse complement strand
TTCCCCGGGCCGAGCCCGGGGCTAGATTGTTCGACGCGCCTTCGCGCGTCACTGGGGCACTCGCGAGGAGTGAGCCGTGAGCCGTGTGAGTCTTCTCGCCACGCTCGCGCTCGAGAGCCGCGAAGGGCAGAGGGCCGATCCTCGCGAGAGTGCCCGGTGGACTAAAGTCCACCGCTCCACAGAGGCGCCCTCCGTCCTTCTCAAAGTTAGTGCGCGCGGGCAGGATGCCCGCGCCCCCTTGTCGTGCTGACTACTCTTGCGGCTTCACGCCGAGGTAGGCGCCCGCGACCATGGAGGTGCTCCACACCTCGTCGGAGTTCAGGGAGAAGGAGCGATCGAAAAGCTCCTCGGCTTTCTCGCGATCGCCCTGGAGCAGGTAATACGACCCCAGCTCGGCGTAGCCCTTGTCGTCTTCCTTGTTCTTGCCCATCGACTTCTCGAAGGCATCGCGCGCCTTGTCCCATTCGCCGGCTTCCCAGTAGACCCGGCCGATGCGCCACCAGTCGGTGGGCTCCGGCTTCTTGCTGGTCACGTCGTCGAAGATGGCCTGCGCTTCACTCTTCATCCCGGCCAGGTAGTAGACGCGGGCCACGCCGATGCGCTCCCAGCTCCCCTTGCCGGCCTGTTTCTGCGAAAGCTCCAGCAGGGCCATGCCGGCCGCTTTCTTGTCCTTGCCGCGATAGAGCGACGTGTCGAACCCTTTCTTGGCGAACACCCCGGCGGCGATGCCGAGGACGAAGACGAACATGATCGTGACGATGGATTTGAATTTCATACGGAAAGAATAACGCCCGGCAGAGCCGGCTCCATTTCGTTTTGATGACAGTTTCACCGCTGAAACGCGTAGCTGACCTTGGCGAAGAACTGGCGATTGCTCGGCTCCAGGTCTCCTTCGTTGGCGGTGGCTTCGCGAAGATCGCCGTAGCCGACGTAGAAGACGGTCTGCCAGTTCAATTTGTAGGCGAAGAGGGCCTGTCCGGCCAGGGATCCGCCGTGTTGATCGACCTCGAACCCGTAGAGATCGCGGTCGCGGTTCGTGCGCTGGTTCTGCAGAATGGCCCGCACGAACATCCGCTCGTTGAACGTATACGTGGCCCGGAGACGCTCCACCTGGGAAGTGAACAGGCGGTCGCCGGAGATGCCCAGCCAGCGGATGCCGCTGGTCAGTCCCAGTGCGAGATGGTTGGAGGGGCGGATCTGCACGTTCGCGTTCATGTTCGCGCCGCGTCCGAGCCGATTGTTGTTGAAGTCGACTTCGTCGCCGACCCACCCGTCCATGCCGATGAAGCTGATGACCCGATTCACCGCGAACTGCACCTGGTAGTACAGCCGGTCCCGGTCGAACGTCTCCCCCGCGTTGGCGACGGTGTCGTGCGCCACGCGGAGGCGCGTGAACGACCGGAACTTTCCGTCCATGCCCACTCCCGCGGAGATCTGGCGATAGAGAAGGTCGCCGTCCTGGGTCTGCTGGTACTCGCCGATGCCGAACAGGCGCACGCGGTTGAAGAAGCCTTTCGGTCTCCACGTCCGCCCGCCCTCGGTGTAGCTGCCACGCCAGCCCACCTGCGGCACGAAGCCGTTGTCGGCGCGGAACTCCTCGTCGTAGTCGCTGGCCTGCACGTAGTAATCGGCCTTCGCGGACGAGTACTGATACCAGAAGTGCGCGGCATGTCCGGCCAGCTTCTGCCCATTCCACTCGCCGGCCAGGTCGGGACGGTCCGGCGTTTCGGTCATGCTGTAGAGCAACTGTCCGGTGATGGTGTTGCCGTCGTTGATGCGCCACTGGAAGTCGGGTCCGAAGACGCGGTTGTGCGCGCCGCCTTCCGCTTCCCGGGTCGTGGTCAGGAAGCTGATGAACGACTGCTTGCCGAGATCGCGGCGCACGCGGGCGATGGCGGCGATGGAGGAAAAGTCCTGCTGCGCGAAATCGGAGCCGAACGCGGAGGGAAGAATCACGTCGCCGCCCCCACGATCCTGTGCGATCAGGAGCGTGTAGGCGTACGCGCCACGCTTGCCCGTCGTACGCCCACCCCAGCGGGGGGCGGTGATGGTGCGCGTGTAGACGGCCTGGATCGGTGTGGAGAAGAGCTCGATCCCTTCCAGAAAGAACGGCCGTTTCTCGGGGATGAAGATGGCGAAACGCTCGTTGGTGGAGATCACCGCCACGTCCGACTCGATCTGGGAAAAGTCGGGATTGATGGTGGCGTCGACGGCCATGTCGGCGGTGGGACTCCACTTGAAATCGAGCCCGGCCTCGGCGCCGACGGGCCGATTGACGAACTCACTGCCCAAGCCATCCCTGGGCTCGCCCAACTCGTTGGCCGTCACGTAGGGAGCGAGCACCATGTGATCGCCGGTGGGCAGGTCGTGCAGCCCGCTGACTCTCCCCCAGTTGCAGACGAAGCAGTTCACGTCGCGCGGCAGCTTGTCGGTGAACATCTGATAGCGCCGGTCGCGCGGGTAGTTGCGATAGAGCATCAGTCCCCACATCTCGGGATTGGCTCCGTCGTACCGCAGGGACGAGAACGGGATGCGCGCCTCGGCCGTCCAGCCGGTGGCGGTGATCTTCGCCGCCGAGTCCCAGAAAAAATCAGGCGAGTTGTCCTCCCCCGCCCCGGCGTCGTCCGTGACCGCGTCGTACTGCACTCCGCGCGCGGTCACGAGAAAGAGATAGCCGCTCTTCCGGTCATTGCGCGTGTCGAGGAGCACGCCCACATAGTCGTCCGTGTTGCCGCTGATGTTGTCGTGATCGGCGAACGGAGCGGCGATCGCTTTGGGATCGGGGTCGGTCGACTCCACGCCGAAGTAGAGGAAGTGACTGTCGTAGGTCACGTAGCCGACCGTCTTGACCTTCGGCTCGATGTTGTCGCCGGGATTGGTCTCGTACCAGGTCTCGTACTTCCGCGCATTCTGCCAGGCTGCGTCACTGAGGCTGCCGTCGATCTGAATCGGTCCGGTGGCAGGATCGATCCGGAGCGGCTCGGCCGCCGTTGCACTCACACACACGAAAACCAGACAGGCAAGGACAGCCCAAACCCCACGATGCATACCACCTCCGCGATTTGTACGAAGCTATTCGTAACTACGGCGGGAGTGGTCCGCGGTTTGTAACCGAGCAGTGAACAAACCGGCAACAGTGGAGGCCTGCGGCGGAATGGTTTTCGCGAGGACGCACCGACGGAGCGACCGCACGTGCCCAAGGCTAGCGCCGCCGGCCGTGCCGGCCTACGGCCGCTTGCCGTCGAGCTCTTCGAGCATC
>JBDTOZ010000924.1:0-6064 GCA_039932995.1 Acidobacteriota bacterium | reverse complement strand
ACTCCCAGCAGCAGTGCCGTCAGGAGCGCGATCGCCAGCTCGGCGGGCCACCGGCGATCCCGGCCGGCGGGAAGACCGCGAGCCAGGAGCAGCGCGGCCAGGCCACCGGCGAGCCAGAGAGCGATTCCCACGTTCCGATTATCCCCCGGTTGGAGAGAGCCGGTTGAGTTTGCATGGATCTCGCAAGGGAGCGGGCGAGGAGAGCACCCCATGCTGGAGACGGCCCGAAACAACAGCAAGAACCCAAACAGCAAGATCCTCGCAATCGAAGACGATCCGGAGGTGCTGGCCCTCTACAAATCGTACCTGCAGAAGCGCGGCTACGAGGTCCTGTCTGCGACCGGCGCCGTGGAAGGCATGAGTCTCCTCACCGCTCACCCCGACACCAAACTGATCCTGCTGGACTTGAACCTGCCCGGCATGAGCGGGGAAGAGTGGATCACCTGGTATGCGGGCCAGGGCAAGCAGACCCCGGTGGTCGTGGCCTCGGGCAAGGGCGACATCCTCACCATCACCAAAGGCAACAACCGCACCGCCGCCTTGACCAAGCCGTTTCACATGGAAGAACTCCAGGAGCTGATCGAAGTGCTGCTGGCCGACGACTGGCACGATCAGGTTTCCGCCGACAAGAGATTGCATTGAACCCTCTTCGCGGTCGTTGCTGATGCGCGGGTGGCGCTGCCTGCTGGTCTCTAAAGAAACCTGGCCTCGGAACGACCGCACGGTGCCTCAGGCTAGACAGTCAGCGCCGCCGGTCGTACCGGCCGCCTAAGGAGTTTGCGCTGTAGAAGCATTCGCCTCGGAGCGACCGTACGTGCCTAAGGCTATGCCAACCAGCGCTGGCGGCCGTGCCGCCTAGCCGTCGTTGCCGATGGCTTCGACGGGACAGTTGTCCATGGCATCCTTGGAAAGCAGCTCTTCTTCCGGCGTCTCCGGCTGCTTGAACACGTAGGAGAACGACTCGTTCTCGTTGCGCGTGAAGTTTGCCGGAGAGGTTTCGCGGCACAGGTCGCAGTCGATGCACTGCGAATCCACGTAGTAGCGGCCAAGAACTTGACCGGGAACTTTATCGTTTGGATCTGCCATTCGTCAGCGCAGCAAACCAGGAGGTTGTATGAAAAGATTTCTTCTTTCCCTCAGCAGCATCGCCATCGCCACCATTGCCCTCGCCCAACCGGCCCAGCAGCCGCCGATGGAGGCGGTCACGGTGAGCGGAACCGGCCGCGCCAGCGTGGTGCCTGACCGCTTCACCTTCAATGTGGGCGTGCAGACCATGGCCGACACCGTCGATGGGGCCGTGGCCGAAAACAATCGCCGCGTGGCCGCCGTCATCGCCGCGCTCAAGAAGGCTGGGGCGCAGTCCGAGGACATCCAGACGTCCCAGTTCAGCATCTACCCGCAGCAGACCTACCAGGAAGGCAAGCCGCCGACGATCGCCGGCTATCAAGTGTCGAACAACGTCACGGTGCGCAGCTCCAAGATCAATGATGCGGGCCGCCTCCTCGGCATCGCCGTCAGCGCCGGAGTGAACAACTCCTCGGGGATCAACTTCGAAGTCTCCGATCCCTCGCGTGGCCGCGATCAAGGTCTCCGCGCCGCCTTCGACGACGCGCGCGCCAAGGCCGCGCTGCTGGCGCAGGCCGCGGGACGCACGTTGGGACGGGCCCTCATGATCAGTGAGGGAGTGCAGAACAACCCTCCGCCGATGCCGATGCGGGCCATGGCCATGGAAGCCAAGATCGGGTCCGACGTGCCGGTCGAAGCGGGCACCGAGCAGCTCACCTTCACGGTCACAGTGAGCTTCGAGCTGCGCTGAGATTGCTCAACGTTCTCAACGGTTTGACAGGCACTCCCCTTGCAGTTATTCGTAGCTGTGAAAGGAGGAGTGAATGAACAATCGCGAGAAGGATCGCACCAGTCAACGGACCCAGCACTCGGACGCCGGTGAAGTCAAACGGCCGATGGGCGAGCAGAGCCGTGAAGGGAAGAGCGGTACCGGCGTGGAGCTCGGTCAGAAGATCGGCCGCGCCGAGAATCTCGACGAGAACGAAGGAGGAATGATGCGCAACAAGGACGACAGAAATGACAGCGACCTCAGGAACACGAACCGTGGCAGCGAGCCGAACCGGAAATCGGGATCGGAGGGCTTCGGGTCGTCCAGCGGGCGTCGCTCCGGTAGCATGGAGTCGGACATCTCTCGTGAAGAGAAGAGTCCGGAACGAAGCGGATCCGTCGGCAGTCGCGACAGCTCCGAGAGCCGTCACTGACGCTCAGCGTCGATGACGAAGAGAAAGGGCGGGCGCGAGCCCGCCCTTTCCTTTTGTTATGATCCTGCGCAGTCGTGTCCGACATCACCATCACCGCCGCGCGCGAGGCGGATCTTGCCTCCATCAAGGAACTGCTGACAGCCAATGCACTGCCGACCGCGGGCGTGGACGATCACTGGAAGACGTTCCTGATCGCACGCGACGGAGAGACGGTGGTGGCCTGCGGCGGCGCGGAGGCCTATCAGTTCGCCGCACTGATCCGGTCCGTGGCCGTGTCTCCCGACTACCGCAGCCACGGTCTGGGACGAAGGATCGTCCGACAGCTTCTGGACCGCCTGGCATCGCGGGGTCTGCGCGAGTTCTACCTCCTCACCACCACCGCCGAAACGTATTTTCACAAGCGCGGCTTCAAGACCATCGACCGCGATGAAGTTCACCCGCAACTGCTCTCCTCCCGCGAGTTCCAGGACGCCTGCCCGTCCAGTGCCGTCTGTATGCGTCTGGTGATGCTGGCTTGATCGGTTGGCGGTTGCCGGTTGGCGGTTGGCGGGGGACCGTCATGAGGAAAGATGAACGCCGAGCGTCAGGGGCGATGGATGATTCGCGGTCTCGCGGACGCTCAGCTCTCCCGCCAACCGTCAACCGCCAACCGACAACCATGAACCGCCAACCATGAAGATCTTCGACGCTCACATCCACGTCCAGCCCTGGGAGATGGTCAAGCCGGAAGTGTTGGCCATGGTGGACGACGCCTCGCACGCCGGAGCGAAAGACGTGCTGGAGTCGCCCGAGAATCTGCTTCGCTATCTCGATGCCGAAGAAGTGGAGCGGGCCTGCTGCATCAACTATGTCTCTCCCGACGTGATGGGATTCACGCGGGAGGTCAATGACTGGATTGCGACCTTCACAAAAGGCCATCGCGATCGCCTGGTTCCGGTCGGCTCCGTCAATCCTTTGCACGAGTTGAACGTACACGACGAGATCCGTCGCGTGCTCGACCTCGGCATCCGCATGATCAAGATCCATCCGCCGCATCAGCTCTTCTCGCCGAACGCCTACCGCGGCGAGCTGTGGCAGCTCTCGGAGATCTACCGGGAGTGCGAGGAGCGCGGCGTGCCGGTCATGTTCCATACCGGAACCTCCATCTTCCCCCGGGCCCGCAACGTCTTCGCCGATCCGATGCCGATCGATGACGTGGCCATCGACTTCCCCCGGCTGAAGATCATCCTCGCGCACGCGGGCCGGCCGCTCTACGGCGAGACGGCTTTCTTTCTGTTGCGCCGCCATCCGAACGTCCATGTCGACATCTCCGGCATCCCACCCAAGTCGCTGCTGCGCTTCGTTCCCCGCCTGGCAGACATCGCCGGCAAAGTGCTCTGGGGAACGGACTGGCCCTCTCCGGGCGTGGTCTCCATGAAGAAAAACGTGGCCGACTTTCGCGGGCTCGGTTTGGGAGAAGAGGTCGAGCGGAAGGTGTTGTGGGAGAACGCGATGCGGCTGTTCGCGTAGCTGACCCGGGCGACCGCGTTGCTCTCAGGCCTGGCGTGAAGGGCGCACGGATTCCGGAAGAACGACTCCGACGCGTTCCAGGGCCTCGAAGCTTCCGACGTCGGACCAGCCAAAGTCGCCGCGCAACGTGGCCACGCGGGGAGCTTTCTCCATGAGTGCGTAGTCGATGGAGGTGGAGGGCATGGTGTCGTAGTTCTCCGCCGACACCTGCGCGATTTCCGGGGCGGCCGCCTCCAACTCCTGCCGGAACACATCCGTGCGCCAGACGAACATGCTGGCGTTCCACGCGTAGTTCCCCGCGCGCAGGAACTCCTCGGCACGCGCGCGATCGGGCTTCTCCTTGAAGGACGTCACCCGCTGAACGCGATCTCCGAGCATCTCGCCCAGCTCGAGGTACCCGTAGCCGGTGTTGGGCTCCGTCGGCTCGATCCCGATCGTGACCAGGAAGTGGCCGGACTCCGCGAACTGATACGCGCGGTCCAGCACGCGCGCGAACTCCGCCTCGTCGCCGATGTGATGGTCGGAGGCCAGGAAGGCCACCGTGCACGGGCCGAGACGACGCTCGATCTCGAACGTGCAGAGCGCGATGGCCGGGGCGGTGTTGCGGCGGGCCGGTTCGGTGAGCACGTTCTCCGGCGGCATCTCCGGAAGGTGCTCCCGTGATTTGGCCGCGTACTGCACGTTCGTCGAGACGAAGATGGCTTCGGGAGGCAGCAGGCGCGCCGCGCGTGCGAACGTCAGTTGCAGCAGCGAGCGCCCGTTGAAGAGCTTCAGGAACTGCTTCGGATTCTCGTCCGAGCTGAGGGGCCTGAGGCGCGTGCCGGCGCCGCCGGCGAGAATCACCGCGGCCCGCTTCATGCGCTCTTTCGTCCCACGACGATCAGACTGAGGCCGTTTTTCGGATGGTCGCCCTCAATCAGACGGAAGAGCGGCACCAGCCGATCGAAAAGCCGCGACTGTCCGCTGGGCAAGGCCTTGCGTCCCAGGACCTTCGCGTTGATCCACCAGGCAAACCTGGCGATGGCGTTCTGAAAACTCACGTGCTCCACCTCGAAGCCCGCCTGTTGCACTTTTTCGACCAGCTCGTCCTTCTCGTAACGGCGCTGGTGGCCGATGCCGCGGTCCATGGAACCGAACAGCGCCTTGCCGGCCGGGACGAACAGAATGATGCGACCGCCGGCCTCGAGAAGCTGGTGCGCGCGGCGGAGCGCCCCCGCCTCATCGGTCGTGTGCTCGAGGACGTTGATGGCGGTGATGGTGTCGAAACGATGCCGGGCCAGCGACAGCACGTCGTCCGATTCCAGGTCGGCGCGCTCCACCAGGATGCCGGGACGGCGGCGGAAGGCGTTCCGCAAGCGGTCGACGTACGGCGTCTCCTTGTCAGAGGCCACGATCAGCTCGCGGCCATAGAGAAAGCGCGTCATCGCGCCGCTGCCCGCACCCACTTCCAGCACGCGCTGTCCGACGAAGGGGGCGATGCGGTCCCACACCCATTGGTTGTAGCGCCGGAGACGGGAGCGCCGCCGCACCTGCGTGAACGTGCGCGGCTCGCTGGACGAATCGTGGAAGAGCCCGTACCGAAGGATCGTCCAGATGGCGGCGAAGCCGTCCTTCCAGTTGATCTTCTTCCCTTCCCAGTAATCGCGGCCGTAGTAGGCGATCGGCACTTCGTAGATGCGATAGCCGCGCTTGGCCAGTTTGGCCGTCACCTCCGGCTCGATGCCGAAGCGGTTGGAGCGGAGCTTGATGGACTGGATGACGTCGCGGCGGAAGACCTTGTAGCAGGTCTCCATGTCCGTGAGGTCGAGGTTGGTGGTGGCGTTGGAGAGGAAGGTGAGGAAGTTGTTCCCCAGCCGGTGCCAGAACAGCATCACCCGGCGCGGATATCCTTCGAAGCGCGACCCGAAGACGGCGTCGGCGTGCCCGTCGAGAATGGGTTGCACGAGCTTCGGATACTCCTCGGGATCGTATTCGAGGTCGGCATCCTGGATGAGCACGATGTCGCCGAGGGCTTCGTCGATGCCCCTGCGGATGGCGGCCCCTTTCCCTTGATTTACGGGCTGGATGAAGTGCCGGATCTCCGGCCATTCGCGCGCCAGACCGGCCACGATGTCACGCGAGCCGTCGGTGGACTGATCGTCGATGACGATGATCTCTTTCTCGATCGGAACCGCCCGCACCCGCATGAGCAACTCCGCCACCGTCGCCCGCTCGTTGTAGCAGGGGATGATCACGGACAACACCGGAGGGCGAGGGTCGGGCATGGCGGCGCGCATTGTAAGGCGGGA
>JBDTOZ010000923.1:0-11384 GCA_039932995.1 Acidobacteriota bacterium | reverse complement strand
CCGGATGCTTCGTGCTTGTGACGACCATCGGACGCACAAGATCGGCGCGTCGACGCACGACCTCCGCGACCGGCTCCTTCATGAAGTCGATACGTTCGAGAAGGAGGACCGGCGCTGCGAGGGCGAACCGACCCTCCACGGCTGATACTGGCCGGTCTGCGCGGAGGAGACATGGCTCGATGCGGTGCTGCGCGAACGATCGTTGCAGCCACTGGAGGGTCGCCGAGAGCACCGCCGCGTCGGTACTCACGAGGTAGAGCCCGCGACCTCCGTGCACGCTCTCTTCGCTGAAGCGCGCGATGTATGCGCGCAGCGCGCTCGCGACGTCATCCGGCACGCGCGGGAGCGGCGGGAGCGCGGTGCGCTGCCCTCCTTCTTCATACTCGACTGTGAGGTAGTGCCAGACGAGGTCACGCACCGTGCGGTCGTTCCGGAACCGGCGCGCGATTCGGGCGAGCATCGCCGTCTTGAGCGCGTGCCGCCCGACGCGCTGGTGGACGAGCGTCGTGCGGTGAATGCCAAGCTCCCGCGCGAGGTCTTGCGCACTCCAGCCCCACTCTTGAGCGAGGGCAATCAGTTCTGTAATGAGGCGGGGCGGCCGATGCACGGTGGGATGGGCGAAGGGAACGCACCCATTCTCGCTTCTCTGTGACGCCGCGCCGAGTGTGAGTTTATGTCTAGTGCTCGGCGAGCACGCCGCGATGGCTCGGGCGTGCGGTGAATGTGAAGCCCCCGAGTGCTCGGGGATCACACCACGTGCGCGCGCGGAGCACGCTGCACGGTGGCGTAATGGTCGTAGGTTCGATGTTGGTGTTCATCTGCATTCAGTCTACCCATCGAATTGACTGTTGTGCAGGATTGACAGCATTTTCCCAATCGAAACGGCTTCTGGACGCGACGAGTTCGTCGAGCTTCGGTAGGTGTAGATAAAACAAACAACGAATTGCATCAAGCACGCGGCAGCCGCGCTCAACCCGGCATGCAGACGCGACGTACAATCAAGGAGTCCGCGTCAACCCTATGCGCCGAGCTGCACTCGTTTGCCTTCTTGCGTGCGTCGCACTCGATGGCTGTCACCGTCGCGAAACGGCACCCGCGCCGCGGGCGTCGGCCGATGACAGACCGCGATCGGGCGGGCGCCTAGTGCGGCGCCTAAACGCCGACGTAAAGACGCTGAACTACCTCCTCCATACCGGCGAGGAGGAGCGGCAGGTGCTCGCGTATCTCTACGATCCGCTCATCGCGCTCGATGTGAACCTCGAACCGATCCCCAGCATCGTCTCGCGATGGGACATCGCCGATGGAGGCAAGACGTACGTGCTCCACCTTGACCGGCGCGCCACCTTCAGTGACGGGACGGCGGTCAAGGCGAGCGATGTCGTCTTCACGCTCAAGAAGATTGTGGATGCGAATGCGCCGCAGTTCGCCGGTGCGTTCATGAACCTCGATCGGGCGCGGACGGTCGCTTTGGACGAGCACACCGTTCGCGTTGGCTTCACGGAGACTCGCGCGGCGCAGCTCCTCGCGTTCAACATCAGCGTCGTTCCCGAGCACGTTTACGGGAAGGGAACGCTCACCGATGTCACGGCAGTCGTCGGCAACGGACCGTACGTGCTCAAGGCGCGCGAACCGGGCCGCAGCATCATCGTGGAACGGCGCTCGAACTACTGGCGTGAGGCGCCGCACATCGACACCGTGCTGTTCCGCGTCGTTGCGGATGACTCGGTCGCGTGGAACGCGCTCATGGTCGGGGATCTCGATGTCGCGCGCGTGAACAATGACACCTGGTGGCGCGAACGGAACCAGCCCGCCGTGCGTGAGAAGTTCACGTTCGTCGATGCGTGGCTCCTCTCCTACAACTGCATCGCCTGGAACCTCGACGATCCGCTCTTCAAGGACGCCGCGACCCGACGCGCGCTCGCGATGAGTTTCGATCGCGATGCCGTCATCAAGAACCTCTACCACGGCGAAGCGCGTCCCGTGACCGGCCCGTTCACGCCCGACCAATGGGCGAACGACAGCACCGTTCCAGCGATCACGTTCGATCTTGGCGAAGCAGCGAAGCTCCTTGCGAACGCCGGATGGCGAGATACCGATGGCGACGGGACGCTCGACCGCGCCGGCCACCCATTGGCGTTCACGCTGCTGACGCCCGTGAGCAGCGCAGCGCGCGATCAGTCGCAGATCCTTCAGAGCGCACTCGCGAAGCTCGGGATTCGCATGGAGATCGCGACGATGGACGGCGCGGCGTTCTTCGACCGCGTGCTGCACCGCAACTTTCAAGCGGCGTTCTTCGCGTGGTTCAACGAGCCCGATCCTGACCCCTTCGCGCTCTTCCACTCCAGCCAGATGGCTCCGATCGGCCTGAATGTCGGCGCGTACACGAGTCGCGAGGCCGATGCGCTCATGGACAGAGGCCGCGTCGAGCTTGACCGTGGACGACGCGCAGCCATCTACCACGAGCTTCATCGGCTGCTCGCGCGCGATCAGCCCTATCTCTGGACGGTGCAGGTCGCATCGAAGTGGGCTGTGCACCGCCGCGTTCACGGCGTCCGGTCGTCGAAGGGACTCGGCCTCTTTCTCTGGTATCCGGGACCGTTCGCGTGGTGGCTCCCCTAGCCGCTCCCTCCCCTCTAAGGAGCGTGGGCGCGTACAATCCCTCCTTCGGTCCAACACCGCGAGGCAGCACCGAAAGGACGGGTGAAATCGGTGAACACGATTACGTGTGGTCACGGAGTTACGGTCAACGTCATCGAGGACGGTTCCGCACGCACGAAGGGCGTGATCCTCTGCACGGGTCTGACGAGCAACATCGCAGCGGGCAGTACGACCGGCCACCTGGCTACCGCGCTCGCCGATGCAGGATGGAAGTCCCTTCGGTTTGATTACTGCGGATCGCTCGATCCTGATGAGCCGTCGCAGCTCCGCACGATGGATCGCATGTGCGAGGACATCGAGAGCGTCGTCGCCGTCGCGCCGGATGACTGCGCCTCCGTGCTCATCGCTCGCGGGAGAGCCGCGCAACCTGCGCTGCGCGTGGCAATGCGGTCGCCCCGCGTGCGCCACCTTGTTCTGTGGGCGCCGATCATCTGGGTCGAAGCACCGCATTCGGAGTTGAAGAACGAGATCATGCGCGAGGTCAAGGAAAAAGGCTTCGCGGAGATCGATGGTACGCGCGTCGGACGCGCCTTCCTTGAGGCCCTCGATGATCCGAAGGACACCGAGATCGCGTCATGGGTCCGCCCGGACTGCCGCTACAGCATCGTCCATCCGACCGGCGATGAAGTGCATCCGGTCCACCTTGCGGAGCGGCTTGCGCACATCATTCTTGATAATGCCTTCACCCGGTTCACGAGGGTGCCGGGCCGCCATCCGAACATCCGAGAGATTCCCCACGACCAGATCGCCGCGATCGTCGCCGCACTCTAAAAACGCGCGCGCGCCGAGCGCTGTGCCTGCGGAGCACGGCCGTGAACGTGCCCGTGACTGCGGCGTCGGCGTGCTCGCCGAGCACATTCGCGCACCGTGCGCGCGCGTTGAACGACGGTGCGCGGTAGCGTGGAGGTACCCCACCAACCCTGATGCCTCATGCTTCCTGAAGACCGCGTAGATCACCGATCAGCCGTGCCGCATGATGCAATCACGCACGAAAACGGACGAGATGAGACATCGCATCCGGATGCGTTCGCGACTGCCGCGAACCCCACCCCGGTTCGAGACATGGTTCGAGGCACCCCACCCGTTCGCGGCGCAAGTGTCGCAAACCTCGACATTCTCCAAGACCGCGACCGTAAAGCACTCCGTGCACTCGTTCAGCTTCGTCTCCTCACGTACAACCAACTCCGCGCACTGAGCTACGCGAACGCACACCCCTCCGTTACCCGACGACGCGTGCAGCAGCTTGTTCGCGAGGGCGTCGTCTCGGTATGGGAATCGCCGACTCGGAGCGGTGGCCACACACGCTACGCGCTGCCGACACCGGCAGCCGTTCGCACCGTCACGGCAGCGTTTGCGCGCGAGACCGCCGCAGAGCCGTTCGCGCCGCTGATCCAACTCATGCTCCCGCAGACGACGAAGCGCGCGCTCCAACTCGCTGGTCGTGCGCGGCCCAACTGGCTCGCACACCAGATGGAGGTGAACGCGCTCGTCCTTCGTCTACGGGAGGCCACGCCGCTGCGCTGGATGTCGAGCTGGGACTGTCCATTTCCGAGCACGCTCGCGTCGTTTGACCTTCCGCAGCCCGACTACGTCATCGTTGAAGAGCACGCAGACGGTCCGCGGCTCGTCCTGGGCGAGCATGATCGTGGGTCGGAACCCATCGAGCGCTTCGTCGCGCGGAAGGTATTGCTCTACGCGGCGCTCGCTGCGTTTCCCGAAGCGTGCGCGCACCACTTTGGGCTCTCCACATTCACCGTGCGCGTGAGCGTCACCGATCCCGTGCACGGCGTTCCGATGCAGAGGCTCCGCGAGCTGCTCGAGGCGACCCGCCGGGCCGGTGGAGCCGAGGTCGCAGACCTGTTCCGGTTCACACTCGCCGGCTGGCTGCACGCCTATCCGCGCGAGCCAATTTGGTTTGCCGCCACGGATGAGCTGCCACACACGTCCGTGCGCTGGCAAGAGCACACCGCACGGAATGCGCCCTCGTAAGCGATGGAACCGGGTCTAACGCCCGTGTTCCGCACCGAACAGCGCCACGACCTACCGTTTGCAACTCTGCTAGCGCGACGCGACGATCTTCGCCGCTTCGCCTCGGAGGAGTGCCCGTTGAGGTTCAAATCGGCCGTTGACCCCTGAGACGATGCCTACCTCTCGGAGAGCAGCCGCTGCGCGACCAACGTCGCCACTTGTGTCCGAGAACAGCTGTTCGGTGCGCAAGGGTAGGTTTCGCGCTCGTACGAGCATGAGAGCTGCCTCGCCGCGGCTGATCGGCCGGTCAGGGTAGAACCGTCCGCCATCGCCGTGAGCCCACCTTTCGCGCACGGCGGCGGTGATGAAGGGCGCAAGTGAGTGCGCACTTGAAACGTCAGTGAGAGCGTTGCTCGACCCGTCCGCCTTCCCCCCGAGCGAGAGCACGAGGAGCTTTGCGAACTCCCCGCGAGTGATTGGCGTCTCCGGCCGGAAGTACGTTCCCGCTTGCACCGCACCACGGGCGACGAGCGTCTCGACGGCCGTACGCGCGAAATGCGTGGCTGGAACGTCAGCAAACGCGCTCGAGGATGCGCCAACTGTAACCGACGCGCCTTTCTTCGGATCGAGCGCGTTGCCGGCGCTGTCCTCAGCGATCACAGCGTAGGCACCGGCGCCGGGGACGCTGTACTCCCGCTTCCGCGTCGTACCGATTCGCTTCGCCTTCTTCCCGTCAAGCTTGTACACGTGATAGCCCTCGACGTCTCGCGACTTGGGTGCGCTCCACGTCAGCGCGCCGGCCGATGCGGTGAGGTCTCGTACGCGCTCCGGAGTGCCCTGGTCGAGCTCAATTGATACCTCGTCCGAAACCTCAACTGAGCGCGCAAGGTTGAACGCGCGAACCGTCAGGACGTTCTCACCATCCTCCAACTGGATCTCTGTGCTCCACGTCTCCATACCTGCGACGTGGCTGATCGCGTGACCGTTCACCTCGATGGTCGCTATGTCCGGCGAAGCCGCGCCCGTCAGGATGACGCCACGCTCGTTCGTCGCGAAGTCGCGGCCCCGCTCCGGTCCCGTGATCTCGATCGCCGTTGTGGACGGCGCGACCACGTTCGGTGCCGTGAAATGCGGCGGTGCGACCGCCAGAACCTCGATTTGCAGATCGGCGGTGGATGTTGCGCCAGCCGCGTCTTGAGCGGTCACGCGTGCGGTGTAGGCGCCAGTCGCCGTGGAGCTCGGGATCGTCACTGGCGAGGACTCGAAGATGCCCGGCGCAATGTTCGGCAATGTGAGCGTGGCGAGTCCGAGCGGTCCGAGGTCGGCCGTCACGGACGCGATGTCGCCGTCACCTTCGAGGTTCTCCACCTGCGCCCGGAGCTGGACCTCACCACCTGTTACAGCAGCAGGACTCACGGAAGCCGCGGCCAGACGCGGCGGAAAGTTGTACGAGAGCATCCGGTCGAGATTGAGGGTTCCAGCGCCGAAGAATGGATCAACGCCGGGCGTGCCCCCATCATCCGCCGTTTGGCGGACGAGGAACTCAAACTCATCGCTCGTAATCCGCGGCCACCTTTGTTTCGCGAGCGCGGCGGCTCCTGACACAAGCGGTGCGGAGAACGATGTCCCACTGTCGACCGAGTATGTGGAGCCGAATCCGCCCGAGCCATCAGCGTTCACGAAGCACGAGTAGTCGCCCACATTTCCGCAGTTGAAGACGGTGGATGCGCGAAGGGCGAGTACCTGTTCTCCCGGAGCCGCGATGTCGACTTGGTCGTTCCATTGCGAGAACGCGGAGATCGAGCCATCGCTCCGCGAGCTCCCCACGCTAATGACGTGCGGAAAGGACGCGGGGAAGAGGTAGTCGCCGGGGAGGAACCCGACGCTCGTTTCGCCGCCGCTCCCTCCGTTGCCGGACGACGCGACGATGATCGCACCGCGCGTCGCGGCGTCGTCGATCGCGATTTGGTAAAACTCCAACGCTTGAATGTAGAGGGATGTCGCAACGCCTGGTCCTGCGTAGTCGAAGAACTGGTTCAGGTTGATGCCGTTGCTGAGATTGATGACATCGGCGTTCGCGCCAGCGTATGCCACGGCCATCGCGTAAGCGAAGACGCTGCCGACGCCCTGCTCCGGACATGAAACTGGTCGCACCGGCAGGACCCGTGCCGCGGGTGCAACGCCCGTCATACGCCCTCCTGCGCCGCTCGCCGCGATCAGGCTCGCGACACGCGTGCCGTGGCCATGCAGATCCGTGACATCGCTGCCCTGAATGAAATCACAGTCGATCGATGCACCGCTCGCGAACCGTCCCGCGAAATCCGGGAGCGAACCGTCGACTCCAGTGTCGACCACGCCGACCGTGACACCCGATCCGTCGATCGCGGGAAAGTGATCGCGTGCAGCACTCCACTTAACGTCGCGCCCTGGCACGGTCGCAGGCATATTCGGCACCTGAACGTTCGTCAGGGCAGATGAGCCGCTAGAGCCGACGAAGTAGGGTTGCCCCACGTTCTGCAGGTACCACTGTTGCGATGCGGGAGTAGCCGATGGATGCACACCGACGTTCGGGAACGCGAGCCGAATCCTAGTGTCGCTGCGCGCCGCGAGAGCGGCACGTGATGCTTCCGTGCACGCGAGAAAGACGTGCGCCTGAAGCTGCGGTGCCGATGCGATCACAGACGCCCCAAGCGCTGCGGCGACTCCGTCCGCTTCAAGGCTTCCAGCAAACTCTGTCTCGAAGTCAGCACGGAGCGTGACGACCCACTGCTCGCAGCTCTCGCTTCGAGCGCTGTTCGGCGAAAGCGATTCTGCAAGAACTGAAGGCGCGAGCTGAGAGATGAAGGCGAGCGCGGAGAGTAGGCCGGTCGCGACTCGCCGGGCGGTGCCCGGCATGACGGTATGGGTGTATGTGTTTATTTCAGTCTACGCTTGCCGGCCGGGTTATTCAATGGCCTGCGCCGCAATAGGTCGGTGCGCCCGTGCTGCGCGAGCACACCGCCGTACGTCTCTTTCGCTTCGCATAGCGGTCTTGGTGTGCCGCACGCGCACAACGCGACCTTCCGGCCTCCTGAAGCTCTTCAAGACGCGGTTCAATGCACGCGACGGCACCGCCCGACGCCCCTTCACATGACGGTCCTAAGCAGCCCTGCGTCCATCGCTTCCAATGCGGCGGTTCTCCCGCAGCAGCTGCTCTGAAACAGGGCGCCACACGGCGCCCTCCCGCGGTCGGTTGCACGCCCCGCCTGACTCGACGGCCGATCCCCACCGGTGCGCCTCCGCGCCACCTCTCGATCGCAGCCGGTCGAGCCTCGCAGGTGACGTTGCTGCCGGTCGCGCGAGGGCGCCGTGACGCGCGCCCCGAAAGGAGAACGAAGCATTGGAAACTCACACCGCAATCATCACGACCCCACCGTTCCGTGCAGCGCCGCAGCAACCGGCTCCACTCACCGCAGATGACGAGCCCGAGGAGTGGGCGTACGCGTGGGAACGTCTCTCGACCACCACGCCAGACGACAGGGCGGAAGCCTGTCCGCACTGCTCCGAGGTCTGGCAGTACATGGGCTCCATCCTCGAGCGGAGCGCGAAGGCCGCGACGATCCTCCATGAGTTTCGTCATCGGCACCACCCGCGGATGCACCGTCGCTGCTACGAGCTCATACCCGCGAGTCCAGCGTTCCAGCGTCGGCACGGCTGCAAATGACGCGCGTGTCCGCGCTTGTACGAAACCCGTTCGGCAACGCGCGGCGCACGAAGCCCATCTCTCAAGCGGCTCTGCGATGCGCGGAGCCAAAAAACCATCAACCTCTGTAGGAGATGCTATGGCTAAGAAGGCCCTTCTCGTCGTGTTCTCAATTGAGTGTGTCGTCCTCGC
Source organism: Acidobacteriota bacterium (assembly GCA_039932995.1). GTDB lineage: Bacteria > Acidobacteriota > Thermoanaerobaculia > Gp7-AA8 > Gp7-AA8 > QHVT01. The sequence goes on along the minus strand of JBDTOZ010000923.1, from coordinate 2,884 downwards.
AATCCTCCTCTGTCGAGAGTGGACGCTCCACTACATCGGCGGAGGACATGCCGAGAGCGAGTATCAGAGCGTGTACCGCGACAAGATTGAAGCTGGTCATCACCCGGTGACAGCAGAGATCGACGCTGGCACGACGTCATTCGTGTTCTGGTGGGGCGGCGTGGTGTGTCTCTTCGTCGGTGTCGCATTCGGCGGCCCGTGCTGGGCATACCAGCAGCTTTGGCCCGACAGACCGATCCACGCGGCCCTTGTGGCGGACCCGTTCTGGGAATCGCCAGAGGCGTGGAATCACGCCGGCGAGGTGAATCGCTCAGACCTCACCGATGCGGACGATCTGTTCGGCGACGAATACGAGGGTGTACGCGCGATGTGAGTTGCTGTCTTCACGGTTGCGCGGGATTGAGGGTCTTCCTCATCCCGCGCAAACGTTCTCAGGCCGACCTTCTTTCCTGTCGTCGCGCCGCTCGACGTTCCCTCGCGGGCGATGTGGACCGACACACGACCGACCATCGATCACCAGCGTGGCCCCCCGCGCCACCCCGATCGACCGTGCCGGCGTGCGCTCGCTTCTGCGTCGTTCGCGCGGGGACGCCGAGACACGGCGGTCCGACAAAAGGAGGAACACACATCGTGCGCATCATCAAAGTGAACTCGCAGCCGTACACAGTCATCAATGGCAAGGACTTCGCGGTCTACCGCTGGTTCTCGCCTGGACAGCACGGACCACTCTTCATCCAAGTCGCAGGTCGCACCGCGCTCGCGCGCGAAGATCTGCCAACCGAAGATTGGGTCGTCATTCCCGGTCGCGACCGAGGCCACCGTCTCGCAACGGCGTGGCGGAAGCCGTGGTTCGACTACCGCCTCGACGCGACGCGCAAGCTCGCGTTCCTTGGCGGATCGACCGAGGGTTCGTTCTTTCTCGCATTCCGGTATCTCAGCCGCCGTTTCGGTTTCACGTATACGGACACGGAGCTCGCGACGAAGAGCGCCGAGTTCATGAGCCGCAGAGATCCTCCGTACGCGTACATCCTCGACCGCGCCGATGACCTCGCGCTCTCCGGATCGCAGCTCGTCACGCTCGACGTCCCCTCGCATTGGAGCCAGGACGAAGCGCTGCGATTCCTCGCGGCGTAGTTGTCCGGATGCGCTGCGACGTTACGCTGCGACGTCTTCCTCGGCGAGATCGTCGAATCCTTCACTGCTCCGGGCCTCGCACGTCTCGAAGACGAGTTTGTCCTCGGTTTCGAGTGTCGTGAGGAGTGCCACCATCGCTTCATACGCAGCGCCGGGTGGAACATCAATCGCGACCAGTCGGTCTGTTGCGCGCTCGAACGAACCACCAAGAGCGTTCAGCGCATCAAGCTGCACCCGCTGGTGCTCGCGCGTCTGGTGCGCGTGAAAGACGAGCCGCAGCGTGCGGTGCCCGCTCTTGCGGACGACCGCGCGCACCTCTCGGAGCGGTCCCGCGTGCGGCGCACGGACGATGTCATCGAAGTTCAAGCCGAAGGCGAAGAACGGCAGGTTCTTGATGGCGAACAGGTCGCCCTCGATCTCGCGCGCCCACATCGACTCGCCACCGCCATCGGCGAAACTCACATGCACCTTCGTTAGTTTTTGGTCCTTACCCATTACCGCAGCGGCAGGTTGGTGAGAACGGGCCGCACGTTGGCGGTCCGCTCTCCATTCCTACACCCGCGCGCGGAATCCAGCAACCCAACCGGAAGGAGAGAACCCGTGCAATCCGAAATCATCACCATCATCATCCCGCCCGGCATGTGGACCGATGCCGAGGGCGACGCATCTCGTCTCATCTGCGTCATCAGCATCAACGGCACGCTCATGCATCTCGAAGCCATTCGCGTGCGCCACGACGAGCAACGCCACGAACTGCGGCCGGTTAACCCCGAGCACGATGCTGACTTCGACCACCTCTGCAGCTACGGAAGCGAAGGGCGGTTTGAGACGACCGACATCAACGGCGCGAGGTACGTGCTCGTCGCGACGCCGTTCGCGTGAGGTCGTCTCCCAGCATCTGCGGACAACCACCACCAACCACGGAGGAAACATGCAGGACGTCACGTTTCACAACGTCACGATCACGATCAACGCCGCCGATGGACCGAGCGCGTACAACGCGCTCTGCGATGCCCTCGGACCGCTTCAGAGCGAGTGGGTGACGGACACCTACACGATCTACAACGAAGAGGGGCGAGAGATCGAAGAAGGCAGTACCGAAGCGCTCTGGCCCAAGGAAGAGTAGTCCTCGCTCCACCGCCGTTCACCGCTTACCAGCTTCACCCCCGCCTTCTTCGCCGCTGACCTTCGCGGCACTCATCAACCATCCACACAACATCCCGAAAGGAGGTCACACCCGTGACATCAGTCGACGTGTCTTCCGGCACGGCGTACGCCGGCCGCGACGCAAACCATGCATTCGGCTTCCGGCAGTTCAACGCATCGAAACACGCGCAATACTTTACGCCGAATTGGCTCGCGGAGCTGCTCTGCGAAGAGCTCCAGCCGCTCGTCCCGCCACGTGGCCCGAGCGATCTCGCCGTCCTTGATCCGACCTGCGGATCGGGCCGGCTCCTCGCGCCGTGGAAGCGGATCGGCGCGACCGTGCTCGGCATCGAGCTCGATGACCTTGCGGCCGATCACGCGCGCTTCGCACTCGGCACCACGAACGTTCGCACCGGCGACGTTCTCGATTACCGCAACCTGGTGAAAGGCTTCTCGCTCGTCCTCGCGAACCCGCCGTACGGCCTCTGGTGGACGCCACCAGACGTCGGCGAACTGTGGGAGTGCGAGACGTCGGGCGGGAAGATCGAGTCGCAGGGCGCGACACTCGAGATCTGTACGCGCGCGCTCTGCTACAACGGCGTGC
>JBDTOZ010000922.1:0-22586 GCA_039932995.1 Acidobacteriota bacterium | reverse complement strand
CGAACGACGAGAAACCGCAAACAACCAGCAACCAGCAACCAGCAACCTTCTAACGCAACACGTGCAGACTATCCAGCACAGTCTCCAACTGAACAAACCCTGTTCGCAGCAGAAATCCCGCGGCGCGTCCGTAGGCGCGCGAGCCGATGAAGTAGAAGCCGGGCTCACCGCTCTGCAGATCTTCCGGACGGACGGAGGGCACGGTCAGGCAGTCGGTCATGGACGACACTGCTCGATAGAGACGCGCACCGCCTTCGCTCACCGGTGAGATCTCCACGATCAGCTCCGACAGGAATCCTCCTCCCGGACGGTACCCGGTGAAGGCGGCCACGAAATCCGCTTCGACCTGGCGGTTGCCGCTCAACGCGATCGACGCATGTCCGTTGTTCTGCGCCACTCCGTCGAGCGAGGCCCGGCGCTCCATGCGCAGGAATGGAGGCGGCGCCTCGGCCAGAGCATTCGCGCGTGCCACCACGCGAGCACGCTCGGGCAGCGGGTCGTTGAACACCTCCTCGCACGGCCGGCGATGCGGCGAGCGCACGGCCCAGATCACGCGCGTCGACGGAGTCTCGGCCGCGAGCTCTTCGAGCATGCAGATGGCGTTGGCGGCGGAGTGACCGTTGCCGAGGAGGAGGGTCGTGCGGTTGCGGAGATCGTTCCGGGCCGCGGCCAGTTGTCCGAGCGTGCGGATGGGAGGGCGCGCCAGCCGCGCCTCGCCGCGAACAGGAAGTCCCCCGGCGCCGAAGGATCGGGGAAGGATCAAGCCGCCACTGGCGTCGAGCACGATCTCCGCTTCGAACATCCGATCGTCCTCACAGAGGACGCGGAACGGACGCTCGGCGCGCAGCGGATGGCCGGCGTAGTCGGTACGGGTCAAGCCACGGCGGCCGATGGCCGTGACGCGCACTCCGCAATGCACACGACCGCGCAACGGCTCCCTCAGGCTGAGCGGCACCAGAACACGATCGGCATATTCGGGACCGGTGAGCAGCTCCTCTTCCGGAGGCATCTCCGCGCCGAGAAGTGCCCGCATGGCCGGCGAGACGTTCATGTGCAGTGGCGAAAAGAAACGCGTGGGACCCCACGTGCGCAGCGAAGAGCCGATCTCGTCCCGTTCCAGCACCGTCACATCGAAACCGCGGGCGGCAGCTCCGGCCGCGGCGGCAATGCCCATCGGTCCCGCGCCGATGACCAGAACGCGCATCACTCTTCCCGGCGGGTCAGGGCATTGCACGACTGCGCCCAGTGCGCGATTGTGCCCCCACCGCGGATCACCGCGGCCACCCCCACCGCCTCGGCCATTTCTTCAGGAGAGATCCCCGCGTCATTGCAGGCCGACGAATAAGAGTCGATGCAGTACGGCTCCTGAATGGCGTAAGCCACCGCCAGGGCGATGAGCTTCTTGGTCTTCTCGTCCAGGGCTCCGGGAGCCATCGTCTGCTGATACCAGTTCAGGAAGGCATCCCATCCCTTGGGATTGGCCTTCGAAATCTCTCCGAAGCGCGCCAGATCTTCGGACATGTAATAGCTGGGCATTGGTTCTCCTTGGCTGCTGGTGAGAGTGTAGCGCGGGCTGAGGGTCGGTTCGCCAGTCGTCGAGTCGTCAGGTCGTCGGGTCGCCGAGTCTTCGAGCCGCCAGGTCGCCGAGTCGTCAAGATCTCGCAAACTCGAAGACACGACGACTCGAAGACTCGTCGACTCCCCTACAATCGATCCGTCATGAAGAAACTCGCACTGACTCTGCTCGCCGCGCTCCCGCTGTTCGGACAGTTCGATCGCTCGAAGTTCGAGATCAAGCACCAGAAATTCGTGCTCGACAACGGACTGACCGTGCTCGTCCACGAAGACCACAGCGTGCCCGTGGTGGCGGTGAACGTCTGGTATCACGTCGGATCGCGCAACGAGAAGCGCGGCAAGACCGGGTTCGCCCACCTGTTCGAGCACTTCTTCTTCAACGGCAGCGAGAACTACCGCCAGGGCTTCCGCGAGGCGATGGACGACCTCGGCGCGAACAACCGGAACGGCACCACCAACACCGACCGCACCAACTTCTTCGAGGACGTCCCCGTGTCGGCGCTCGAGCGCACGCTCTACCTCGAAGCCGATCGCATGGGCTTCCTGGCCGGCAACATCTCCCAGGAGATGCTCGAGCGCGAGCGGGGCGTCGTGCAGAACGAGAAGCGGCAGGGCGAGAACCAGCCCTACGGCCGCGTCTTCACCCGGATCTCGGAAACCATGTATCCCTACTCCCACCCCTACTCCTGGTCGACGATCGGCTCGATGGACGACCTGAATGCCGCCACCCTGGACGACATCAAGGAGTGGTACGGGACGTATTACGGTCCCAACAACGCCGTGCTCTCGCTGGCCGGTGACATCACGGTGGAGCATGCCCGTGAGCTGGTCACGAAGTACTTCAACGGCATCCGGCCCGGTCCGGCGCTGGCCCGGACGGAAGAATGGATCCCCAAACTGGAGCGCAACATCCGTGACGAAATGCAGGACCGTGTCCCGCAGACCCGCATCTATCGGGTCTGGCACGCCCCGGCCTGGCGCGATGCGCGCTGGCAGTCGCTGCAGCTCGCCGCGGAGGTGCTCAGCGGCTCGAAGAGCGCGCGCCTGAACCGCCGGCTGGTCTATGAGAAAGAGCTGGCCACGAACGTGGCCGCATTTGCCTTCGACTCCGAACTGGCCGGACTGTTTCTCATCCAGGCCACGGTGAAGCCGGGCGTCGACCCGGCGTCCGTCGAAAAAGAGCTCGACGCGGTGATGGCCGAGTTGCTCGAAAAGGGTCCGACCGCGGCTGAAGTGCAGCGTGCGCAGAGTCGGAACCTGTCCGCATTCGTCCGCGGGATGGAAACGCTGGGAGGCTTCGGCGGGCGGTCCGAGATCCTGGCGGAGAGTCAGACCTTCGCCGGGAAGCCGGATGCCTACCTCGATCGCCTGGAGCGGCTGGTCCGCACGACACCGGCGGAGGTGCAGAGCGTCGCCAAGGAGTGGCTGAGCGCGCCGCACTACACATTGCAGGTCGATCCGATGGCCACTCTCGCGCCCGGAAAAACGGACCTCGATCGCAAGGCCCTTCCGTCGCTCGCCAGCGCCCCCGACGTCAGCTTCCCCGCCGTGCAACGCGCCACGCTGTCGAATGGATTGAAAGTCATGCTCCTCGAGCGGCACAGCACGCCGATCGTCAACGTCGCGCTCACCGCCGACGCCGGCTACGCCTCCGACCCTGACGCCAAAGCCGGACTGGCCGCGCTGACGCTGGACGTCATCGACGAAGGCACGACCACACGCGACACGTTCCGCATCGTCGACGAGCTCGATGCCCTCGGCGCGGAGATCGCCACCTTCAACACGCTCGATCTCTCCGGGATCGAGCTGCAGGCCTTGCCGATGAACCTCGGCAAATCGCTCGACCTGCTCGCCGATGTGGCCCTCCGTCCCGCCTTTCCGCAGGACATGGTCGACCTCTCCATCCGCCAGCGGGTGGCGCGCATCCAGCAGGAGCAGGCCCAGCCCAACTCCGCGGCGTTGCGCATCCTCCCGCGGCTCCTCTACGGCACCGGGCACGCGTACGCGAAACCGTTCACCGGCACGGGGTACGAGAAGACCATCACCCCGCTCAAACGCTCCGATCTCGACGAATGGCACCGCCGCTGGTTCGTTCCCAACAACAGCACCGTCATCGTCACCGGAGACGTCACCATGAAGCAGCTCCAGCCCGAGCTCGAGCGCGTCTTCAGCGGCTGGAAGAAGGGAGAGGTCCCGAAGAAAAACCTGGCCACCGCTCCGCCCACGCAGGGGAAGAAGGTCTACCTCATCGACAAGCCGGACGCACCGCAGTCGGTGATCTTCGCCGCTCATCTCTCCGCGAGTGGAGGACAACCCGACGACCTGGCCATCGAGACCGTGATGCGCAACTTCGGAGCGATCGCCACCTCGCGTCTGAACCGCAACCTGCGCCTCGATAAGCACTGGAGCTATGGAACCCGCGGCGGACTCACGGATGCGCGCGGCCAGCGGCCGTTCATCATCACCGCTCCCGTGCAGACCGACAAGACCAAGGAGTCGGTCGCGGAGGTGATCAAGGAGATCCAGGGCGTGGCCGGTGCACGTCCCATCGCGGGCGACGAGTATGAGAGCGTGATGCGCAATCAGACGCTCAGTCTCCCTGGACGCTTTGCAACCTTGGACGCACTCGAGAACGCCGCGCTCAACCTCGTCAACCACGGCTACCCGGACGACTACTACGCCCACTACGCGAGCAACGCCCGCGCCCTCACTGCCGCCCAGCTCAATGCCGCCGGCAGCAAGGTCGTCCACCCGGACGAGGTGATCTGGGTCATCGTCGGCGATCTGAAAAAGATCGAAGCCGGGGTGCGCGAGCTCAACCTCGGTGAGGTGGTGAGGTACAGCGGGGATCTGTGATCCGGTTAGAGGTGGGCCACCATTCACCGTGGCCTACTTCACCCGGTACCCCAGCTTTCGCAGTTCCTCGGCGACGCGCGCGAGGTGGTCTCCCTGAATCTCGATCTCGTTCTCTTTGGCCGTTCCGCCCGAGCCGCATTTTTTCTTGAGTGCGGCGGCGAGCGCGCTCAAGGCGTCCGGGGTGTGCTGGAAGCCGGAGGCCACCGTCACGGTCTTGCCGGCGCGGCGTTTCCGGTCGGCGGTGACGCGGATGGTCTGCTTGGCCACGTCGGCGTTGGCCGGCTCTTCGAGCCTGCCCGACTCGCGGAGCCGCTTCGCTTCTTCAGGATCAGAGGTCCAGACCAGTTTCGTCGCCATTCGCCGTGACGCTAAAGTGTAGTGTCTGGGCCTCCCCTCGGCCCAAAGAATGGTCAGGGACTCACGGGACACTACACTGGCGCCATGGACGAGTTTTATCGCGGCTGGCGCCGGCCCGGGCCCATTCCTCCGGGCGGGATGGAGCCGGAGGAGGGAGAGACCCTCGACTATCTCTGCGGCTGGTATCGCATCTTTCAGTACGCAAAAGGACATCGCTACTCGACCGACGACGTGCTCACGGCGTGGTACGGCACGACGCACGCGGCGCGTGTGGCCCGTGCCGCCGATCTCGGCTCGGGCATCGGCTCGGTGGCCCTGGTCAGTGCCTGGCGGCTCCCCGGCGCCACGTTCTGCACGGTGGAGGCGCAGGAGATCTCGATCCGGCTGGCCCGCAAGAGTGTGCGTTACAACGGGCTGGAGTCGCGGTTCACGTTGTTGCACGGCGACCTGCGTGACCCGTCGCTGCTGGCCGGTCAGGCACCCTTCGACCTGGTCACAGGCTCACCTCCTTACTGGCCCGCGGGCACGGCCACGGCGGCCGAACATCCGCAGGCCGTTCCCGCGCGCATCGAGGTGCGCGGGTCGGTGGCCGGGTATGCCGAGGCCGCCGCGCGCATCCTCGCACCGGCGGGGTTGTTCGCCTTCGTCTTCCCCACGATCCAGATCGAGCGCGCGCTCGACGCCCTGCGCGATGCAGGACTGTCCCTGATTCGCCGGCGTGACGTCGTCTTCAAGGAAGGAGAGCCTCCGCTGATCACTCTCTTCGCGGCTACGCGGACGACGGACATCCCCACGACCTACCGCGCCTTCGTCGAGCCCCCATTGACGATCCGCCGTCGTGACGGCGGCGTCGGCGACGAGTACTCCGCGGCTCGCATGAGCTTCGGCTTTCCACCAGGCAATGTGCCGAAGCCTCCGATGGAACCTCCTACCGCACCCTGCTAGGCGGCACGGCCGCCAGCGCTGGTTGGCATAGCCTTGGTCACGTACGGTCGCTTCGAGGCAAATGCTTCTACCACGCACACTCTTACGGTCGTTTCTTGGGAACCGCGGTCTTCTTGGGAGCTGCGGTCTTCTTTGTCGCGGCTGCCTTCTTCTTAGCGGCAGCCTTCCTCGGCGCACTCTTCTTCTGCGGATGCGAGGATTCGTGCAGGGCGATCATCGTCTCCGGGGGCGTGCTCGCGATCAGCTTGCCCAGCGCCTCGAGCGGGAGATCGTCCAGGCTCCGGAAGCGCAGACAGGACTTGCCCATGTCCATCTTCTTGCCGGACCGCGCAAAGGCCTCCTCGAGTGCCTTCCGTTGTTGCAGATTCGCATACACGCCCAGCAGGTAGATGGCGAAGTAGTTCTTCTGCGCGGCCAGCGAGACGTAGGCCAGCGGTTGCCCGTTGTAGGTCGTGGCGTAGCGCTCGAGGGGGACCTGGTAGCAGATCATGCTCCAGTTGAACGCCTCCTCGTAACCCTTCGGCAGATGCTTGCGCACCAGCGCTCTCATCTGCTGCATGACGGAGCGCCGATCGTCCGGAAGCTCGTTCAGATATTCATCGACGCTCTTCGCCGAGCTGCGTGCCATGCGCAAATTCTAGCGCCACCCACCGCACTCGCCAATAAACCCGGGAGGTTGGCGGAGCGCTGGCGTCTCGCCGGCTGGCCGGGGGGCGTCCCCGCCCCCCGGGCGGGGGAAGCGCGGGCAGCCTCACCTCCAATACAATGCCCCGGGATTCAAGCTCCGGAAGGAATTCATCAATGGGAGGAAGCATGAACAGAGTTCGCTCACTGTCGATCCTGGCGCTGCTGCTGGTGGCTGCGACGGTCACCGCTCAGGATCTGGCCTCGTTCGAGAAAAGGATCCAGAGCCGTGTGTTGTCCAACGGTCTGACGGTCCTCATCCTCGAGCGTCACGACGCGCCGGTTTTCAGTTACGCCACCATCATCAACGCCGGCTCCGCGCAGGAGGTCCCGGGGATCACCGGTCTTGCGCACATGTTCGAGCACATGGCCTTCAAAGGCTCGGACCTGGTCGGCACGAAGAACTGGTCCGCCGAGGAACAGGCCCTGCGGAAGGTCGAAGCGACCTATGCCGCCTACGACCAGGCCCGTCACGCCACGGTGATCGACGCGTCGAAGGTCGAGGAGCTGCGCAAGGCCTGGCAGGACGAGATCGCCGAGGCCGACAAGAACGTTCAGGACAACCAGTTCAGCGAGATCGTCGACCGCGCAGGTGGCGTGGGCATGAACGCCTTCACCGCCTCGGACATCACCGGCTACTTTTTCTCGCTCCCCTCGAATCGCTTCGAGCTGTGGGCCTACCTGGAATCAGAGCGCTTCCGCCATCCTGTGTTCCGGCAGTTCTACAAGGAGCGCGACGTCGTCTTCGAGGAGCGTCGCATGCGGACGGAGTCGAGTCCCTTCGGACGCCTCTTGGAGCAGTTCCTGGGCTCTGCCTTCATCGCTCACCCGTACGGCTTCGCCACGGTGGGCTGGCCGTCCGATCTGCACTCGTTCTCCGCAACCGACGCGCAGGCGTTCTTCGACAAGTACTACGTCCCTGCGAACATGGTCATCACCGTGGTGGGCGATGTGAGCTCCGCCGAGGCCTGGCCGGTCATCGAGAAATACTTCGGACGCCTCGAGAAGTCGCCGGCCCCGCCGGCCTTGCGCGTGGTGGAGCCGCCGCAGATCGCCGAGCGTACCGTGACCCTGCGTGAGTCCTCGCAGCCCATCTACATCGAGGGCTATCACCGTCCCGCCAGCACGGATCCGGACAGCGCCACCTACGAAGTCATCTCGATGCTCCTCTCCAACGGCCGCACGTCCCGGCTCTACAAGTCGCTGGTCCGCGATCAGAAGATCGCCGCCGGCGCCGCCGGCTTCAACGGCTTCCCCGGCGAGAAGTATCCGAACCTCTTCACGATCTACGCGATCCCCACGCCCGGCCATACCCCCGAGGAGGCGGCCACGGCCATTCACACCGAGATCGACAAGCTCAAGACCGAAGACATCCAGGCCGACGAGCTGCAGTCGGTGAAGACCCGCGTCAAAGCGGGCGTCATTCGCGGACTGACCGGCAACTCCGGACTGGCCATGCAGCTCGCGCAGTACCAGACGCTGTACGGCGACTGGCGTGAGCTCTTCCGCGAAGTCGACCGCATCGACAAGGTCACGGCCGCGGACGTGAAGCGCGTGGCCAACTCCACGTTCATGGAATCCAACCGGACCGTCGGCATGATCGAGTCCGCCTCGAAAGGTGGTGCGAAATGAAGAAGACCGCCGCACTGCTCGCCACCCTCTTCCTCGCGGCCACCGCCCTCGGTCAGGCCAAGGACTACCGCGAGATCCCGGTCCCGCCGCTCCGCAAGTTCTCCCTCCCCCAGCCAAAACGCATCCAGCTCTCCAACGGCATGGTGATCTTTCTCCAGGAGGATCATGAGCTCCCGCTGATCCGCGGGATCGTCTACATCCGTGGCGGTGCGCGCAACGTCCCCGCCGCAAAGGCTGGACTGGCCGGCATCTACGGACAGGCCTGGCGCACCGGCGGGACGCCCAAACAGACCGGCGACGAGCTCGATCAGTTTCTCGAGTCCCGGGCCGCGTTCGTCGAGACCCATGCCGATGACGACTCCGCGGACGTCACCATCAATGTGCTCAAGGGTGATTTCGACGCCGTCTTCCCGGTCTGGGTCGACCTCGTGAAGAACCCCGCGTTCCGTCAGGACAAGATCGACCTCGCCAAGACCCAGGCCAACACCGCCATCTCCCGCCGCAACGACGAGCCGGGGGGCATCGTGGGCCGCGAGTCGACGAAACTCGGCTATGGCGCCGACTCCCCTTATGCGCGCCAGGCCGAGTACGCCACCATCACCTCCATCACCCACGAAGACCTGGTCGACTTCCACCAGCGCACCGTTCACCCGAACAACATGATCGTTTCGTTCATCGGCGATTTCGACTCGGCCAAGCTCGAGAAGAAACTGCGCGACACCTTCTCCTCGTGGAAGCGGGGAGCTCAGGTGGCCAAGCCCGACCCGGCCATCCATGCCGCCAAGCCGGGCCTCTACTTCATCCCCAAGGACGACGTGACCCAGGCCACCATCGCCATGGTCCACGGCGGGACCGAGCGCAACAATCCTGATTACTACGCGCTGCAGGTCATGAACGAAGTCTTCAGCGGCGGCTTCTCCGGCCGGCTGATGAAGAGCCTGCGCTCGCAGCGTGGTTTGACCTACGGCGTGGGCGGCGGCGTCGGCTCCCCGTGGGACTACCCCGGTCTGTTTCGTTTGCAGATGTCCACCAAGAGCGAGACGGCACTGGAATCGGTGAATGCCCTGCGCGACGAAGTGCGCCGCCTGGTCAACGACCCGGTCACCGAGGAGGAGCTGGCCCTGGCCAAGGAATCCCTCCTGAACGCCTTCGTCTTCACCGTCGACACGCGGGACAAGGCACTCCAGCAGCAGTTGCTCCTCGAGTTCTACGGCTTTCCGCCGGACACGTTCACCAAGTATCCGGCCGAGATCGGCAAGGTCACGGCCGCGGACGTGCAGCGCGTGGCGAAAAAGTATGTGCAGCCCGACCAACTGGCGGTGCTGGTGGTCGGCAAGGAGTCCGCGTTCGAGAAGCCTCTCTCCTCCCTCGGACCGGTGACGAACATCGACATCACCATCCCCACCGGCGCCGCGGACCAGAAGAAAGTCGCGCCCTCTGCAGGCAACGCCGAAGGGACGGCCCTGATCCGCAAGGTCGCGCAGTTCGTCGGCAACGTCAGCGCGCTCCAGACCCTCGGCCGGACCGGCTCGATGACCATGAAGACTCCGCAGGGTGACATGCAGGCGGACGTGCAGTCGGTCACGCGCTATCCCGACTCGCAGCGCTCCGTCCTCAAGCTGCCCATGGGCGAGATCACCCGCGTCATCACTCCCGACACCGCATTCGTGATCACCCCGATGGGCACGCAGGACCTGCCGTCGTCCCAGAAGGACGCACAGCTCGCCGACATGCGCGCCGAGCTGGTCACCGTGCTCAAGAACCTCGACAATCCGAAGTACACCTTCACCGCTGGTGCAAAGGAAGGCGACGCGCAGGTCCTGGAGATCAACGCCGCCGGCACGGCCGTGACGTGGTACGTCGATCCGGCCACGGGCCGCCTCGTGCGCACCGTCGCGCAAGCCAGCCAGCCCATGCCGGGCGAAGTGGTCACCGAGTACAGCGACTGGAAACCCCTCGGCGGGCTGAACCTCCCCACGGTCACGGTGATGTCCCGCAACGGCGAGAAGGCCGGCGAGATGCACCTGGCGAGCGTGGAAGTGAACCCGGCTGTGGATGACAAGACGTTCGTGAAGCCGTAGTTGTTGGTTGGCGGTTGGCGGTTGGCGGGGGACCTCGCCAACCGCCCTCATCGCTCACTGGCTCATCGTTCCGCCGGCTCCGCGCGCGGCCTGGATCTCCTTGACCAGCCGCACCAGACTGATCGTCACCTCGTGCAGCGAGTGGATGACGCCCACCTGAAAAGCGGTGGGAGGCTCCCCTGCCGAACATCCGCAGGTGTTGCACGGGCCGCCCCGTCCGCCGTCGTGTTGATCGATGATGTGGCCGCACGCGCAGGAATCTTTACCGAGCTGCATCACTTCCCTCCTCTGATCGTCACATAAGATAACCTCACATGACCCGGCGCCCCCTCACTGTTCTGCTCCTCGGCCTCCTGCTGGCCGCGGCCGCCTGCACGAGCGTTCTTCCGCGTCCCGACTCCGATCGGGAGGAAGGCACCGACGATCCCGATCGCGCGGCCGAATACCGCGCACTCCAGCAACAGGGCAGCGACGACCCGTTCCGCAGCCTTTCGCACGCCCGCGAGGTCATGCGCGGCATGCAGCGCTACTCCACGACGGACGCACTGCGCGTGCGCACGCTCGACGAGCCCGCTGCGCCCCTCGGCAAATGGCGGTTCCTCGGTCCGGGCAACATCGGCGGCCGGACGCGCGTGCTGCTCATCGATCCGGCCGACTCGCGGATCCTGTACACGGCAGGGGTCTCGGGCGGCATCTGGAAGAGCTTCACGGGCGGACTGGAGTGGGAGCCGGTCGGCGACGATCTGGCCAACATCACCGTGAACTCGCTGGCCATGCATCCCACCGACCACGACATCCTCTACGCCGGCACGGGCGAGGGGTACTTCCGCGAAGACGTGCGCGGCACCGCCCTCCCGCTGCGCGGCGACGGCATCTTCGTCACCCGCGACGGGGGCCAGAGCTGGAACCGGCTGCCCTCCACCGACAACGCCGACTTTCACTTCGTCAACGACTTGACCATCAGCGCGAACGATCCCTCGCGGATCTACGCCGCCACCCGCACCGGGGTGTGGCGCTCGCGCAACGGAGGGGAGAGCTGGTCGCGCGTCGTGCCCACCACCGTCACGGGTGGCTGCCTCGATCTCGTGCAACGCGGCGGCACCAGCGGCGACACCCTCTTCGCCTCGTGCGGCACGTTCGAGCAGGCCACGGTGTGGCGCACGAAGAGCGGCGAGACCGACACGCCCTGGGAGGCCGTCCTCTCCCAGCCCAACATGGGCCGTACTTCGCTGGCCATCGCCCCCTCGAATCCCTCTGTGATCTACGCGCTCTCCGCCACCAACGAGCCGGGCGTGAAGAACCAGAGCTTCCTGGCCGTTTATCGCTCCACCAGCAACGGAGATGCAGGCTCGTGGGAAACGCGCGCCACCGCCGCTTCGGGACACGTCCAGTCGCAACTGCTCTCCAACCTCCTGACCGGATCGTTCGATCGATGCACCGGCCAGCTCAACGATCCCGTGACCATGGGCTGGTACTGCAACACGATCGCCGTCGATCCGGTGGATGCGAATCGTGTCTGGGCCGGGGGCGTCGACCTGTTTCGCTCCGATGACGGCGGGCAGAACTGGGGCGTGGCCTCGTATTGGTGGGCGACCTCCGGCACCATCCCCTCGTTCGTTCACGCCGACCAACACGCCATCGTGTTCGATCCCCACTACGACGGCGCCCTCGTGAAGCGCATGTACGCCACCAACGATGGCGGGATCTACCGGACCGACGACGCCCTCGGGCAGGTGGCCACCGGCACCAACGCCCCCTGCGACGCCTTCGAGTCGAAGATGACCTTCACCTCGCTCAACAACAGCTACGGCGTCACGCAGTTCTACCACGGCGCCGTTTCGCCGGACGGGACGCAGCTCGTCGGCGGAGCTCAGGACAACGGCACGCTCTTCACCGACATCCAGGATGGTCCGAACGAGTGGCGCACCGTTTTCGGCGGCGACGGCGGCTATGTGGCCTTCGATCCCATCGAGCCGAAGTGGGTCTACGCGGAAACGCAATGGGGCGCGATACGCCGCTCGAACAACGGGGCGGGACGTTTCTCGACGATCACGCGCGGCATCGCCGGCGAGGAGTTCCTGTTCGTCACTCCTTTCGTCCTCGATCCCAATCAGAGCAAGCGCGTCTGGTTGGGTGGACGTTTCCTCTGGACCTCCACCAGCCGCGGCGATTTCTGGGAAAAGGCCAGCACGGCCCTTCCCTCCCTCGTCTCCGCACTGGCCGTGCAACCGGGCAACGGCGCGCTGGTGCTGGCCGGTCTGGCCGACGGACAGATCGCGCGCAACGATCAGTCGGCGTCGGCCACCGACACGACGGAGTGGCCGCGCGTCAAACCGCGGGATGGCTTCGTCTCCTCGCTGACCTTCGACCCGCGCCATTCCAACGTCGTGTACGCCACGTACGCCGGCTTCGGGGGTGCACACGTCTGGATCTCCAGCGATGCCGGCCTGACCTGGTCGTCGCGCGACGGCAACCTTCCGGACCTCCCCGTGCACTCGATCGCCATCGATCCCACCCGCGACGGCCGTCTCTACCTGGGCACCGACCTGGGCGTCTTCGTCAGCCTCGACGCCGGCCAGACCTGGTCCGTCGAGAACACCGGCTTCGCCAACGCGCTGACCGAGACCGTGGTCATCGGTCAGGGCGCCAACGGTCCCGCCGTCTACGCATTCACCCACGGACGCGGTGCCTGGCGCGCAGAACTGACGATTGCCCCGCGACGCCGCGGCGTACGACCGTGAGGCGGTTGCTGGTTGCTGTGTTGCTGGTTGGTTGCGGTGTTCGGGCGTGCCGTTCGACATCGGAGTGAACCTCGTCGAGCCGATGCGCCGCGAACCGATGGCGTAGCGGCACGGCGCGCTGTCACCATTCTCCGACGACACTTACACGTCTCTTGATTTCCGCCCTTCCGGCCTTCAGGATGGCCGAGGGTTCGTGATCTGCGAGGAGACATGCAATGGTCGATCGGGCGGCAAAGGGTTTCCGGGCCCTCCTCGTGGCATCGATGGTCGTATGGAGCCACGCCCCTTTCGCTTGGGCTGACCAAAGAACGGTGCGCATCACGCCTTCCACCGCGCCGGCCGGTTGTCGGACGTTGAACAACCCTGCTTGCGGCTATGCGTCCGTCGAGGATCCGGCGAAGCTCATCGTCAACCTGCTCCACGACGAAGTGCGATGCCTCACGTTCGCCGACCCCACTCCGCCGTTGTCGAGCGTGACCTCCGTCGACCTGAGGTTTCCCTTCGAGCCGCGATTTACCGACCCGGCGTCGATGACCGTGCATCTCTATGGCGGACCGACCTGGTTCGCCTCGAACGACTCGTTGATCGGCACGTTTCTACGGACCGGCGTGGCTCTCTTCAGTTGCACCCCGCCCTACTACCCTCTTCCAGAGGAGAGGTTGATCGGGGCCGATCACCCTGATGGCATCGCCGGCTACGTCTACGGAGGGAACAACGCGCTCGTGTTCGAGAACACGTTGGACCTCGAGTTCCTGGACATCACCGTCCACTACCGCCCGCCCCCGAGCATCGACTTCGATCTCACGGCGACAACCGATGAAAAGCAGAAGCGGGTGCTCATCAAGCGGTGGCGGGATGAGAATCCCTACTTTTCGGATGCGCAGGAGAGCCTTCCCCTGAGCGGTCCGGGGCGAGATGGAAGAATTCGCATCGCCGGGAGGGTGACGGATCAGAATGGGCCGATGGCGCAGCAGACGGTCTACCTCCGCCTCGTCGATCCTCCCGACGTGGCGTTGTACGTACCCGCGGCCTCGCGCCTGCGCGGGGACAACGACGACGGTCCGGGCGCGCTCGACCAGACCACCGTGACCACCGACGGCAGCGGAAGGTTCGCCACGGTCCTGAACGTGACGGGACGAGCAGCCGGCGACAACTACCAGATCGAAGCCACGACCCTTCCCGGCTTCGCCTTCAGGCAGCAGTGCGATGCCACGAACAACTGCTACAAGAGCGGCGTCCTCACGGCCTGGAAGAGGATGTACGTCGAAAAGCGACGCATGCTTCGGAACGGCATGTTCATCGCCCAAGGGGCCAACGCCGGCGCGACGTCGATCGTCGTGCGCGGCAATCGCTACGGAGGGAACCGGCCTCACGACCGGCTCAGCCGCGGGGATCAGATCGTCCTGGTGCATGCGCCCGACCTCGACCGATCAAACCTCGCCGCGGGCTGGTACATGGAGTCCCACACGATCCTGGACGTGACCCAGGGCAGGGGTTCCAACGAGTACATCGTGGAACTGGGAACGCGCCTCAAGGGCGGCAATGTGAGCCGGGAAGCGTTACTTCACGATTACGGACCTGATCGTGGGCGTCCCGATGACTTAGGCGATGCCATCACTGGATTATCAGGAAACCAAATCACCGCGTCAGACACATTCGACGCCAGCAACGATCTGGTCGCCGGAGATGTCTTCGCCGATGCATTCACCGAGTACATCTATCTATCGGACGGCACGACACCTGGCGCGAAGGTGCCCGTTCCCTTCATCCAGTCCTTTGACCAGCCATTGTTGCAAGATCTCGCCGACAAGTGGAGCAGCGTCGTCACGCAGAATGGCCTCAACCGGGTGACCGCTCCGAACCATCAGTTGCTCGTGATCGGTGCCTCGAACAACTCCCAAGGTCCGGGAACCGTCGCCGGCGTCACGATCTCGGATGTTCTTGGCGAAACCAGTTCGTACGTGTTCCGAGGCACCATCGAAGAGGAGGTGCGCCGACGTGGCGGAGCTGCTAATGCAGAGCTCTGGGCGATGAAGACAGCTGCGCATGAATTGGCCCATCAATGGAAGACGAACGGAGTTTGGGGTCGGCGCGATCACTGTCCTCCGACGACAACCGCGTTCGATAACCCGGCCGTCTACTGCCTCCTGTCGGACGCCGACCCGGCGCGATCAGAGGCGCAGCGGTCGAATGGAATCGCGCGGTTTCATGGCATGCTGACGCCAACGGGCGTCTTTCATTCCGAGTATCTCGAAATCCGGCGACACTCCGACCCGTTCACTCCATGAGAAGGAGACGACCATGAGAGGCACCCTTGTCCTTCT
Organism: Acidobacteriota bacterium; assembly: GCA_039932995.1. Taxonomy (GTDB): domain Bacteria; phylum Acidobacteriota; class Thermoanaerobaculia; order Gp7-AA8; family Gp7-AA8; genus QHVT01. Next base: position 7,391 of record JBDTOZ010000922.1, on the reverse strand, counting down.
GACGATTTCGATACAGTTCGCGATGGTCTCGGCTGCACACACCGCTCCCCCCGAACGCCGTGGTCTTCCTCTGGTTGCTGCCGCGGTTTCGCTTCCCCACGCGAAGGTGCTCGCCGGCGTTCCGTTCGACATCGTGGTCACTCTCACGAACGTCTCGAGTCAACCGGCCACCGTAGGTCTTGTTGCAACCTTGGTGGTGACATTCTCTGACGGACGTACGGCGGTCCTGCATGAGCGCGGCGAGAACGATCAATGGCTATTGGAACCGCACGACGAGATGCTTACGTCCGTCCAGCTTGCCCCGGGGGAATCAGTGCAGAAAGTAGCGGGCTGGGATCGCGGTTCGATCCCCAATTGGGCACGCTACGATTCGTTCTCCGGTCCGGGCAACTATGAGATCGCCCTCGAACTGTCGAGGGGATTCCGCGATGACGAGTACAGCGATCATGTCAATTATGTGGGCACCCTTCGCACTTCCAGCGCGCACCTGGAACGTTTCGTACCGCTCGGCAAGGATGAGGTCTTGTGGAATCGAATGAAGGAGACCGCCGGCGGTCGGTGGTCTGACAATTCCTTCGCAGCGACGAAGGTCGGAGTCGCTCTCGCTCGAGAAATCGTCGAGCTCCATCCAGATTCGAGTTACTACCCTTACGCGCTGTTGCTCTATCGCCGCTTCAAGAACAGAGACGATCTTCCGGCCCTTCTCGCCGCGGCGGAGCGGTTTTCTGCATCACCGTCGCTTCCCTATCTGTGGAAGGCTGCGGCCGATGCCGCTCTTTATGAAGCACAGGATCCGCATAGCGACGATGCTTCGTCCGGGAAGTTTTATGATCTCGCTGAGGCGTATTATCAAACAGCACTAGCGACCGGAAGTCTCGGCGTTCGCGGAGGTGCCGAGAAAGGCGCCCGTAGAGCGAACTCCAATCGGGAGAAAGTCAAGTCGCCTTGACGGGGTGACGGGGCATGTCTGCGGCGGTGCTCGGTACGGACAGGTTTCCGGGTCGCAGCGCGTACGCGAGGTCTCTAGAAGCGATGAGAAAGCACACACTACTCCTGGTGTTCGCAGTCTGATGCGCAATGGCGTCTGCCGAACCGCTACATAAACCTGCAGAGTCGCCGATCGTGGCTACGGTAACGCTTCCCCATGCGAAGGTCCTCGCAGGTGTACCGTTCGATATCATCGTCAATGTAATGAATGTTTCCGACCGGCCCGCTACGATCGGTCTCATCGCCAACCTTGTACGACCCCTGACCAGAGGCTGCTCCGAAGGGTTGCACTGAACAGGCGTTGATCGGGGCGGCCTGTAGCGTTCGGTGAGGCGATCGCAGTCACGAAGAGCGACGAACCTCACACCACGAGCAACCAGCAACGCAGCAACCTCCTCACAGGCTCTCGGCGATTCGCTCCGCGATCAACTGATAGCCCTCTCCTCCCGGATGGAAGCGATCGGCTGACAGACGATCGTGGTGGGAGAAGAGATCCGCGGTCTGCACGACGGTGACGTTGGCGTCGTTGCCGAACGCTTCCGTGAGACGGGCGTTCCAGCGATTGACCAGCGAGGAGAGCTGCGCCCCTTCGGGCGTGCTGACGAATGGGTTGTAGAGGCCGATGAAGAAGATGCGTCCACGGGGATTCAGAGCGCGGATGAGCTTCACGACCTCCTCGATGCGCACCAGCACCGCGGTCATGTTCGCTTCCGCGTCGCCCGGTGCCGCGCTGCGCCAGTCCGTCCCGCCCCAGAGGTCGTTCCCTCCGATGGAGACGATGATCACGTTCGCCTCGCGCAATACCTGCTGCACGTTCGCCGACTGGAGCTGGCGGAGGAGATCGGGGGTGCGCGCGCCGTTCACGGCGATGTTGTAGGTGCGGCGCGAGGCAATGGCGCGACGGGTCAGCTCCGCGTCGAGACGTCCGGAGATGCCCAGGCCGCGCTCGTCGCCGGCCCCGCGCGCCAAGGAGTCGCCGAGGATGACCGGAGAGATCACCGAGGGGGCGGCGGCGGGGGATTGGGCGGCGGGGAGATCGTTGACGGGGGAGCCCCGATCGCCGCGGAGGTAGGCCACGAACCCGTACCCGAAGGCGACCACCGCGAGGAGAGCCGCGAACAGCGGGAGGTACCACAATCGAAACCGGCGCATGCTGGTCGGGCAAGGTAGCATGACCGCGATGAACGGCGCACTCAGCGCAACCGACCTCACCAAAGTCATCGGCGACCGCACCATCGTCGACTCCGCCTCCTTCGACCTCAGGCCTGGAGAAGTCTTTGGCTTTCTCGGACCGAACGGCGCGGGGAAGACCACCACCATCCGCATGCTGGTTGGACTGATCAAGCCCACCCGCGGAAGCGTCACCGTCTGCGGCTTCGACGTGCGCAAGCAGTTCGAGCAGGCCATGCGTTGCATCGGCTGCATCGTCGAGAATCCCGACCTCTACCGCTTCATGACCGGCCGCGAGAACCTCGAGCACTTCGCGCGCATGCTCGGCGCATCACGGACCGAGATCGAGCGCGTGGCCGCTCTGGTCAACCTCTCTCACCGCCTCGACCAACGCGTCGGCACCTACTCCCTGGGCATGCGCCAGCGCCTGGGCATCGCCCAGGCCATGCTCGGCAATCCCCGCGTGCTCATCCTCGACGAGCCCGCCAACGGACTCGACCCCGCCGGCATCCGCGAGATCCGCGAGCTCCTGCGCTCCCTGGCCGCCGAGCACGGCCTGGCCGTCTTCGTCTCCAGTCACCTGCTGGCCGAGATCGAGCTCACCGCCGACCGCGTGGCCATCATCCACAAGGGCCGCATCCTCCGCAGCGGCACCGTCCGCGAGCTCATCTCCAACCAGCGGGCCATGGAGATCCGCGTGGACGACGCCGAGCGCGCCGCCGGCATCGTTCGCGAGCGCGGCAACGAGCTGACCGTCGCCGGCGACCTGCTCCTCCTCCCCATCGAAGAATCGGAGACGCCGGCCATCCTCACCGCCCTCACCAGCGGCGGCATCGCCGTCTTCCACGCCCGCCCCCGCGTCCAGACTCTCGAAGAGATGTTCCTCGAAGCGACCGGCGGAGAGAGCGTGGACTAGGCGGCACGGCCGGCAGCGCCGGTTGGCCTAGCCGGCACGGCCGGCAGCGCTGGTTGGCCTAGCCTTGGGCACGTGCGGTCGCTCCGTCGGTGCGTCCTCGCGAAAACCTTCTGCCGCGCGTCCCGCGCCGCCACCTGCCCCGGAAGCGCGAAGGCGCTTCGGCACAATCTAGCCCCGGGCTCGGCCCGGGGAACGCCAGCGTGAGCGTGGTGCGGCCGCGAAGGCGGTCGCCCCAACTTTGGCAGATCGCGATGACGCGCGATCTTGTGGCGGCCGCCTTCGCGGCCGCAGTACCTTGACCTTCGCCTTCCCCGGGCCGAGCCCGGGGCCAAATTGGGGGACGCGCCTTCGCGCGTCGGTGCCACTCCTGTCCTGCTCGAGACACGCTGATAGAGTGTGGCGCGGACATCGACATGCTCCCACTCATTCAGAACGAAACGCTCAAGCTCCTGCGCCGCCGGCGCTTCGCCATCGTCATGGCCATCCTGCTGGTGATCCTGACGATGATCTCGTATGCGCAGTACCGGCAGTTGAAGGAATCGCGCAACGCGAACTGGCGCGCCGAGTTGCAGGAGCGCATCGCCCGCACCGAGAACCGGCTGCGCCGCGGCCGCATCAACGAATCGTGGGCGCGGTCGATGCGGGCCGAAGTGCGACGCCTGCAGTTCTACCTCGATCGGGGCATCAACCCCGAACAACCCACCGCGCCCCTGGTCGTGCGCACGTTCGCCAACGCCGCCGGCTTCCTGCTGCTGCCCCTGCTCGTGGCCGTTCTCGGCAGCGACATCGTCTCGGCCGAGAACGCGGAGGGAACCGACAAGCTGCTACTCACCCGGCCCGTGCGAAGGTGGAAGATCCTCACTTCCAAGCTCCTCACCCTCTGGCTCTTCTCCTCACTGACCCTCCTCCTGGGAGGGGTGCTGTCGTACGCCGTCACGGCGCCCGTGCTGCCCGCCGGCGGCTGGGACGCGCCCTCCTTCAACGGCTTTCAATTCGCCGGAGAGTCCCTCAACCTCGACCAGGTGCGCCAACTCCCCTTGTGGCAAGACGCCCTTCTGGCCTACGGGCTGGAGTGGTATGCACTCCTCACCGTGGCCGCCATCGCCCTCATGCTCTCGGTGATCTTCAAATCGTCCGCCGCCTCGATCGGTACGATGCTGGCTTCCCTCATCGGCGGCACCATCCTCACGCGCATCAGTCCCGACTGGACCGCCGGCAAATACCTGTTCGTCAGCGCCCTGCCCCTGGCCGACTACTACACCGGCCAGGCCCCGCCCTACGACGGCATGTCCATGACCTTCTGCATCCTCCTGCTCGGCTCTTGGGCCGTGGGCGCATTGATCGTCGCCTACACGCTCTTCCTCAAGCGCGACGTGTTCGGATAGGGGGCGTTCCCGGGCACCGAGCGCGCGCTATCATCAATGACGAATGATCTCGGTCGCCGATCTTCGACGGGTTGCCCGAGCCCGGCTGCACGACGCCAAGGCTCTTTGCACCACGAAACGTTATGACGGGGCGAGATATCTGGCCGGATATGCAGTCGAGATCGCGTTGAAGGCACGCATCTGCAAGACTCTCGGCTGGAAGGAGTTCCCGGAAACGCCTAAGGAATTCGAAGGCCTGGTCACCTTCAAAACCCACAAACTGCCCCTTCTCCTGCGACTCTCCGGACGAGAGGAGGTCATCCGCCGGGAGGTGCTCGTCGAATGGTCGGTGGTGGCGGTATGGGATCCGGAGACGCGTTACCGTCCCGTGGGTAGCAGCGGCCGGAAGGAAACAGAGTTGATGATCGTTGCCTCAGAAGCGATACTGAGAAGGTTATGAGTGACTGGGTGAGAGCCCTACAGCAAGTGGAGGCGTCGATCTCCAGCCGCAAGGGCGGGTTTGCTCTATTTGCGGCCTTTCTCCCCAGCGACGGTCTGGACCAGTGGGATCTCGTCGTCTCGGCACCCTGGGCACGTCGTGACGATCGAATCGCGCTCGACATCATTCGAGACGAGCTCGCGGCGGCCGGCCTCGACGAGCGAGATGCCATGCTGCTCGGACGCATCGTCGTGGTCGAAACGTGGCATCCCGACGTTCAAGAGATCAATGCGCGCGTGGATGTCGAGCACGGTCTGGTCAGCATCACCAATGAGACGCATTTCGGCTACGTCGCGGAACGCGGATACATCATGACCTCCCAGGACTCATGGCTTTTCCTCAAGCGCGTCTTTCCTCAATCTGACTTTGCTTTTTATACGCGCGATGGGAACCTGAGAATCCGCATTTCATGGCATCTCGGGGACGATCCGTCACGGCCTTTCAGGCGCTCGAGGAACATCATTCTCGCGATCACGGAAGAGGCGCTGGACATTCTTTTTTCCGAAGATCCTCACCGCCGGACCGATGCCGAGCAGAAACTCGCTGCCTTTGTGGCCGATCGAAAGAAGACCTTCGATCCGTCTCATGACGCGCCCGCGTCCGCCACACCGCCGCGAGAGAAGTGGCCCGTCACTCCCGAGCTGTTTCGACGGCCGGCAGCCGCGGTAGGTTAGTGTCGTGTCCAGGCTGAGTGTTGGCGACAGCGGCCCTTTTCACACTCGCATGGCCGCCAGCTTCACTCCGGCCGCGATCAGGCACGCGCCCGCCAGTCGTTCGACGAGCGGGGCGTATCGCGCATAGCGCGCGCGACCGCGGTCCGCGGCGTAGCCGTAGAGCAGCAGGACCGGCAGTTCCACGAGGATCGAGACCACGCCCAGGACGACGAACTGCAGGGCTACGGGCCGGGTGGCGTCGACGAACTGCGGCAGCAGCGCGGTGAAGAATACGATCGCCTTCGGATTGGAGAGTTGGGTGAGCAGGCCCTGCACGAACGCACCGGCGCCCAGATCCCCTTCTTTCCTTTCCCCGTCCTCAATGCGCGCCGGCTTCACCAGCATCTTCAATCCCAGGAGCGCGAGGTACGCGGCCCCGGCGATCTGCAGGACGTCGAAGAAACGCCGCGAGGCCAGGAGCAACGCCCCCAGACCGGCCGCGGACAGCGCAAAGTAGAGGGCGTTTCCGCTCAGGATCCCGGCCGCGCCGCGCCGCGAGCTCCGGAACCCGCGCCGCATGCCCTGCGACACGACCAGCAATACCGCCGGCCCCGGCGACATCGACAGCAGCAACTCGGTGGCGGCGAAGAGCAGGAGATGGCTCGGCGACATCGGCATCAGGGTAACCGGTGCGAAGCACGCGACCGTGGCCACATCGGGCGCAGCCACTCCAGGCTTCGAAGGAGTGGTGTGATTCCTCACACCACTCCTTCTCTGGCATCAGCGCCCGCGCATGACCACGAGGCCTGCGGAGGCGAGGAGCAGTCCCAGCATGAGCAGTCCGAGGCCGCTCAAGGACGGGATTCCGGCATCGGCGGCGACGTCCACGCTGGAGACGTTGTTCAAGGGGGTCGGATCGGGCTCGTTGGCGCTGACCGTGGCGGTGTTGCTCAGCGTGCCGGGGGCGCTGACGGTCCCGCGGATCGTGATCGTGACCGAGGCCCCGTTCAGCATCGTACCGACGTTGCACGTGACGGTCGTCGTCCCGCTGCAGGTTCCTTGCGTGGCCGTCGCGGAGACGAGCGAGAAGTTCGCGGGCAGCGGATCGGTGACGGTCACGCCGGTGGCGGTGGACGGACCATGATTCTGAACCACGAGCGTGTAGTCGAACGTCGCGCCGATGGCGATCACGGCCGCCGGCGTGGTCTTGGTGATCTCCAGGTCAGCCGTCCCGTTCGGCGCTGTGGCCGTCCCGTCATTGCCGGTGTTGTCGGTGTTGTTGGTGAGGTTGGGATCCGCTTCGGTCGCGGAGACCGTGGCGCTGTTGTCGAATGCACCGCTGGCGGTGATGGTCGCGGCGACAGTGATGGTCACGTTCGCGCCGGAGGCCAGACTGGGGATCGTGCACGGCAGCGCGGCGCAACCGCCCCCGCTGACGTTGGTGATGGTCAGGTTCGTGAGCGTGTCCGTCACCTGCACCGAGGTGGCCGTCGACGGGCCCGCGTTCGCCACCAAGAGCGTGTAGGTGATCGAGTCGCCCACGGTGAAGGGCCCGCCGGTGGTCAACGTCTTGACGACCGACACGTCGGCGGACACTCCGGCCGTGCCGTTGTTGCCGGTGTTGTCGGTGTTGTTCGAGCCGTCGGGATCGGGCTCCGTGGCCGCGACGCTGGCGCTGTTGTCGAAGGGGCCGGCAGCGTCGATGGTGGCCGTCACGGTGATGATGACGTTCGCGCCGGAGGCCAGACTGGGGATCGTGCACGGCAGCGCGGCGCAACCGCCCCCGCTGACGTTGGTGATGG
>JBDTOZ010000921.1:0-5257 GCA_039932995.1 Acidobacteriota bacterium | reverse complement strand
GTTTTCGCGAGGACGCACCGACGGAGCGACCGCACGTGCCCAAGGCTAGGCCAACCAGCGCCGCCGGCCGTGCCGGCTAGACGAAGATCCGCATTTCCTTCAGCTCGCGGAGCCGGTCACGGATCTCGGCGGCCTTCTCGAAGTCGAGGTTTTTCGCGGCGTCCTTCATCTCTTTCGACAGGCGGGAGATGGCCTTGTCGATGTCCTCGCCGTTCTCCAGGCCGAGGTTCGCCCGCTGGCCGGGCATCGGTACGTCGAGGTAATCGAGGTTGGCCATGCGCACCAGATCGGAGTCGACGGCTTTGATGATCGAGGCCGGCTCGATGCCGTGATCCTGGTTGTACTTCTCCTGCAGGGCGCGGCGCCGCGTGGTCTCGTCGATGGCGTACCGCAGCGAGTCGGTGATCTTGTCGGCGTACAGATAGGCCGTGCCCTCGAGATGCCGGGCCACCCGGCCGATGGTCTGCGTGAGCGAGGTCTGCGAACGGAGGAACCCTTCCTTGTCGGCGTCGAGGATGGCCACCGCCGAACACTCCGGCACGTCCAGTCCTTCGCGCAACAGGTTGATCCCGATCAGGACGTCGAACACGCCCAGCCGGAAGTCGCGCAGGATGGCGATGCGCTCCATCGTCTCGACGTCGGAGTGGAGGTAGTTCACCTTGATGCCCAGCTCCATCAAGTATCGGGTTAGATCCTCGGCCATGCGCTTGGTCAGCGTCGTGACCATGACCCGTTCCGACTTCGCGGTGCGCTCCCGGATCACGCCGATCAGGTCATCGACCTGCCCCTTCACGGGCCGGATGACGATGGTCGGATCGAGCAGCCCGGTCGGGCGGATGACCTGCTCCGCGAACAGACCGCCGGTCTTCTCCAGCTCGTACGCGGCGGGCGTGGCCGAGACGTACAGGGCCTGCTTGATCTTCCCCTGGAACTCCTCGAACGAAAGCGGCCGGTTGTCGATGGCGCTGGGCAGGCGGAACCCGTACTCCACGAGGGTCTCCTTGCGCGCGCGGTCTCCACCCCACATGGCCCGCACCTGCGGGATGGTCTGGTGCGACTCGTCGACGACGAGCAGAAAATCCTTCGGGAAGTAGTCGATCAGCGTCGGAGGCGGCTGCCCCTTCTTGCGCTGGCTGAGATGGCGTGAGTAGTTCTCGATGCCGTTGCAATAGCCGAGCTCCGCGATCATCTCCAGGTCGAAGAGCGTCCGTTGAGACAGGCGCTGGGCTTCCAGCAGGCGATCGTTGGCGCGCAGCTCGGCCACGCGCTCATCGAGCTCGGTGCGGATGTTCTCCATCGCCTCCATGAGGCGGTCGCGCGGAGTGACGTAGTGCGTTCTCGGGTAGATGGCCAGCCGGTCGTAGGTACGTCCCGAGGTCTTGCCGGTGATCGGATCGATGCGGGTCATCTTGTCGATCTCGTCGCCGAAGAACTCGATGCGCACGGCGTCGTCCTCGTAGGCGGGCCATAGCTCGAGCACGTCTCCGCGCACGCGGAAGTTGCCGCGGGCCAGGTCGTACGGGGTGCGCTCGTACTGCATCTCGGTCAGCTTGCGCAGGTACTGCGTCATCGGTTTGTCGACGCCCCGCTCGAAGAAGAGCAGCATGCCGTAGTAAAGGCTGGGCTCGCCGATGCCGTAGATGCAGGAGACCGAGGCCACGATGATCACGTCGCGGCGCTCGAAGATGGCCTTGGTGGCCGAGAGTCGCAGCTTGTCGATCTCGTCGTTCTTGGTCATCTCCTTTTCAATGTAGAGATCGTTCTGCGGGATGTAGGCCTCGGGCTGGTAGTAGTCGTAATAGGAGACGAAGTACTCCACCCGGTTCTCCGGGAAGAAGTTCTTGAACTCCTGATAGAGCTGCGCCGCCAGGATCTTGTTGTGACTGAGGACGAGCGTGGGCCGGTCGATCTCCTCGATGACCTTGGCCACCGTGAAGGTCTTGCCCGAGCCGGTCACGCCCAACAGGACCTGGTGCGGCTCACCGGCCTGGATTCCGCTGACGAGCTGGCGGATGGCCTCGGGCTGGTCGCCCTGAGGCTCGAAGGGAGAGATCAGTTTGAAGGACATGGATCGTGGGAACCGTTCATTTCGCTTTTCGTGCCGCCGCCGCGACCTGCTTCACCTCGGCCGGGCTCATCTTGCCGTCGGCCATGGTCAGGCGCAGCGCCTCCAGCACCGGCTGTAGCTTCGTCACCGGCGCCTTCCCGTCGCGGAGATCACTGCGCAACGCCTCGATGGCGTCCTCGAGCTCCTGCTTTTCGGCCGCCGTGACGTCCTTGGCGTAGATGCCCCGAACGTCTCCCATGGTCATGCCGAGGGCAAAGTCCATGAACTGGGCCATCCCTCCGGAGGCGAGGAAGGCTCCGCCGGCAAAGACCACCACCAGGACGACGAGAGAGGCCGCACCGCAGCCATACGTCACACCCCGGGGGAGCACGGCCCGGGGAGAGGGGCCGGTGTAGTAGTCTGCCGGCCACATGAAGCGGCGGGGCGCGCCGGTTTCAGACACGCTCATGAGGAGCGAGAGAGTATCATGTGCGCCGGTTGTCCTTTCTCCGGTTACCCCGTACGAAAGTGAATTGAAAGCACATGCCTGCTCTCTCGAACGTGACGGTTCTGATTCTCGATGACAACCCGCTGGTGTTGAAGCTGGGCCGCGCGCTCCTGGAGCGCGAAGGCTGCACTGTGCTCACCGCCTCGAGCTGGATCGAGTTCAACCATGTCCTCGCCAGCAGCACGCCCGAGATCATCTTCCTGGACGTGAACCTGCCCAGCATCAAGGGCAATCGACTCAGCGAAGTGCTCAAGTCGCAGTCCAACAAACGGGACATCCCGATCATCCTGATCTCCGACCTCCCGGAGCGCTCCCTCGAGGAGATGTTCCCCAGTTCCGGCGCCAACGCCTGGATGCGCAAACCCCTCACCCGCGACAAGATCGTGGAGATGATCACGCGCTACGTGCCGGCCGCTCGGTAGGCCTTACCGGGCCGGACCCGTCTTCGAGTCGTCGAGTCTTCTAGTCGTCGAGTCGTCGAGGGGAACGCGGCCGACCTCGAAGACTCGACCGCTTGAAGACTCGACGACTTGAAGACGCGTCGACGCGACTCGAAGACTCAGCGGCGAGACGCCGCTGAGGCCAGCCGGCGAGGACGCCGGCGTTCCACGAGGACGCTCTCATTCCACAGGACGATCCGGCGTGGTGTACGACGACCACGGACTCGCCGAGGAGCGCTGGCGTCCCGCCGGCTGGCCCGCAGGCGTCCTCGCCTGCGCCGCGCGCCCGTTGCGACGAGGAATCCCCTCGCGAGGAGGTCAGTCTCACAGTCTCACAGTACAGTCTCACAGACGCACGTGCCGCCGACCCTATGAGACTGTGAGCCTGTGAGCCTCGACGACTCGAAGACTTGACGACGCGAAGACGCGAAGAAGACGACGCGAAGACAAAAAGACAAGAAGACCGGAAGCGGCAACTCACCCCGACGTGTCGGTCGGCACAGGGGCGTCCGGCGCGGGGGATTCGGCGCTTTCGCCTGCTTGGGCCGAGGCGTCATTGGCGGGCTGAGTCGGCTCGGTTTCCTTCGGGGTGTAGAACGGACGTTGCAGGTAGTAGGGCAGCTTGCTGACCTGCACCGATGAGCCGTTGCAGTCCTTGTCGGGCTCCTGGCCGCTGATGAAGGCCTGCATCACTACGCGGCTGCAGGGGCCGGTGCCACGGCGGCCGGTGTAGAGGTCCATCGGCACGACGGTCATCCCGTTCGGGGCCTCGAAGTCTTCCTTGGCCGCCCGCAGCTTCTTCTCTTCGAACTGCTTGAAGATGTCCACCCAGATCGGGAGCGTGACGTCCGCTCCGGTGGCGCCTCCGCCGAGGGACTTGGAGGGATCGTCGTAGCCCGCCCAGACGCCGACCGTGAACTCGGGGGAGAAGCCGATGAACCAGGCGTCGGTGTAGCCGTTGGTCGTGCCGGTCTTGCCGGCCAGCGGATCCGCGAGCGTGTGCGCGGCGTACGCCGTGCCCCGGTCGATGACCCCTTTCATCATGTACGCGAGCTCGTAGGCCACTTGCGGCGAGGTGGCCTCGGAGAGTTGCGGCGGCTGCTCGTCCACGATGCGGTCCGTCTGGTCCGAGATCCGGCGCACATAGCGCGGCTTCACGTAGACACCGTTGTTGGCGAACACGTTGTACGCCGCGGTCATCTCCAGCGGAGAGACGCCGGCCGCGCCCAGGGAGAGCGAAGGGTACTTCGGCAGATCGGAGGTGATGCCGCAGCGTCGCGCGAAATCGACCACGCGGTCGCCCCCGGTCATCATGTAGGTCTTCACCGCCGGCACGTTGATGGACAGCTCGAGCGAGCGCTGGATGGTGACGATGCCGGCGTACTTGCCGTAGTAATTCTTCGGTGCGTAGATCTTGTTCCCGACCGGAATGGCCACCGGCGCATCAAAGAGCGTGTCGGCGGGCGTGAGTCCGGTCTCGAACGCGGCCCCGTAGACGAACGGCTTGAACGACGAGCCGGTCTGGCGGCGCGACTGCACGGCCCGGTCGAACTTCGACTGCTGGAAGTCGTAGCCTCCCGCCAACGCAAGCACTTCCCCGCTCTTCACGTCCAGCACGACCACGGCTCCCTGCACGACCGGCATCTGGTCGAGCCGCCAGGAGACCCCTTTGGTCTTCGCGTCTTCCTGTTGAAGGACGTGCACGAGGTCCCCCCGTTTGAGGACGCCGTCCATGGTCTTTTTCTTCGTCCAGGCCCAGGCCGCGGCCGGCAGATCGATGCGCTCGTGATGGAGACGCACGTTCACGCTGTCTTTGGTCACATCCATGACGATGGCCGGGTAGAGCTTGTCCAGCGCGTACGCCTCGTTGCTCCAACTGGGATCGCGATAGGCCTCCAGGTCGAGGCCCTCCGTGACCAGGTTGCGCGCCGGCTTGCGGAAGCCGCGACGTTTGTCGAAGCGGCGCAGTCCCCGCTGCAACGCCCCCTCGGCGATCTGCTGGATGGTCAGGTCGAGGGTCGAATAGACCTTCAACCCGCTGCGATAGAGATTCTCCACCCCGAACCGCGGGTCGTTCTCGATCGACTGCCGGATCTCCTCGGTGAAGTAGGCTCCGACGTGGGGGGCCTCTTCCTTGAACGTTCCCAGCACCAGCGGCGACCCCACCGCCTGCGCGTACTCCTCCGGCTTGATGAACTTCTCTTCCAGCATGCGCCGCAGCACGTAGTCCCGGCGCATCTTGGCCCGGTCCGGATGAGTGAG
>JBDTOZ010000920.1:0-4615 GCA_039932995.1 Acidobacteriota bacterium | reverse complement strand
CCTTCCACAGCGACCGCCACTACCGCTAACGACCCACAGATTCTGCGGGGGAGGCTAAAGAAGTTCGTCGGTGCCGTGTGGCCTGCGGCTTCAATCACTGTGGCTGGAATCATCTGCATAAACTACTCAGGCTCTCACCGTGACCAAGCCGCATTCCGAAGCCTCTTTCTCTCGCATATAGGCGTTGCATTAATCAGCGCCGGTATCGTTGGCGTTGGATATGAGTTGAGAGCTTCGCGAAAACATATGGAAGAGCAAGTGAATCGGCTGATCGCGATAAATAGCGACGAGGCCAAGCGGCGATTCCCGGCGACTCTGCAGGCGCTCTTCCGAGATGCAAACAAGAAAGACCTCACTCATCAGCTCATCCGTGAGCGGTTGCAAACGATAGTCGACGACATCACCGCCATTGAGTCCAACAATCTGGCGGCAAACAGCGTGTCTGTGCATTTTGTGTCTACCTTGCTTGACCATACAAGTAAGATCGCAAAGGTTCTCGCGGAAGCAAAGCCGGCCGGTGGCGCCTACGATTTAAAGCTGCCGACTCCGTCGGCTTTGGCGGACGACATACTGTCACAGCAGATGCTGGCACTACGTAGCGGCGACTCATATCGCGTCATCTCGGATTTCACCACCTGGGACAACAGCAACCTGGATGTATTCTGGGCAGCCACCAAGAGAAAGGTGAAGCAGCGTAACATCGTCGTATCACGAGTGTTTTGCCTCTATTCCTATGACCGTGGGTTATCTAGACAGAAGATCGTTGAAATCCTACATTCACACTGGAAGGTGGCCGCTGCATCCAAGAACTACCAGCTCGCCGTCAATACAGACTCGGTCGATGTGCATCCGCACATGGGCTCGTTCAAATATCGGGGACAGACGATCTGCTTTGAACCAGGCCCCGGAGGAGACTTGTCCGAGATCAGTTTTTCACGCACAGAGAAGCCTGCGCGATTCGATCGCTGCTTTGACAAGGCTGTGCCTGCAATAGACCCCAAAGGGGAACGATCCGACGTCACTTTTGACAACTTCCTGGTCCGGATCGAGCGAAGCAAGCCGGGCTGGCTACCGGCCGTGACAAGTGGCCCCTCAGGGCAGGTTGCAGGTGTCGTCTACTAGCATGAAGCGCTCAACCAGCCTTTTCATTTACTCACGAGTTGGTGCGTTATGCTAAATCGTGGGGCGGAATACGCAGTCTTAGAGCAATGGCGCAATCACGGAACAGTCGACAAGTCCATCGCCCACCGCCCCTCCTCCTCCCCCTACGTCTTCTTCGAGGGCCCTCCCACCGCCAACGGCAAGCCCGGGATCCATCACGTGGCCGCGCGGTCTTTCAAGGACCTGTATCCGCGGTATCAGACCATGCGCGGGCATCGCGTGTTGCGCAGGGCGGGGTGGGATACGCATGGGTTGCCGGTGGAGGTCGAGGTCGAGAAGAAGATCGGCTCGAAGGGGAAGCAGGACATCGAGGCGTATGGCATCGCCGAGTTCAACCGGCTGTGCCGAGAATCGGTCTTCAGCTACATCGGCGACTGGAACAAGCTCACCGAGCGCATCGGGTTCTGGCTCGACCTCGAGCATCCCTACATCACCTACACCAACGACTACATGGAGACGTGCTGGTGGATCCTGCGCGATTTGTGGGATCGCGGATTTCTCTACGAGGCCTACCGCACCACCATGCACTGTCCGCGCTGCAACACGTCGCTGGCCGATCACGAGGTCTCCTTGGGCATGCGCGACGAGGTCGACGATCCTTCGATCTGGCCCAAGTTCCGGTTGCGCTCCGACGAACTGGTGCGCCGCGGTGTCGTCGATGCGGCCGAGGAGCGGCCGGTCTGGATGCTGGCCTGGACCACCACCCCCTGGACGCTTCCGGCCAATGTCGCTCTCTGCGTGAAACCGGGGGCCACCTACACGCTCGTCGAGGCACCGGCCCGTCATGCCCATGCCGACGGTCCGCGCGAGCTCTACGTCCTGGCCGAGTCGCTGGCCGCAGCCACGTTCGCCGAGGGAACGTGGACCGTGCTCCGGACCCTCTCGGCGGAAGAGCTCACCGGTCTGCACTACGACCCGCTGTTCCACGGACGCGCTCCCACGGACATGGATCTGAGCGACGCGTGGCGCGTCATCGCCGACGACTTCGTCAGTCTCGAAGACGGCACCGGGATCGTCCACATCGCTCCCGCCTACGGGGATCTCGAGTACGGTCTTCGCTACGGACTGCCCACACTCTTCAGCGTCGATCTGAACGGGAGGATGGTTCCCGAGCTCCGGCCCGTCACGCCGACCGAAGGCGCCCCGGAACTGGCCGGCCTGTTCTTCAAGGACGCCGACCCGCTCATCACGCGCACGCTCACCCACAGCGGCGAGATGTTCCGGTCCGGCCGCGTGACGCACGCCTATCCCTTCTGCTGGCGGGACGACACGCCGCTCCTCTTCTTCGCCAAGAACAGTTGGTACGTCCGCACCACCCTGGTCAAGGACAAGTTGCTGGCGAACAACCGCAAGATCAACTGGGTTCCCCCTTCGGCCGGCACGGGCCGCTTCGGCAACTGGCTGGAGAACAACATCGACTGGGCGCTCTCCCGCGAGCGCTATTGGGGCTGTCCGCTGCCGATCTGGCAGAGCGAGGACGGCCACCAGATCTGCATCGGCAGCGTGGCCGAGCTCAGCACGCTCGCCGGCCGCGATCTCAGCGCGCTCGATCTGCACCGCCCCCACATCGACGCGGTCACGTTCGAGCGCGAGGGACGTACCTATCGCCGCGTGCCCTACACGATCGACGTCTGGTTCGAGTCCGGGGCCATGCCCTATGCGCAATGGCATTTCCCCTTCGAGAATCAGGAGGAGTTCTACGAGAACTTTCCCGCGGACTACATCTGCGAGGCGGTCGATCAGACGCGCGGATGGTTCTATACGCTCCACGCCATCGCCGCGCTGCTCACCGACACTGGCGGTGACGGGCGCCGTCCCGGTCCTCTGGCCGATCGGTTCCCAGACTCGCCCGCCTTCAAGAACTGTGTGGTGCTCGGACTGCTGACGGACCGCGAAGGCAAGAAGATGTCGAAGTCGCGGGGGAACGTCGTCGACCCCTGGAAGATCCTCGACCATCAGGGCGCCGATGCGCTCCGCTGGTATCTCTACTCTTCGGGGCCGCCCGGCGAGTCGAAGGCCTTCGATGAACAGAAGGTGACCGAGGTACTCCGCGCGTTCCTGATGACGCTCTCGAACACGCACCATTTCTTCGAGCTCTACGCGAACTTGGACCAGCCTGATCTGTTCACGCGTGTCCCTCTCGACCAGCGGCCGGAGATCGATCGCTGGCTGTTGGCCGACCTCGCGCGCGTGGTGAGTGCCACCACGGCGGCGCTCGACCGCTACGATGCCATGACGGCTTCGCGAGGCATCCAGTCGTTCGTGATCGACCGCGTGTCGAACTGGTATGTGCGCAACAACCGCCGGCGTTTCTGGAAGTCGGCCGACGAGGCCGACAAGCGCGCGGCCTATCAGACTCTCTACGAGACGCTGGTGACGGTGGCCAAGCTCATCGCGCCGATGGCGCCTTTCCTGGCCGAGGAGCTGTACCAGGGACTGGTGCGGACCCGCGTGCCGGAGGCGCCGGAGTCGGTGCACCTCACGGACTGGCCCGAGGTCGACCCGGCCGCGGTGGACGAGCGGTTACTCGCGGACATGGACCTGGTGCTGCGCGTGGTGGAGTTGGGACGCGCGGCGCGGTCGCAGGCACAGATTCGCGTGCGCCAACCGCTGCCCGAGTTGATGGTGCGGGCCGGCAACGAAAGCGAGCGCGCGGCGCTGCTCCGGCTCGAGCCGCTCATCCTCCGCGAGCTGAACGTGAAGCGCCTCACGCTGCTCGACGTCAACACCCGCTTCGTCTCCTACGCCATCCGCCCGAACCTCCCCGTGGCCGGCCGCATCCTCGGCAAGGACACCCCCAAGCTGGCCCTCGCGCTCCGCGAGATCGATCCGTACATGGTGGTCGACAACGTCCATCGCGGCGTGACGACGGAGGTCCGCGTCGGAGAGAGAACCGTCCTCCTCGAGCCGGATGCTTTTCTCATCTCCGTGAGCAGTCCGGCCGGCTATTTCGCGGTCGAGAGCGGGGGCGTGCTCGCGGCATTGAACACCGAGCTGACCGAGGAGCTCATCGCCGAGGGCCGCGTGAGGGAGCTGGTGCGCTTCATCCAAGAGGCGCGGAAAAAGGGAGCGCTCGAGATCACGGATCGCATCCGCCTCCGGCTCGAGGTGCCGGACGACCTCGCGTCAGCGCTCCGCGCCCATCGCGACGACCTCGCGGAGGAGACCCTGGCCGTGGAAATCACCACGCTCTCTCCCCTCGAACGCGAGGCCGCAACCGTCGTGACGGTCGACGACTACGAGGTGCGATTCGTCATCGAACGTGTGGGGTGAGGGCTGAGCGCGGTCTCACTTGATGAGGCGTCTCCGTAACTCCGCCTTGGCGTGACCATTGGAGAGCTCAGCGCCGGCGGCGATCTGGTCCTCGGCCTCGCGAACGTCCCGGAGCAGTTCGATCTCAGGACGACCACTGCTCCGGACCTGGTCGATGAGCCCGGCAGCATTCGCACGAAAC
>JBDTOZ010000919.1:0-1846 GCA_039932995.1 Acidobacteriota bacterium | reverse complement strand
CTTTTCGAGTCTCTACCTTTTTCTCATCTCAGCTCTTCGCTTCTTTCAGGACTAGATGAAAGGTGCAACGCTTGAGCACCACCTGAACGCCATCTGTACTCGGATCTCGGCCGACAGATTGCGCGCAGCCGCCTTGCCGATCGATGCCACCTTTAACATCGCCGTTTACTTTGATACTGCCTGCGCTACTACGATTGTCGACGCTGCGACTGTCGCGTTGGCCCATGATTATTCGGCGGCGATTCAAGTCGTTGCCTATCCTGTTCATAGCTCGCGTGGTTCGGAATCTCCTTCGGTGGTTCATCCAGACCTGCCGCTTTGCAAAAAGGATTGATTGCGACCCTGACCTGGCCGAGCGGGCGGACGATGGCAATGGCCATCGAACGCGAGGCCACATTCGGCGATTCGCACGACGCCATGACCTCACCACACGAAAGGGAAAACAACGATGCGCGTGTTCGATCGTGGCGCGTTCACGTAAACCGTCACCACCCCGAGTGGGCGGACGCTTCGCAGAACCTTCGACGAAGTGGGCCGGGGTGACGCGGCAGGTGACGCGGCGTGTCCCGGAACGCTTGGCAGCCTGTACCGGAGGTGAGGCAAGGTTGCTGTGTTGCTGGTTGCTCGCGGGTCTCACGCGACCCCCGCCCCTCACCAGCAACCAGCAACACAGCAACCATTCACGATCCGCCAGCGAACGCGATCACGTGATCAAACGCCTGACCAAAGTAGAGCTCATAGCTATCGCGCTCCACATAGCCGAGGTGCGGGGTGCAGAGGACGTTGTCCATGTGGAGCAGCGGATGCGCCGCGCCGAGGATCGGCTCGCTCTCGTAGACGTCGACGGCGGCGAAGCCTGGACGGCCGGCGCGCAACGCAGTCTCGAGCGCGCCCGGTTCGATCAACTCCGCGCGCGAGGCATTGACGAGCAACGCGTCGGACTTCATTCGGGCCAAGTGCGCGGCGGTGACGATGCCCTCGGTCTCGGCGATCAGCCGCAGATGCAGCGACAGCACGTCGGCTTCTGTGAACAGTTGCCCGGCGCTCGACGCCGCGGCGAAGCCGTCCGCCGACGCGCGTGACCGCGATCCTTCTCTTCCCCACACGAGCACGTTCATCGCGAACGCGCGGCCGTAGCCGGCCACGAGAGTCCCGATCTTTCCATAGCCCCAAATGCCGAGCGTGCGTCCGCGCAACGCGGTGCCGACGCTCCCCTGCCACGCTCCGCCGCGCAGGCGCTCCACTTCCTGCGGGATGCGTCGCATGGCCGCCATCACCAAGGCCCAGGTGAGCTCCGCGGGAGCGACCGGCGAGCCGGTGCCGACCGCCACGCTGACGCCGCGGCGCTTGCACGCTTCGATGTCGATGTGCGCCGTCCCGCGGCCGGTCTGGCTGATCAGCCGCAGGCGCGGCAACCGCGCCAGCAAGGCCTCGTCGATGGCCGTCCGCTCGCGGATCAGGACCAGTGCATCCGCATCGCGAAACCGTTCCGCCAGCGCGTGGGGATCACGGACCGTGTCGTTGTAGATCGTGACCTCATGCCCAGCCAGTTTCGCGAAGCAGTGCAGGTGGCGAACCGCGTCCTGGTAGTCGTCGGGAATGACGATGTGCATGGTGCAGTCTCTAGTGTGGTGTCTCACAAATAGCTATGCATTCTTCGGCACGCTGAAGACTCGCTTGCTTCGCCGCCGCTCCTCAGCGATGTCACCGCATCGCCTCGTCGCGTCGACTCGCCATCGAGCCTTCATCGCGTCGAATAACGCATAGCTATTTGTGAGACACCACACTAGCTGGCCTACTTGCCCCGCTCTTTATCCGCCACTTTCCGGGCGTGACGGGACTGACC
>JBDTOZ010000918.1:0-2880 GCA_039932995.1 Acidobacteriota bacterium | reverse complement strand
TTCTTGAGAGTCACGGCGATGACGGCAATGGGCACGCCCCAGGTGATCAGTTTGCGGAAGACTTTCGGGAGGCCGAAGCCGACGATGACGCCCAGCACGGCTCCACCGGCGATGAGGTGGGGCGCGTAGCTGCGGGCCAGCGTTTTCGGATCGAGGTTCGTGCGCACGTGGCGGTCGAGCTCATCGATGCGGTCGCCCACTCCGTCGCGTGCGCGCACGATGGCCCGCTGGATGTGTTCCTTCTGGTCGTCTGCCATTACCTGCTCCTGACCCGCGCGACGTCCGCCTTGAGCGTGTCGATGTCGGATTTGATGTGCTCGATGGCTTCGCTGGGAACGAAGTCGACACCCTCCAGCTTCTTCTTGCCCATCATCACCAGCACGCCCGCGACCGCGAAGAGCACGACCGTGACGATGAGGGACGAGAGCCAGGCCGGCAGTCCCAGGGCGATCATGCCCAGCGTGATGGTGACGAAGAGAAAGGCCAGGCCGATGAGACCCAGGAACAGCGCGCCCGCCAGCAGCGCGGCGCCGCCCCCCAGCTTGCCCGCTGCTTCTTTCAGCTCGAGCTTGAGCAACGCGATCTCGCTGCGGAGGAGCAGGGAGAGGTCCGCGGTCAGGTCCTTGATGATGGTCCCGAGCGAACGCTCGGATTCAGTTGCAGTGAAATTGCTCATGTCGAACCGTCCAGACAGCAAAAGAGTGGCCAGTCGCTAAGAAGCTCACGGCGTCGAGACCAAGCCGGGTGGTCCCAATTCAGCAAATGCACGCCAGTAGCATATCGTTGCAGGCTGCTCATGTCCGACATCCACGTGGAGCTCGTCAAGGATTTCCGCTTCGAGGCTGCTCACTTCCTCCCGAACGTTCCGGAGGGCCACAAGTGCCGTCGCATCCATGGACACTCGTTCAAGGGAGAAGTGGCCGTGCGCGGACCCATCGATCCGCGGCTGGGATGGGTGATGGACTTCGCGGACCTCAAAGCAGTCGTCGACCCGATCGTGGACCGTCTGGACCACTACCTGCTCAACGACATCGAAGGCCTCGGCAACCCCACGTCCGAGGTGCTCGCGGTCTGGATCTGGCAGCAACTGGTCGGCAAGTTGCCGCTCCTGGTCCGAGTCACCATCGAGGAGACCTGCACGAGTCGCTGCCATTTCACCGGCTGAGAGTGAAGGGCAAAGGGCCTTCACGCGTGTTCGCGGAGCGGCACGAATCTCACCGCATCCAGTCGTTGCCTTTTCAGGCGTCCTTGCACGCGCTCGATGAGCCAGAGATGCTGGAGATCGGCGGGTCCAACCGGAATCACGCAACGTCCGCCTTCAGCCAGTTGATCGAGGAGCTCCTCCGGGAGCAGCTCCGGCGCGGCGGCGGACAGAATGGCATCGAAGGGGGCGTGCGCCCGAAACAGTTCCACGCCGTTACCGGTGCCAAGCACGATGTTGGTCAGCTCGAGCTCCGCCAGAAGCCCCTGCGCCGACTCCGCCAGCTCGGACTCGACCTCTGCGCTGTAAACAACCTTCGCCAGCCGGGCCAGCACCGCGGTCTGATAGCCGGAGCCGGTGCCGATCTCCAGGACCTTTTCGTGACCGCGGAGCTGCAGCATCTCCGTCATCCGCGCCACGATGAACGGTTGGGAGATCGTCTGTTCGCGAGTCAGAGGGAGGGGCGTGTCGTCGTAGGCCGAGGCCTGCAGGCGGGGCGGAACAAACCGTTCACGAGGGGTGGCGCGCATCGCTTCCAACACGCGGAGGTCCGTGATCCCGCGCGCCATGATCTGCTCCCGGATCATCTGCTCGTTGAGCTCGTGATGGAAGGCGGTCATGGCAAAGCGATCATTCCTGACTCCTGGCGCAGTTCCGCCGTCAGCTCGCGGACGACCCGAGCGGGATTGCCGGCCACGACGGCGTTCGGCGGCACGTCTTTCGTGACCACCGCACCCGCCGCGACGACAGCGCCGCGACCGATCGTCACTCCTCCGAGGACGATGGCCCGGCAACCGATCCAGGCGTCGTCCTCGATCCGGATCGGGCCTCTGCTGTTCGCGTGATAGTTGTTCTCCAGGAGCGTCACGTCCCACGAGATGCGTACACGGTCTCCCACGGACACCAACCGGCAGGCGTGAATCTGCGTACGATCCCCGATGGTGCAACTCCGGCCGATGCGCACCGTGGCGGGCGACCCGGCACTGCCGATGATGGAGATCTTCACGTCCGGCCAGAGATGCGCGCGTTCCGCGATGTGGAGCTCGCCGTGCTGGCGCTGCAAGGTAAACCTGCCGTCGATCCGAAAGGGCTTCCCTCCCCGCACCGAACGAAAATGCATCAGCCCGCGGAGATAACCGGCAAGCTTGTGGATCATCGGCTCCTCCTCCAATCCCCGTTCCACCGGTCCGCCCACCGACTCGGCATCTTCACGAGCGTGTCGCACGAGCTCTTCCGCGACGAGGACGTGCCTGTCTCCAATAGCCACATTCGTGCCGCGCACCGGCACGGGCGGCGGCGCTGGCCACAGACTCGAGTCCACCGCGGGCAGGATGCCCGCGGCCCCTTAACCGAAGTGCCTTGGCGCGATGGCCAGGGGGCGCGGGCATTCTGCCCGGCGCACTTCCCGCGACAAATGGCCAAACTCCAGGCCGCCGTAGGCGGCATCAGAGCGGCTTCGCCGCGCTGGGAGACTGTGAGGCCAAGACCTGACGACTCGAAGACCTGACGACTCGAAGACGTGAAGACTCGACGACTCGACGACACTGCCCGAAACGGCGGCAATCGGCCGCATGGCCACCCACTTGCAACGCGGCCCGCCGGAGACATGAGACGAGCGATGACCCATGGTGGGAAGAACAAACTTTCGAGAACTGAACCGCCTGTCGTGACCACACCCG
>JBDTOZ010000917.1:0-4830 GCA_039932995.1 Acidobacteriota bacterium | reverse complement strand
ATACGACCATTCTACAGAAACAATGTTGAAGCTCGACTAGTTGCTAGTTGCTAGTTGCTAGTTGCTTGCGGTGTCCGAGCTCGGATCACCCTCTCGTGAAAAGCGTCTTGCACTCTGCGAGGCGCGTCCGTCCAGGACGAGCACCCCAGACAACCAGCAACCAGCAACCAGACAACCAGCAACCAGCAACCAGCAACCAGCAACCAGCAACACCCACATCCACGAACAAAGGAACCGAGGGTAGGGAATTACCTCCGGGTGTCACTCCTTCAGTGAATACTTTTGTCGAGGAGTCCCGTTTGCCTTTCTATTCTTCCGAAGTCCCCGTCGAGATCCTGGACCTTTCGCCCCGCTGGCTGACCGGAGGGTTGGCGGCCAGTTTCGCCCGCGTGCAGATCCTGGTGACCTTTTATGACGGCGATCCGCTGCTCTGGCTCGACGCCATCGAGCGCGGCGAAACTCCGGGAGACGAGGCGGACGAGCTCTTCCTGCAGAACGTCCTCGATCGCATGATCCTCGATCCCAAGCTCCTCCCCGACATGCGCCGGATCGTCGGAGAGTTCGCAGCGAGGTTCGGAGCCATGTAGGATGGCGGCGGCCCCGAGTACCGGAGCGTCGCATCCTTTTCTGCGACGTCTCCCAGCGCTCCGCGCCCCGAACCATGCACATCCTCATCATCGGAGGCGGGTTTGCCGGCCTCTACACCGCCCGCGGCCTCAAGCATGTGGACGCCGAGGTCACGGTTCTCGACCGTCACAACTATCACCTCTTCCAGCCCTTGCTCTACCAGGTGGCCACGGCCGCCCTCAATCCCAGCGACATCGCCGCGCCGATCCGCTCGATTCTCCGGCGCCAGAAGAATGTGTCCGTGGTCCTCGGCGAAGCCGTGGCCATCGACCCAAACGCGAAGCAGGTGCGCCTCGAGGACGGCAGTACGCTCTCTTACGACCAGCTCGTCGTGGCCACCGGTGCCACGCATTCGTATTTCGCTCACCCGGAATGGGAGCGCTTCGCCCCTGGCCTCAAGAGCATCGACGACGCCCTGGAGATCCGACGCCGCGTGCTGCTGGCCTTCGAGGCTGCCGAGCTGGAGACCGACCCGGAACGGCAGAGGGCCTGGCTGACTTTCGTGGTCGTCGGGGCCGGCCCTACGGGCGTGGAACTGGCCGGCGCGCTCGCCGAGATCGCGCGGCATACGATGATCAAGGACTTCCGGCGCATCCGCTCCGAGAGCACGCGCGTGATCCTCATCGAAGGAAAGGAGCGCGTCCTCCCTCCCTATCCGCTCGATCTCTCCGAGAGCGCGCGGAAGCAACTGGTGGCGCTGGGCGTGGAGGTGATCCCGAACGCCGTGGTCACGGACGTCAACGATCACGAAGTCCGGTTCGGCGAGCTCGCGATCGCCACGCACACCGTGCTTTGGGGCGCCGGCGTGCAGGCCTCGCCCCTCGCCGCAACGCTCGGCGTCCCCCTCGATCGCGCCGGTCGCGTGCTCGTGGAGCCGGACCTGACCATCCCCGGGCACAAGGACGTCTTCGTCCTCGGCGATCTCGCGGCCGTGGTGCAGCGCGATGGCTCGCTGGTGCCCGGCGTGGCGCCCGGGGCCATCCAGCAGGGCCAGCACACCGCCCTCAATCTCGAGCGCGCCGTGGCCGGCCAACCGCTGCGGGCCTTCCGCTACAACGACAAGGGCTCGCTGGCCACAATCGGCCGCGCCGCCGCGGTCGCGGACTTTGGCCGCTTCCACTTCGGCGGTTTCTTCGCCTGGATGGCCTGGCTGCTCATCCACATCTTCTTCCTGATCGGCTTTCGCAACCGCTTCCTGGTCATCACCCAATGGGCTTGGGCCTACCTCACCTACCAGCGCGGAGCCAGGTTGATCACGGGTGGGTCGGGGCGCGGGGCGCAAGGTCAGCGCCCCTGACGTTCACCGCAGCGTTCTGACCTGACCCTCGCCCAGCGGCATGCCGGCGATCACTCCGTCGAGGCGTCGGCGCGTGGCCGGGACCTTCTTCATGTACTTCTCGGTCTCGGGGAGCGTGCGAATGAGGCCGGCCAGCATGCGTTTCACGTTGTGCGAGCCGCCGTTGTAGAGCGCGGCGGTCATGCGCTCCACGTCTTTCTCGGACTTGGCCAGCTTGCGGGCCTCGATGCTCTTGCGGTCGAGATGGCGGACCAGGAAGCGGGACATGCTTTTGGCGGAGAAGCGGTCATCGAGGTTCTCGCCGAGGTACTCGCTGGCCTCGTAGGCCATGGTGCGTTTGACGGACTTGGCGTCCTGATGGAAGTGCTTGACCAGCATGGCGTCGCGCTTGGCGATCAGCTCGTCCTGATACTTTTTCCACGACGCGAGCTGGGTCTGCTTGAGGGCCCGGTATTCCGTGCGCACCTCGTTGCGGAAGGTACGCAGTTGCGCACGCGAGCCGCTTTCGAGGAGTTTGCCGAGCTTCGTCAGCACGGCTTTGTTGTGCTTGTCCATCTCGCCCAGGCGCGTGTAATAGCGCTTCGAAGCGTAAGGGGACAGGAGGTCGAGCTCGTCGATGCCTTCGCGGCGCAACTGACGGGCCGAGGCCAGGAGGCGGGTGGCCTTCTTGCGGCGCGCCGGCGTGTCCTTCTCCACGATCATGGAGGCGATCGTGTCGGCGTCGCCGAGGGGTTTCTTCATGATGTAGGCGCGGGAGCCGATGAGATAGTCCGCGGTCACGAAGAGTTTTCCGTCGAACTTTTCCTCGCGATACGCCACGGGCGTCGCCTGTGCCAGTCCGACCGCTCCCGCTTCGGAGACGTCGAGGATCATGCCGTTGGTCTCGGCATGGGCGATGGCCAGGAGCAGCGTGACCGAGGGAGCGCTCGGGGTCGAGCGCGCCGCGTCGTCGATGGAGACGACCAGTTGCTCGGGGTCGCGGGTCCACATGTCCGCCATCTCGCGCGCCAGCGCCTGTACGCGCAGATCGGTCTGCTCGTTGCTGGCTTCGATGAGGGTGGGCACGTCCCGCGAGGGCTCCGCGGGCGGCGGCTCGGGCGGGAACGTCACACGCGGAGCGGGCCGCGACGGCGGAGCCAGGAGACTGGCCTGCTGTACGGCGTCCGTTCGCAAGAGAGGAAGCTGCGTCACCCCAAAGCCGATGCAACCGGCTGCCGCCCCGAGGGCGACCCACCACCACAGTTTGTCCCGCATGGAAATTGGCTCCGGCCACGAATGTAGCACGGAGATTTCGGATCGTTGTGACATTAAAGTAAGTGCATGTCAGTCGATGCTTCCAACTGCTCTTCGGCCGAGAGACGTCGTCTCTCGTTTCCCATCGTCCCCTGCCTCGTACTGCTGATGCTCATGACGGCCTGCTCGCCCGAAACACCGGCGCCCCCGGTGCCGCCTTCCACGACGACGGCCATCACGCCGCCGCCCGCGGTGACCCAGACGAGCGTGCCCGCGTTGCAGAAAGGGACCTACGACGAGGCCTTGCTCTGGCTTCGCTCCGCGCGTCACTTTCGCTTCGTGCTGGACGAGCGCCGCATCCACGCCGAAGGAGAGGTGACGCGCACCACTCCCGGAGACGAGAAGGTGCAGTTCACGACGAACGACGAGGAATGGCTCGCGGAAACGACGGCCCAGGGCGTGACGTGGAAACGCCGCCAGGGCGGGAGCTGGAAAGCCGAGGACGCGCCTCCCTATGGGGGCCGCGTCTTTCAACGCGTGACGGTCGTCTTCGACCCGCAGAAGAAGGAGAGCGTCCCGCTGCTGGTCTCCACCGAAGGACCGTCGAATCTTTATCGCTTCACCGACGCCAACACGGGCGACGTGCACGAGGTGTGGGTGCGCAAATCGGACGCGAGCATCGAACGGATCAAGATCGGCGACACGATGGAGCTGACGTTTGCACCGTAAGAAACAGGGCGCGGGAGCCAAGGCCCGGGGGGCAGGAGAGCGCGGTGTCGAAGGGGAATCCTCTGCGCGCCGCGGCTCGCGCCCTGCGACCTTTTCTCCGAAGGCGCCTCCTGCCGGCGATCGGCCACTGAAGACGCTCGAGCGCGTCGTATCGAAGGCCGGCCTCGGCTCACGCAGCGAGGCCCGCAAGTGGATCGGGGCGGGACGGGTGAAGGTGAACGGCCGCGTCGAGGGCGATCCCAACCGCTGGATCGACCTGGAGCGCGACGCGGTCACGGTGGATGATCGCGCGGTCGAAAAGGCGGCGCCGGTCTATCTGCTGCTGCATAAGCCGGCCGGCTACCTGACCACGTATCGCGATCCCGAGGGACGACCGACGATCTACGCCCTCCTGCCCGATCGGGAACAGTATCTCTTCCCCGTGGGCCGGCTCGATCTCGACACCAGCGGACTGCTGATCCTCACCAATGACACGGCGTTCGCGGAGCGCATGACCAATCCGGAGTATCACGTCCCGAAGACGTATGTGGTGAAGGCCTCGAAGCATCTCCCCGAGGAGCAACTGCAGCGTCTCCGCGACGGCGTGGAGCTGCGCGACGGTCCCACGCGGCCGGCCCTCGTTTCGCGTCTCCGCGATCCGGGTGGCAAGACGGTCTTTGAGATCACCATCACCGAGGGACGCAACCGGCAGGTGCGGCGCATGGTCGAAGCACTGGACGCCAAAGTGATCTCCCTGGCACGCGTGGCCCTCGGCGATCTCACGATGGGAGACCTCCCGGAGGGCCAGACCCGTGCATTGACCGGCGACGAAGTGGCGCGTTTGCGCGAAGGGCGCGGCGCTCCGCAAACCCAAGGTTGAAGCAAGGGCTGGGAGCCTCGCTCGCGGCCCCTTAGGGCCGCCGCAACAATAAATCAATGTAATCAATCGTAAAGGTGCCGGGTGA
>JBDTOZ010000916.1:0-2141 GCA_039932995.1 Acidobacteriota bacterium | reverse complement strand
CGACCACCGGATTAACAATCCGGCGCTCTACCAACTGAGCTACACCACAAGATTCGCGGGAAGGGCGACGATGGTCGCTGACGGGGGTGGTTTTGTCAAACCAGTGCGGCGCGGATGGCGCGGAGGCGTTGGGGGGCGCCGGGCAGGTCGGCGTGGAGGCAGAGGGTGTCGAAGGGGACGGAAACGCGCGTTCCGTCGCGGGCGATGACGACGGCTTCGCGCACCAGGAGCGCGGCCTGCGCGGTGGCTTCTTCGATCGTCAGTGTGGCGCCGGCAACACTCCTTGGAGTCAGCGAGCCGTCGCGCTCGTAGCGGCGGTCGGCGAAGGCTTCGCGGATGAGCGGCAGGCCGGCTTCGCGCGCGGCGGCGGCCATCTGGGAGTGGTCCGGGGCGACCAGGGCCAGCATCGCGTCGATGGCTTGCATGGCTTCGACGATCACGCGGGCTCGCTTCAGGTCGCGATGGGCGTCGTTGTAGAGCGCTCCGTGCGGTTTGACGTGCCGGATGCCCGCATGCGCGCGGAGGGCCTTCAATTGCGCGATCAACGACGCGAGGAGCGCGGCGGGCTCCATCCGCATCGACTTGCGGCCGAAGTGCTCGCGGTCGGGGTAGGACGGGTGCGCACCGAGAATCACGCCGTGACGACGCGCGAGCTCCGCGGCCGCGGCCATGGAGTGCTCGTCGCCGGCGTGCCCGCCGCAGGCCACGTTGGCGCGGTGAATGAGCGGCCAGAGCTCATCTTCGTCCGGCGAGCCTTCGCCGAGGTCGGCGCTCAGCTCGATCACAGCTCCGTGCCTTTCGTTTCAGGGAGGAGCCAGATCAACGCGGCCCCCAGGGCGAAGAAGACGGCGTCGCAGGCGATCGCGAATCCGAGGCCGTACTTTGTGGCCGCGGCTCCGATGCCCAGCGGTGCAGCCACCGAGACCAGCCGGCCGGTGTTGTAGCAGAAGCCCTGCGCGCTGGCGCGGATGCGCGTGGGGAAGAGCTCCGCGAGCATGGCCCCGAACATCGAGAAATATCCGTGGGCAAAGTAGCCCACCAGCGGACCGACCAGGAGCAAGGTGACTGTCGAGCGCGCGCCGAAGGCGAACAGCGGCACGACCACGGTGGCCGCGATCATGAAGAAGGTGAAGGCCGGTCTACGGCCGATGCGGTCCGCAAACCAGCCAAAGGTGATGTAGCCGAAGAACGCTCCCACCTGCAGCACGATCAGCCACAGCGCGCCCTTGGTCATGGTCAGGCCGGCACCTCCTTCGGCGACGGGCGTCGCCAGAAACGCGGGCAGCCAGGTGGTGACGCCCCAGAACGCCAATAGGACGCTGGCCGCCACGAGCGTGGCCAGGATCACCCGTCTCCGATACTCGGGACTGAAGATCTCGCTCCAGCGCGAGGTCTCCACACGCTCGCGCCAGATCTTCGGCTCCTCGACCGTACGGCGCACGGCGAAGGCAAGGAGCGCCGGCGCGGCTCCCAGCAGAAAGAGCACACGCCAGCCGAACGGCTCCAGCACGAGCGCGGCCAGCGCGGCGGCGATGAGCGCTCCGATGGCCCATCCCGATTGCATGATGCCCATCGCCTTCGCACGATGCTTCGCGGGCCAGGTCTCGGCGACCAGGACCGAGCCGGCCGACCACTCCCCGCCCATCCCCAACCCCACCAGCACCCGCCAGGCCACGAGTTGCCAGAGGTTCTGCGACGAGGCCATCCCCGCGGTGGCCAGGGAGTAGAGCAGGATACTGAAGCTCATGGCCCGCACGCGGCCGAAGCGATCGGCGATGCGCCCGAACACGATGCCGCCGACAGCGCTGGCGATCAGCGCGGACATCACCGGAAGCGTCACTTGCTGGTTGGTCAGCTTGAACTCCGCGCGGATCGACAGCAGGGCGAAGTTGAAGAGGAGGAAGTCGGTGGCGTCGAGCATCCAACCGAGCTGCGCGGCAAAGAGCGCGCGCCAGGCGTTGCGATCGGCGGTCATGCTTTTCGTAGTTTATCCCCGGGAGACGTTCACCACAGAGGCACAGAGACACAGAGAGAAATGATTGTCTTGGTTTTCCTCCGTGACTCTGTGCCTCTGTGGTGAATCGTCCCCCCCCAGGGTCAGGAGCGCAGGCGCGACAACAGAAACGTCTCCAGGCCCACGT
>JBDTOZ010000915.1:0-7532 GCA_039932995.1 Acidobacteriota bacterium | reverse complement strand
CCTGTTTGGTCAACGGCGGTCCGCTTCCGCCGGTCAGGCCTGTGGTGAACGTCCTTACAGACTACGGGGCCCAGCTCATCTGAGGGACGCCCAGCCAAAAGCCGGCCGGGTACATCGTGTATCCCTGCAGGCCTTTGTCCATCACGGCCACGTTCACCTGGTGGTACAGCGAGATGTAGGGGAGGTCTTCCTGCACGGTGCGCTGGATCTCGGTGTAGATGACTTTGCGCTTGTTGCGGTCGAAGGTGGCCCGGCCGTCGGCGATCAGCTTGTCCACCTTCGGGCTGTTGTAGTACCCGCGGTTCTGACCCTCGGGCGGCACGTTCTTGGAGTGGAAGATCACGTAATAGAAGTCGGGGTCGGCGATGCCGTTCCGGCTCAGGGAGTACATCTGGAAGTTGCCCTTCGACACCTCGTCGAGGAAGGTCGTGAACTCGCTGGTCTGGATGTTCACCTTCACGCCCACTTCCTGCAACATCTGCTGGATCATCTGCGCGCGCAGGTTCGCCTCGGCATCCTGGGAGGTCTTGAAGGACAACGTGAAGCGGGGCTGCGGCCCAGCTCCGTCCGGGTCCTTGTAGCCCGCTTCATCCAGGAGCTGCTTGGCGCGGGCCGGGTCGTACGGATAGGTGGGCAGGTTCTCCGCGCGGGCCCAGTGGCCCTGCGCGAACATCGTGTCGGTCGGCACGCCGTGGCCACGCAGCAGATCGCGCACGATCTTCTCGCGGTCGATGGCGTGGGCGATGGCGCGACGCACCTGCACCTTGGACAGCATCGGGTCCTTGAGATTGAAGGCCAGGTACTGCCACACCGAGCCGGGCTTCTTGACCACCTGCTGCTTCGCGCTCTTTTCGAACTCGCCGACGTTCTCGAACGGGATCTGGTTGACCTCCAGGTTCAGGGAGCCGCGGCGCATCTCCAGCACCAGGGTGGTGGCGTCCGGGATGACCCTCACGTAGACGGTCTTGATCTTCGGTACGCCTAGATGCCAGTACTCGGATGCTTCCAACTCCACGCTCTCGTCGGTCTTGAAGTTGACGACGCGATACGGTCCGGTGCTGACCGGCTTGGTCTTGGCGTCGGCGGTGTTCGTCCCCGTGGGCAGGATGCCCAGGGTCAGGTTGTCGAAGAGGCCGCCGTTGGGCTCCTTGAGGTGAAAGATCACGGTCTGCGCGTCGGCCGCTTCGATGCGCTCGACGGACGAGTAGCCCGACTTCTTGGCGCTGGCGAAGCCGGCGGCCATGAGCGAGTCATAGGTCCACTTCACGTCCTGCGCGGTGACCGGTTTGCCGTCCTGAAACTTCGCCGCGGGATTGAGCTTGAAGATGATGGTCCGGTCGTCGGGCGTTTCCCAGCTCTGGGCCACATCGGGTGCGTAATCCATCTCCGGGGTGACGCGCACCAGGCCGCGGCAGCAGAGATCGAAGATCCGTCCCGAGGCGTTGTCGTTGCCGACCCGGGGATCGAGATTCGAAGGACTGCTCTTGAGTCCGATGACGAGACGGTTCTTGTCCCCGCCCCCATCCACGCCGCCTGCCGGCTTCTCCCCGCCGCAAGCGACTGACAACAAGACCGCACCGGCGATCGCAACCTGGGTCCAATGGCGAAAGTTCATCGTGTCACTCCTGAGCTTCATGCTATCCAAGACGAGTGCCTGCCCGCGTGTCTTCGAGTCGCCGAGTCGCCGGGTCTTCGAGCCGTCGCCTAGGTTCACAGCCTATGAGACTGTGAGACTCTCCGGAACGCCTCGACGACTTGAAGACTCGAAGACTCGACGACTCGCTCCTATGAGACTGTGGGGCTCTCCGGACCCCTCGACGACTTGAAGACTCGACGACTCGAAGACCGGACCGAAGACCGAAGAAAGAAGACCAAGACCGAAAGACGCGACGAGGAAACCGAGGCTATCATGCCCTCCGCATGTCGTTCAGAAGACTGACGTTCCTCGTGGTGGCCCTGGCTTCCCTCGCTCTCTCCGCCCAGCAGAAAGTCATCGTGGTCGGGTTCGACGGGGTCGATGCCGGGTACACCGAGCGGTGGATGAATGAGGGGAAGCTGCCCAATCTGGCCAAGCTACGGGCCAATGGGACGTTCCGTCCGCTGCTTCCGACCACACCCGCGCAGACGCCGGTGTCGTGGTCGACCTTCAGCACCGGCATCGAGCCCGGCCGCACGGGCATCTTCGATTTTCTGCGCCGCGACCCGAAGACCTACCTCCCGGTCTTCGCCGCCTTCGATGAAGTCACCGAGCCGTTCCTCTTCGGCGGCCGCAACGCGCCCTTCGCCGGACTGCTCTTCCTGCTCCTCTTCGGGATCGTGGCCGCGCTGCTCTTCCTGCGCGGTCGCCGCATCGGCGGGATCGTCACCGCCCTCCTGGCCCTCGGCCTGGGCTCGGCCGCTTTTTACGCCGTCGGCAAATTCATCCCCGAAACGCGGCCGGGAGTCGTCAACCGCCGGCAGGGCATCCCCTTCTGGGAAGCAGCTGCGAACAGCGGCAAGAAAGCCACCATCGTCCACGTGCCCGTCACCTTCCCCGCCACCGACTTCGGTCATGGGGATCACGGCGGCCACATGCTCGCCGGTCTCGGTGTCCCGGACATCTCCGCACGCGTCGGCAAGCCCTTCTACTTCACCTCCGAGCTCGACTTCCAGCGCAGCGGTGCGAACGAGTTCTCCATCGAAGTCGTGCAGCTCGAAGACAACAAGGGCGTCATCCAGACCCGCATCGTCGGTCCCCCGAACAAGCTCTTCAAAGAGCCCCCCTACATCTCCATCCCCATGACCCTGACCGTGGCGGAGGACCGCAACTCCGTCGAGATCGAGGTCAGCGGGAAAAAGTACGCGCTGAAGGCAGGGGAGTGGACCGGCTGGGTCGACTTCGTCTTTCCCTTCAATCCGCTGATCAAGATCCACGGCATCAGCCGCTTTCACCTGCTCTCGGTGCAGCCGGAGATCAAGCTGTATCTCTCGCCCATCAACTTCGATCCGCGCGAGCTGCCACCGGGCTTCAAGGTCTCGGCGCCCTCGGATTGGGCTCCGGAACTGGCCAGCCAGGTCGGTCCGTACAAGACCATCGGCTGGCAGATCGACACCTGGGCCATCTCCGAGGGGTTCGCCACCGAGCAGATCTTCTGGGACGACATGGAGTGGACCGTGGCCCAGTCGCGGAAGATCTTCAACGCGCAACTGGCCAAGGACGACGACCTGGTCGTGCAGTGCTTCGAGTTCCCGGATCGCGTGGGGCACGTCTTCTGGCGCATCGTCGATCCGACCCATCCTGCGTATGACCCGAAGCTGGCCGCGCAGTGGGGAGACGCGCTGCTGAAGGCGTATCAGCTCATGGACGACATCGTCGGCGATGCCATGGCCGCCGCGGAGAAGAAGCACGCCCTCCTGCTGGTGGCCTCCGATCACGGCTTCGCCTCCTTCCGCAAGAGCGTCCACTACAACACCTGGCTGGTCCTCAACGGCTACATGACCCTGAAGACGGGGGTGGAAGTCAAAGACCGCAACGTAGAGATGCTCTTCGATCAGGGCCAGTTCTGGGAGAACGTCGACTGGTCGAAGACCCGCGCCTATGCCATGGGCCTGGGGGAGGTCTACATCAACGTGAAGGGCCGCGAGGCCCAGGGCATCGTGGAGCCGGGACCGGCGTACGAGGCGCTCAAGCAGGAGCTGAAGACGAAGATGGTGGCCATGGTCGACCCCGAGAACGGCGCGCATCCGGTCCGCCGCGTGGTCACGCGGGAAGAGGCCTACCGCAAGTTCGACCCGAATATGATTCCCGACCTCTTCGTCATGAACAACGACGGTTACCGCGTCTCCTGGCAGACCTCGCTGGGCGGAGTGCCGAAAGCGGTCTTCGAGTCGAACAAGAACGTCTGGAGCGGCGACCACTGCTCGGTCGATCCCGAGATCGTCAAAGGGATCTTCTTCATCAACCGCAAGCTCACCACTCCCCGCGCACCCTACATCGCCGACATCTACCCCACCGTCCTGGGGGCGCTGGGGGTGAAGACGCCGTACGAGGTCGATGGGGTAGAGTTGCAGTAGTCATGTTGGATCTGGATCGACGGTTCGGCCGAAGGACAGAGGCGACGCGGAGGCGTTGAGGCAGCGTTTTTCGCTCACGGAGGAGTCATGCCGGTCTGGAAATACAAACGAGTCGAGGACATGCCTGAGGCGTGGGCGATGAAGGGCGACGTGCCTCTCGGTCGCCGCATTCGTGCCGTCCTCAGTCTCGGACCGATTGCCGGTCCACTCCGGATGCCGCGCGGAGTGCGCAAGTATCGCTCCATTGAAGAGGCCAATGCCGACCGCGATCACTGGGAACAGGAGCGCGTCGATCGCATTCAGGCCGAACACGCACGCAAGAACTGAATGGACTATAAGCGTTTACTCACCCAGGTCGAGCGCACGCTCGAAGAGATCGACACCACCGACTCGCCATCCACGACCGTGGAGCAGATCGGCGGCACCATTGCCGCCAATTTTCGCGAGGAGCTGGGCATCACCGGCGGCCGGGTGTACGAGTCCCGCGAAGAATCCTACGAGCTGGTGGGGCGCTTCGGCGAGTCGCATGAGGGCGCGCTGCACATCGCCGTGCCCAAGGATTACAAGCCCATCGAGCTCGTGATCGAGAACGGGATCGTGGTCATGGATCCGAGCGATCCCGGCTTCGATCCGATTCTCGAGGGAAAGCTGGGAGCGCAGCGGTTCTGCGCCATCTCCGTCGGCGATGAAGAATTCATCATCGCCTTCAACGTCTCGCCGGAGCTGAGCCGGGAGGACATCCTCTTCTCGCTCAACCTGATCCGCTACGCCATCAACCAGCGCATCCGCGCGCGCTGGTACGAATCGCTCATCGTCGAGGCCCAGCGCATCCAGCAGTCCATCCTGCCGCAGCGCATCCCGCAGTACGCCGGCTACGACATCTGGGGACGGACGGTGCCGGCCGAGATCGTCAGCGGCGACTTCTACGATTACATCCCCGTGTCCGACAACGTCCTGGGACTGGCCATCGCGGACGGCTCCGGTCACGGACTGCCCGCGGCGCTGGTGGTGCGCGATGTCTACATGGGTCTGCGCATGGCCACGGATCGCGATTTCAAGATCATCCGCACGCTGGAGAAGCTGAACAACATCATCCACCGCGGGCGGCTGACCACGAAGTTCGTCTCCCTCTTCTACGGCGAGCTGGAGACCGGCGGAATCCTCATCTACAGCAACGCCGGCCACAATCCGCCGTTCGTCCTGCGGGCCGGCAAGCACGTGGAGTTCCTGCGCAACGGCGGCCCTGTCCTCGGTCCCACACCCAACGCCACGTACACCCGCGGCTTCGCGAAACTGGCCGAGGGGGATCTGCTGTGCATGTACACCGACGGCATCATCGAGGCCCGCGACCGCAACGAGCGCGAGTTCGGTACGGAGCGTCTGATCCGCGCCGTCAAAGGCAGCCACACCCGCAGCGCCCAGGAGATCGGCAAGGACGTCCTGGCCCGCGTCGCCAAATGGGGCCGCGAAGGGCAGGACGACCGCACCGTGGTCATCGTCAAAGCCACCGCCTAGCTAGGCGGCACGGCCGCCAGCGCGGGAGAGTCTGCGCGGTAGAAAAGCATTGGCCTCGGAGCGACCGCACGTGCCCAAGGCTAGTGTCGCTTCAAGATTGAAAACGTGGGTGCTTTGCGGCGGCGGCGAGCCGTCTGCTTCGCCGCCGCTCCTCAACGATGAACCCGCATCGCTTCGTCGCGGCGTCTCGCATCCGGCCCACCGGCGCTCGCAAATCACCCACGTTTTCAACCTTGAAGCGACACTAGGCCAACCAGCGCTGCCGGCCGTGCCGGCCGCTGCTAACATGCCGCCGGTCATGGCGGACCCGCTCTATTTCAACGGACGCTTCACTACCACCGACGAGCGCGTGCTGGGCGTGGAGGATCGCGGGTTTCAGTTCGGGGATGCGATCTACGAGGTGTTCAAGTTCCTCGGACGCAAGCCGGTCTTTCTCCTCGAGCACCGGCGGCGCCTGGAGCAAGGGCTGCGTCAGCTCGAGATCCGCTCTCCCTGGAGCGAGGACCAGTTTGTCTCCGTCATGCACGAGCTCCTCGCGCGAACGGAGGTGCCGGACGGCATCGTCTACATTCAGGTCACTCGCGGAGAGGCCCCGCGTGCGCATTTCTGGCCCGAGGAGGCCACGCCCACCGTCGTCGCCTATTCGCGCGCCTTCACGTTTCCCGACCCGGCCAGGAAGGAGCGTGGCATCCGCGTGGTGACCGTCCCGGATCAGCGCTGGCAGTACTGCAACGTCAAGTCGGTGAATCTCCTCGGCAATGCCATGGCCAAGAAGAGCGCGCAGCGGGCCGGCGCCGATGAAGCCATTCTCATGGCCGGCGGATTCGTCCGTGAAGGTGCCAGCTCCAGCTTCTTCGCAATCAAGAATGGCGGGATCGTCACCCATCATCTCGACGAGCACATTCTGCCGGGCGTGGTGCGGGACCGGGTCATCGCTCTGGCGCTGCGCGCCCGCATCCGCGTGGATGAACGTCCTTTGCGCGAGGCCGAGCTCTTCGATCTCGACGAGGCCTTCATCACCAGCACTACGCAGGGCGTGATGCCCATCGCGCAGATCGACGGCCGCGTGATCGGCAACAACCGCCGCGGCACCATCACCGAGTCGCTGCAGGTAGCGTTCGATGCCGCGGAACGCGTGAGCGCAGCCTAGGGCGGCACGGCCGTGCTGGCCTACACGTACAGGTGGGCCACCTGATCTCCGTAGCCGTTGAAGGGCAAGGTGCGACGCACGTCCCACGTGCCCAGGAGACGCTCGCTGAGTTGCGACCAGCGCGGGTGGGGGACGGACGGATTCACGTTCGACTCGAACGGATATTCGACCGGGGCCTGATCGTTCCAGAACGTGTGCGGCTGTTCGGAGACCAGTTCGATCTTCACGACCGACTTGGGTGATTTGTAGCCGTACTTCCACGGCACGACGATGCGCACCGGCGCGCCGTGCTGCTTCGGCAAGGCGTGGCCGTAGATGCCGGTCACCAGCAGCGTCAGATCGTGCATGGCCTCATCGAGTCGCAGTCCCTCGGTGTAGGGCCAGTGGTCCCACGGACGCGCCGCGATGGCAGGCATCTGCGCGGGCTCGGCGAACGTGACGAAGCGGACGAACCGCGCCGCGTGTTGCGGCTCTGCCGCGCGCAGGAGCCGCGAAAGCGGGAAGCCGGTCCATGGCACACGCATGGCCCAGGTCTCCACGCAACGGTGTCGATAGATGCGCTCCTCCGAGGGCAGCCGCAGGATCTCCTCGAGCGTCCACACCCGCGGCTTGGCCACCAGGCCGGTCACCTCGACCGACCAGCGATCCGTGCGAAACCGGCCGACGTGACGCCGCACGTCCTTGTTGCCGGTGAATTCGTAGAAGTTGTTGTAGCGCGCGGCCACGTCCTCGCGGGTGATGGCGCGCTCGGGCCGCGGCGCGCAGGCGGCCAGGGAGCCGGCGGCAGCCGCGAGAAGCGCTCGGCGGGAGAGCA
>JBDTOZ010000914.1:0-4685 GCA_039932995.1 Acidobacteriota bacterium | reverse complement strand
GGCCCCATGTTGCCGTCGATGTCCATCTCGTGGACCGGCATGCCCAGTGTGCCGAGCGGCTCGCGGATCTCAGCGGCGTTACCGACCACCACGATGATCACGCGGTCGGGGTCGAGGTACTTGGTGGCCATCCGCTCCACGTCCTCCTTCGACACGGCGGCGATGTTTTCGCGGTAGTGATCGAAGTAGTCCTCGGGCAGGTCGTAGAGCTCCATGTCCACGAGGCGGCCGGCGATGTCCGAGCCGGTCTGCACGCTGGCCGGGAACACGCCGATGAGATAGTTCTTCACGTCGTCCAGCTCTTGGGTCTCGACGTCGCCGGTGCGGATGCGGCGCAGCTCGGACAGCATCTCCGTCACCGATTCGAGCGTCACTTCGTTGCGCACCGGCGCGGCCACGACGAACGGACCGGCGCTGCGGCGGAAGGCGAACTGGGAACGGGCGCCGTAGGTGTAGCCGTGCTTTTCGCGCAGGTTCAGGTTGATGCGCGAGTTGAACACGCCGCCCAGGAGAGCGTTCATGACGGACAGGGGGAAGTAGTCCTCGCACGAGCGGGGCACGCCGAGGTGCCCGACGCGGATCTCCGACTGCACGGCCTGGGGGCGGTCGATGACGTAGATGCGGCTCGACTCGACGCGGCGCGGCGCGAGTTGCGGACGCGGCACGCCGGCCCCTGCCTTCCAATCGCCGAGGGTGCGTTTGACGAGCTCGATGGCGTTGGCAGGGTCGATGTCCCCCGACACGACCACCGAGCTGTTGTTGGGGATGTAGTGCTGCGTGTAGTAGCGCTGCACGTCCTCGATGCCGATGCGGGCCACGCTGTCCGCATTGCCGGAGACGGAGTTGCCGTACATGCCGGTGCCGTACAGCACCGCGGCGAAGCGCTTGCCGGCGATCGAGCCGGGCTCGTTGCGTTGCTGAAGGATCTCGTTGAGGCGCTCGGCCCGGACGCGCTCCAGGCCATCGGCCGGCAGCGTGGCCCGCGCGGTCACGTCGCTGAACATCTCCAGCGCCGGCTCCGCGTTGCGAGCCAGCACGTCGAGCGAGACGTACGAAGCGTCCCAGTCTGCTCCGGTGCCGAGGGAGCCGCCCAGCAGGCCGACGTCCTCGGCCAGGCGGATGGCATCGCGCGATGCCGCCCCCTCGTCGAGGAGGTCCGCGGTGATCGAGGCCAGTCCCGCGCTCAGCACCGTGTCGTGGTCGGCGCCCGAGCGCACCAGTCCGCGCAATGAGACCAGGGGCGCGTTGCGGTTTTCGGACACCAGCACGCGCAGCCCGTTGTCGAGAGTGGCCCGCGTGATGCGCGGGAACTGATACGGACGGGGCGCGGTCGGTTCCGGGGCGATGCTCCGGTCCAGCGTGGACGACTCGGACGTACTCATGCGGCGCTCCGATCAGGGACGAAGAGACTGGTGACACGGTTCTCCGGAATCATGTATTTCCGCGCCACGTGCGCGAGGTCTTCCCGGGTCGCGGCGCGATAGGGGTCCAGCCAGCGGTGGATCAACGACGGGTCGCCGAAATAGGTCGACATCATGCCGATCAGATCTGCCCGCGAATCGAAGGTCTCCAGTTGATGCGCGAACTCGATCTCCGCGCGGTTCTTTGCGCGGGTCAGCTCGTCCTCAGTGATCCCCTCGAGGGACAGCCGTGCCACTTCCTCGTCGATGACGGCCTCGATCTCGTCGATGGACACTCCCTCGCGCGCCGTCGCTTGCAGCAGCATCATCCCCGCCGCTTCAGTGGGGAGTACGTACGTGGCCACGTCCTGCGCGATCTGCTTCTCATGGACGAGCACGCGGTCCAGCCGGCTGGCCTTGTCGGAGGCGAGGACGGTGGTCAACAGGTCCGCCGCCACCCAGTCCGGGTCTCCCATCTTTGGCAGATGGTAGAGGCGGTAGATGCGGGGAAGCTGGACCTGCGACGGATGCGTCTCGCGCACTTCGTGTCCGGGGGGGACGCGCTCGGCGTCGAACTTGGGAAACGAGCGGCCGGGCTGAATGTCCGCGAAATACTGCTGCACGAGGCGGCGGGCGTCTTCCGCGAGGAAATCGCCGACGATCGTCAGCGTGCAGTTGTCGGGGCGGTACCAGGTGGCGAAGAACTCCCGGATATCGTCGAGGGAGGCCGCCTCGAGATCGAGCATCGAGCCGATGGTCGGCCAGTGATACGGATACTCCGCGTTGAAGGCCAGATGCAGGAGGCGCTCGAAGGCAGTGCCGTACGGAACGTTGTCGTAGCGCTGGCGACGCTCCTCCTTGACCACTTCACGCTGGATGTCGAGCTTCTCCTGCGTGAGCGCGGGGAGAAAGAACCCCATGCGGTCCGCCTCCAGCCACAGCCCGAGGGCCAGATAGTTGGAGGGGAGGGTCTCGAAGTAATTGGTGCGGTCGAAGAAGGTCGTGCCGTTGAGGACGCCCCCCACCGACTGCACGTAGCGAAAGTGCTCGTTGTTGCCGATGTGCTCGGAGCCGGAGAAGAGCATGTGCTCGAACAGATGGGCGAACCCCGTGCGCCCGGGCCGCTCGTTCTTCGAGCCGACGTGGTACCAGAGGTTGACCGCCACCAGCGGAGCGGAGTGGTCTTCGTTGAGGACGACCCGGAGGCCGTTGCTCAAACGGTAGTCTTCGATGTTCAGCATGGGCCGGTGGTTTTATCACGAACGCCAGAGGGGGAACACGGAACCGGTTGCTGGTTGCTGTGTTGCTGGTGTTGGGGGGCTCGACGACACGACGACACGACCACTCGACGACACGACGGTGAACCGCAGACAACCAGCAACCAGCAACACAGCAACCCGTTCCCCGAGTTCTCGTTTATCCTTGCCCGCGCATGTCCAGCCTGCCATGGCGTCATATCGCCATCGAGGGTCCGATCGGAGTCGGGAAGACGTCGTTGACGAGTCTGCTGGCGAAGCGTTTTCACGGGACCAAGGTCCTGGAGGACGCGGACAACCCTTTTCTGGACGATTTCTACAAAGACAAGCGCGGCGCGGCGTTCCGGACGGAGCTCTTCTTCCTGCTCTCCCGGTTCGATCAGATGCGCCAGTTCGGGCAGCGGGATCTCTTCACCGAGCTGATCCTCACGGACTACGCCTTCGCACGCAGCAAGATTTTTGCGTACCTGACTCTCGAGGATTCGGAGTTGATGATCTACAACCGGCTCTACGACCTGCTCTGGGAGCAGGTGCCCAAGCCGGATCTGGTCATTTACCTGCAGGCGAACCTTGATACACTACTCCGGCGCATCAAGAAGCGTGGGCGAGCTTACGAGAAAGCGATCTCGCCGTCGTATCTACAAGAGCTCAGCGAGGCGTACTCCCACTACTTTTACCGGTACGACGAGACGCCACTGCTGGTCGTGAATGCGACGGACATCGATTTCGTGAACACACCCGAGCATTTCGAACAGCTCGTCGAGCAGGTTCGCAACGCTCAAAAGGGAACGCAGTACTACGTGCCGCTTGGATCCTGAGTCGACGGACCGAGACGAGATCGTAGGAAAGGATGAAGGAAGAAGGAAGAGGGATGAGAGGCGCTCCGGCGCTCCTTTTCGTCCTTCCTCCTTCCTCCTTCATCTTTCCCCTCCGCCTCTTCCGGTCCAAAAGGAGGAGACGATGACCACCCCCCCCAACGCCCGCAAGAAAGTGACGGTGCCCGCCGTCCGCGCGATGAAATCGAAATCGCGGATCGGCATGCTCACCGCCTACGACTACCCCAGCGGAAAGATCGCGGACGCGGCCGGCGCGGACATCATCCTGGTGGGAGACTCCCTGGGCATGGTGGTCCTCGGCTATCCCGACACGCTCAGCGTCACCGTCGAGGACATGCTTCACCACACGCGCGCCGTCGTGCGCGGATCGAAGAGCGCCCTCATCGTCGGGGACATGCCCTATCTCTCCTACCACGTGTCCGTCGAAGAGTCGGTGCGCAACGCCGGCCGTTTCATCCAGGCCGGCGCCCATGCGGTGAAGATCGAAGGGGCCAAGCCCTCCCGCATTCAGGCCATCGAAGCCATTCTCGACGCCGAGATCCCGGTCATGGGCCACATCGGCCTCACGCCTCAGTCGGTGAATGCTCTGGGCGGTTTCAAACTGCAGGGAAAGAATGCCGGCGACGCGCGCCGGCTGCTCGACGAGGCCGTGGCCCTCGAGCGCGCCGGCTGTTTCTCGATCGTCCTCGAATGCGTCCCGTCCGAGCTGGCGCAACTGATCACCGAGCAGCTCACCATCCCCACCATCGGCATCGGAGCCGGTCCCTCCTGCGACGGACAAGTGCTGGTCTTCCACGACGTCCTGGGCATCTACGACGGCCACACTCCCAAGTTCGTCCGCCAGTACGCCCACATCGCCCAGGACATGCAGTCCGCGCTGGAAGGCTTTCTCGCCGACGTACGCTCGGGCGCTTTTCCGGACGAAGAAAAGGAGTCGTTTCACATGGCCAGCGACGAAGAGCTCAAGCGACTCTACGCGGGCACCCGTGAAGATGATGGCGTAGTGCCCTTCCCCGGAGGAGCGGCCAGCTCCTGATCTTGTTGCTGGTTGCTGGTTGCTGGTTGTCTGTGGAGCATCGTGGAGCGGTGGACTGTAGTCCACCGCGGCAGGATGCCCGCGGCCGGAGCGCCCGCGAAGCGGTCGGGGCGCGCGAAGGCGCGTTCCACAAGGTAGCCCCGGGCTCGGCCCGGGG
>JBDTOZ010000913.1:0-24784 GCA_039932995.1 Acidobacteriota bacterium | reverse complement strand
CGGGCGAGACGCCCACGGGCCAGCCGGCGAGGACGCCGGCGCTCCAGTGCTCCGCATGCAAATCTTCGCAACTCGCGAAGAAACTGGAGGTTAGTAGTACAGAGAGGCAAGCCACGCCGGCGCTCCTCGGCCATGCGCCAGGAGCGAATCAGGCGCGCTTGCGTTTCTTCGAAGGGGCCGACTTGCGGGGCGCCTTACGCGCCTTGGGTTTGACGCCCAGGCTCTTGCTGAGCACGGCCAGGAGGTCCACCACCTCGCCGCCGCCCTCCTCGGATTCGGGCTCCTCGGGTGCGCGCACGACGTCCTTCTTCTTCTTTTCCTTGGCCGCCACCAGCTTTTCCAGACGCTCGGCGTAGTCGTCCGTCATTTCGCTGACGCTGAGCTTCCTGGCGTGGCGGGTGATCTGGGTCTCGATCTTCTTCACCGTCGCCGCCGGGACCTTGGCCAGTTTCGGCAATCCGATCTCCTCCGGCTGGCGGATCTCGTCCGAGAATCGGAGCGTCTCCGCGCGCAGGATGCCCTTCTCCGCGATGATGGCCACCAAGTACTC
Organism: Acidobacteriota bacterium; assembly: GCA_039932995.1. Lineage (GTDB taxonomy): Bacteria > Acidobacteriota > Thermoanaerobaculia > Gp7-AA8 > Gp7-AA8 > QHVT01. Next base: position 24,234 of record JBDTOZ010000913.1, on the reverse strand, counting down.
CTTGGCGCGCATGACGAAGGTGGCGATGCCGGCCTGCTTCTTCTTCTCCATCACCTCGGCCAGCAGCCGGTAGGCTTTGTTCGAGCCGCCCGTCGGAACGAGAAAGTAGGCGCGCTCGAAATAGATCGGATCGATGGCCTCCACGTCGACGAACAGCTTCAGGTCGATCTCGCGCGACTTGCGCGGCTCGATGGCCTCCAGCTCATCGTCGGTGACCACCACGAACTTTCCTTTCTCCACTTCATAACCACGGACGATGTCGTCGGCGTCGAGCACCTTCTCGTCCTTGGAGCAGACGTAGCGGCGCTGCACCGTGGCCTGGTCGGGGCCCAGCATTCGCAAGCCGACACCGCGCGACTTGAGCGCGGAGTAGATGGCCACCGGCACGGTCACCAGTCCGAACGTGATCGTGCCGGTCCAGAACGAGCGCAGCCCGCCGGTCTGTCCGTTGTCTTCCAGTTCTTCTTCAGCCACGGGAAGCCTTCCGTTTCATCCCCGCCAGGGAGGCCGTGAGGGCGTCGGCCACATCGTCCGTCTCTTTCTGACGGGCGCGGAACTTCACGACCTTCGGCTTGCGGCCGGCGGCCTTGGTGTGAACGAGGTCCATGACCCGCGCGCGGTACTCGTCGTGAAACTCTTCCGGCGCGAACTCGCCGTGCAAAGCCTGGACGAGCTGTTCGGCCATCTCCAGCTCACGCTTCTGAAGAGGACGCCCCGAAGGAGCCTGCAGCGCTGCGGCGGAGATGATCTCGTCGGCGTGCCGCAGCACGATGAGCATGAGATAGCCATGCTCGGCGCGCAACGCGCCCACGTAGTCTTTGTCACGCATCACCCAGCGGGCGATGCCCTCCTTCTTTTTCTTCTCCAGCGCCTGGGCCACGGCGAAGTAGGCCTGCGTGTCGCCGTCCGGCCCGAGGTAGTACGAGCGTTCGTACCAGCGGTGATCGATGTCGCCGATGCTCACGAAGCGGGTGATCTCCACATCGCGCGACTCCTTCGGCGCGAGCGTCTCCAGCTCTTCCTTCTCCAGGACGACCAGCCGGCCGCGGGTCACGGGGAAGGCCTTGCGGACCTCCGCATACTCGACAGCCTGGCCGCTGTCGGAGCTGACCAGTTGCTGCTTGACCGGCGTCTTGTCGGTCTTGTGGAGCAGGCGAAAGTGTACGGAGCGGTCCTGCACAGCCGAGTAGAGCTTCACCGGCAGGGCCTGGGTCCCGACGTGAACTACGCCTTTCCAGATCGCACGCGCTTGCTTTTTGGTAGACATGCCGAGCAGAACACCTCGCCTTCCACGATCTCGATGCAAACCGGACACTGCGGCCGGTCGCACCCGACACAGCGCGCCTCCACCGCATGCGCATGCGGCGCCTCGCAGCCCGCGCAATGCTGCTCGTTCCCGAAGAGCCAGTACGGCAGCCAGCGATGTTTCTTCTTGCGCACGAGGGATTCTCTTTGCCGGAGTCGTGCCTGTTGCTCAATCGCCAACCGTTCACCACAGAGGCACAGAGACACAGAGGATGTCTTTGGAGCGCTGGCGTCCGTGTCCCTCGCACGTCGCACGCTTTCCCCCACCCGCGGCGGGACGCCCCCCAGCCAGCCGGCGAAACGCCGGCGCTCCAAAGACATTCTCTGTACTACTAACCTCCAGTTTCTTCGCGCGGCGCGACGATTTTCATGCCGCAAGAGCGGTGAGCTGGCGAACGGTGGAACCGAGTGCAGTGAGGATGGCGGTTATGGTTTTGTGGCCGGAGTCGTTGAGCTGGTAGCGATGAGTGCCGTGGATTTTGGTGATCAAGCTGTGGGCTCGGAGCAGGCGGAGCTTTCTGCTGATCCAGGCCGAGCGGCGTCGTGCCTCGGCGGGAGAGTCGGGTGGTGAGGAGAAGAGGAGGCGTTGCAAATCGCGGTTACGGAACCCGGTGAAGGTGAACTCGCCACGTGCCACGGCCGAGAGAAGATCGCGGTCCTCGTCCAATGGCCGTAGAGCGCGGACGCGCCGATTGCCCCACACCGTGGACTTTTTGAGTTTGGCCAGGAGCTCTTCGAGGGTGGTGTCTTCATCGGCGGCCGCGTACGCATCCAGATAACGCTCGGCTGCTTTCTCCGACAGCTCGGCCCGGCGGTGCAGGTCGGCAATGCCACGCCGCATCGGCCGCCAGCTCTTGGGGCCGTCCGGATCGCCTTCCTTGGCGCGATAGGCGCGCAGGTCCTTGGTGTTCTGGAACGTGATTTCACCACGGAGAACGCTGCCCAGCTCCGTGTAGGCCTTGTCGTACAGCTTGCCCGAGTTGCCGTTGACCGCGTGCTTGATGCGCACTCCTTCCTCTCTTTCCTTGAGGGTGCTGACCACCTCACCCGAGAAGTTTGAGGGGATCTCTCCACTCTTGAGCAGACGCTTGCCGAGGTAGCGCATCACGTCCGAACTGCCCATGTTCGCCATCCCATGATGGATCAGGCGCGGATAGAGACGATGCAAGTAGGCTGGGTCGCGGAAGACCACATCAATGGCCCATTCGTGCTGGTAAGTGCTCCAGTAATACCGTACCGGATGTTGGCTGAAGATCGTGTCGTGGATCGGATTCAACTGCCCGGCTATCCGATCCAGGATCGTCGGCCAATCGCTGCGCAACTGCTGATTCATCAGTCGCTGGGCCTCGGTCCAGTCTTCCACCCACGGAAAGCAGTTTCCCTGGGCCACGTATCGGATGCCGTGGGCATCCATCTGACGCGCCAGCCACTCACGGCCGTTCAGACAGACCTGGATGGCAAACGGGAACCACGTCTGGATGCGCGCATTCATGAGCCCGAACATCGGATCCATCCAGTAGTGGTAAAGAAACAGGCACTTCCGTTGCCGGCTCACCAACTCCAGCATCTGCCGCTCGCGGTTCCGATGGATCTCGAACGTCCAACACGGTTCCACCGCACTCAACACACAGATCAATCCCTGCCGGATCTCATCTCTTGCCGCGATCTCTTTGGCCAGCTCTTCTTTGCTGACCTTGCTGGAGGTCAGGTACTCGATCGGTCGCTTCAGCGCCTCTGCTACCGCCAGGGATGCTCTCTTGAGACGGGCACTCACTTGCTTCACATGAGCCGCGTAGTGCTTCAACAAAATGGCGCTCTTGTGAAGGTAGTGGCTGAACCCATCCGGAAATGCGATCGAACGCAACGTTCCTCGAAACACCAGACGGTCGAACCCCGACAGCGTCCCGATCACTTCTTCCCGATGCTTCGCGATAAACTCGTCCATGGCGCTTTCTCCTTCTGATCGTTGGCTTTGAACACCTCGATCCTACGGGAGGGGGAAGCGCTTTTGCTCTTTCTCTTTGGTTGCGGCTACGCCGCGCTGTGCCTCTGTGGTGAACGTCCCCTTTTGTGCCTCTGTGGTGAACGTCCCCTTGGGCCCAACGAAGGACCACGGCCGCTTCCTTGCAGTGGAGCCCGGTGTTGCGGATTGCATTGGCCCTGGCCCTGGCTGTCGCGGCGTTGAGCGCGTTCCTGCTGTGGTCGAGGACGCGGCGCCGGACCGTGCTTTTCGACGTCCCGCAGTCGCCGCCCGCGTGGGTGCCAGTCACCAAACGCGCTTGCGTCCACCCGCCACGAGCCGGCGGGCGATGCGGCTCAGCGCCGGGCCGATCACGGGCGTGCGCAGCACGCGATGCGTCGCCTGCACGACCACGTTGAGCCGGGCGTACTGCTCACCCTCGGCGCGGGTCAGCTCGCGGAGAAAACGGGCCGCGGCGCGGGCTTCCTGATCGCGGTCGATCGGGGCTTGCGCCTGCAGGGCCACGACCTCTTCGCAGAGCTCGAGGATGCGCGCGTGCAGGTCGTCGGAGGCCGCGGTGCGGCGGATCCTTTCCGACACCACGGCGGCGTCCGCGGGATCGTAGGCGGCGATCTCGCGGGCCAGCGCATCTACGTTCACCGGCGCACTCAGCGTCCTCGCACCGAAGTTCAGGCGCCGCAGGCGGTCGAGGTCGACGGCGCGCACCAACCCTCCCATCCCAGCCACGTCGCAGAGGATGACCGCGGCACCACAGGCCATGGCTTCCAGTGCGCATTTGGCCTTGGCGAAGACGAGATCGTAGCGACCGAGGAACGCTTCCGGATGGTCCGTGAACGTGCCGCTGGAACTGCTGATCACATCCACCTCGATCCCGCTCCGCTGACAGGCCTCGCGAATCACCGGCAGATGCGTGGTCTCGTGCGCGGCGTTTCCGAACACGAGCGCGCGGCGGGGACGCGGCGGCAGAGGAGCTACACGGGCCTGGTAGCGTTTCGTATCGACGCCGTTGAGCAAGACCGTCAGCGTTTCCGGCGAAACGCCTTCCTCCAGACGGAGCCGGTCCGCACAGGTGTCGTCGACGGCCACATAGCGAAGGAGGCGCGGAAAGCGCGGCGCGCTGCCGCTCCGTCCGCGCCATGCATGACAGGTGAACAGTGCCGGCACGGAGGGAAAGTGCAGGAGCGCGGTCATCGTCTCGGCGGAGCTGTTGCCGTGGATGACCTCCGGCGCGACCGCGATCGTGTCGAGATCGTCGGTGACCGGAATGGTCAGGCGCCGCAGTTGCGCGGCGGCATCGCCGAGCTGCGGACCGTACACGACCGGCGAGTGGCCGCGCGCAAGGAGCCAGGCGGCGAGATCGCGCACGTACACCTGCACGCCGCCCACGGCATCGAGCGAGCCCGCGGTGATCAGGATACGCACGGCGAGACCATGGCGCGGAGCGCCGCCAGCAGCGGGAGGAAATGGTCGGTGTGGCGAATGACCCGGTCATAGCGGCCGGCGGCGATGCGCGCCTCGCCGATCTGCTCATAAAGCGGAGGCTCGCCCGCGACCCAGCCCGTCGCCGCCCAATCGTCGATCGGACGGAACGACTCCCGCCGGAAGGCGGACTCGCCGAAGCGGTCGAGCATCTCGCCGATGTCCGGGATGGCCTGGGCCATGGCCCTCGAGGCCGCGATCTTCTGCCCGAGCTGCGCATCGTCGAGATCGCGCAGGATCGCGTCCGCCATCCCGTCGTAGCCGTGCGGGCCGGCATGGACGGGGTACTCGTAGCGACGGGGAGCGCGCTCGAGGACCGACGCTGCGCCGGCCAGCATGCGGCAAAGGTCGTGAACCGGGTTGAATCCCTCCATCGCGTCGGTCACGACGGTCTCGATCCGATGCTGGGAGACGAATGCGGCCAGCTCTTCGACGAGGGATTCGAAGAGAGCGACGTGACCCGAGAGCATCGCCTCGTAAAGCTCACGGTCGTTGAACCTGCCGAAGACCGGCCCCCGCGGGACACCGGCCGATTCCAGGAAGTCGGCCGTGAGCTGCAATCGCGAGACGGAAGAGTGACCGGAGCCGTCCGTGAGCACGCACACGAAGGGTTTCACGTCTCCCACCCACCCGCTCAGCAGGAGCTCGTGACCGGGGTGGGCCACCAGCAGGAGCGAGGGGGCACTCAGGCGATCGGAATCAGTTCTTGGCATCACCATTCGGAAGGTATTTCTCCCGCATTGTCTCGCGCTCCGCGTCGCTGAAGAAGTGACGTGTGTACCACGCGTCGAGCATGCTGTCGACATACGTGGCGGGGAGCCTCACTTCGCGGACGAAACGGGAGTAGGCCAAGCCCTTCACGGTACCCGCGGTCCGGTTCGCAGGCCGGATGGGAGCGACCGCGACGCCGAGGTAAGCAGCCAGAGCCCGCTGCTTTTCCGTGTCCGGCGCCTCCGCTTTGAGGACCAGCGCGTCGAACGTGTCCGACGCCACGATCAGGCTTCCTTTGGCCGGGAACGGCTGCGCATAAACGTCCAGGCCAAGCACCGGCCGCAACTCATCGTCGAACCACGTCAGCGGCTCGCGGTGTGTGTAGCGTTCCAGGAAACCGGCGCAGAGCTCGTCGAACGGCACCACCCGATGGGCGCCGGCCGTACGCCAGATGGAATCGAGGTGCTCGAAGTAGGAGGAGAGGTTCCGTGCAATCGGGTCGCGCACCAGCGTGACCACCTTCAAGGGCCCTCCTCGCTGCACCACCCGCTCATAGAGCTGCCCGCCCAACCGCTCGTGCAACTGCGGCGGAGGCGCGCCCCAACCGCGGTCGGAACGCTCCGCCTGCAACCGGCGGATGTGATCGGGATTCATCCGGTGCACGTGAAACGTGGGAAGCCGGCTGCGCAAGAGGGCATCCACGACGGATGTCGAGCCCACCTTGGCCATCTGATAAACGACCACCGGCTCCAAGCCGCCCCAGCGGCGTAGCGCCAGCCACCGCGCGGCGCGCCGGGCCCCAGGAATGCGCGAGGAGACGGGAAAACGGACGATCATGCCGGACGGAGGGTACTCATTTCACCAGAATCCGCACCGAATTGCTGCGGCTCTTTTCGTCGATGGCCGGGATCATATGCCGGGCCGGGCACGAGGAAAGTCTGCCTTCGTCTTCACTCCGCAACGATACGCTTTCGATGAGGTATCTAGTGAGCGCGTTGTAGCGCTTTCAGCAGCCGTCGCGTGTTTCGTTCGTCCAAGGCGAGCGCAGTCGGTCCACCACAGGCCTGAAGGTCTAGCACGTCACCAGTCAGGTAGTTGCGCTCAAAGCGACCGCGCACTGTAACGGTCTGACCGTTAAAGGCGGAGCTATTTTCTTCTAAGACCTGTGCATTGAGCAGCGTTAGACAGTCGGCATCAAATTCGGTGTTGAAGCCTGGCGTCGGCGCATGGACAGCTCGATCAAACTCTTCGAACCTTTCCTTTGACTGATACAGCGATCTCCCATTTGTGCCCAGAATCACGAACCCACGCACGACTACGTCCCGTCCGTCGTACTTCTTGGGATGGGTGTTTAGTTCTCTCGGCGTGAGCACGTTTGCCACCGGCGACTCGATCAACATGGAACACCCACAGAGAAGCACGGCAAACAACGAAGCCAGAGGCTTGCGCATCATGGCCTCCAAAATGATGGGAGCATTTGCTCTGAGTTGAGGTTGTGCTGGATCGCTTGCTGCTGCGACGGCGTAAGAGCGCCGACGGTGGCAGTGAAACTCAGCTGACCATTCTGAATTTCGTGCCACGCTACCTGGCCTTGTGAAACAGTCGCCATTGGCATTGGATTGTGCAGCGCTAGGCTTTTAGTGTCGCCATCGCCACCATTCAGACTCGGCGCATCAACCATGCCGTTGGACCTGTTGGGCCCGCTATCGATGTGACCATGATTGCCAAACTCAGCACCTGCGGGAACGGTACTGCTCGCCGTGCCCCCGGTCGAGTTAGTGGTCGTGTTCGCCGTCGTCGCCACCTGCACCGTCAGGTTTCCCTGTGCACCTCTGACGCCAAACCCCAGCTTCTCCTGGGGCCCACTACGAACCGCGACGCTCCCAGCTCCGGCCAGCAGCCGCTCGCATCTCTGGGGTGGCTACGGTCGTCTGTCCTGTTGAATGGGCTGCTTGATAGATGTCCGCCGTCGTCGTGCAGGTCTGCGTGTTGCACGTCGTGACCTTCCCTGTAGGGTCCCCGTACGGTTGATGGGATTGTTCCGAACGTACGAGTACATGTCCAGCTCTGCGGCTGGTGTGGATCCCAGTCCTTGCCCGGATCCACCGACAGGAACCGCCCCAACCGCCCCTCGTAATAGCGCGCGTGCATGTAGTCCAGCGGGGGGCGGTCGGCCACCGTGTCGCGTTCGTGGCCGGTGAATTTGGTTCGGGTGGGGACGGGCTCGGAGGGGTTGCCGCTCAGCTCAGGGCCGAAGGGGAGGTAGTCGTGGCGGGCGATGACCGCGCCGGTCGCGTCCGTGATCTGCCTCGGCGTCCCCAGGTGGTCGAGGTGGTAGTGGTACGTGGCCACCGTGCCCGATGCGTAAGGGTCCGGCTGGCGCGTGGCCAGCAGCAGCCCGTCACGCCAGATGTAGTCTTTGACCCATTGGAAGTTGCCGATGCCGAAGTTCACGCTGTCGTCGCTGGTGAACTCCCGCGAGACCTTCTTGTCCAGGTCGCGCAGCGTCCAGGTCCAACTCCCCGCGCTTCCCGTCGCGCGCAGGAAATGGGCTGCTTTTGACGGCATCACCGTCTGCAAGTGTATTTGCCTCCTCCGCAGAAGCTGTGGGTGATTCCCCATTCAAGCATGTAGTCGCTGTGGGAGGTGTGGGAAACGCGGCGGGACGTGCGGGCCGCGTTTTCCATGCCTTCCACAGCAACTACCCCTGCTTCAAAGGGGAATCACCCATAGATTCTGCGGAGGAAGCCTTTTCATTTCGGCGGAGTCGCCTTACCAGAACCGTTCACAATCCGTTGGTGGTCAATTGCATACTCCCAGAACTCATGCGATGTCCGCTTCTTGAACGACTCCACCTCATCACGCTTCAGGTACGCGTAATCGGCTGACACAGTCCATGTCGCGCATGATTCGACCAACGAGACGGGAGCTAGCGTCGCTCGAAATATTGTTTCCTTCCCAGCGGCAATGGTTACCAGCTCAGGCGTGAATGCAAACGGCCGGATGTTTCGATCGATTTTTGATGACAGTCTCAGTTCGCATCCGCCTTCGTCCATCTGTCGACTTGGCGCGTGGGGCGAGAGGAGAACGATGTCCGCGGTAGATCCGTTTAGCACGGTAAGCGTCACTTCATCCCGTTCGATAGCCGCAATACGTAAGGTCACGTCGCGCATTGGACGATCACAACTGCAAAGAACCGCTATCAGAAGTATCGCGCTTGAATATCTCACGGCTGCTCTCGATCCGTCGGTACGGGCCGAAACTGCGGTAGGCCAAGTTGAAACAGAAGATTGGTTTCGGTGGTTACGGCACTTCGTTCTGATGACGTCCCTTTGATCATCAAATCCCAAGCGTGCCCGAGCAGTTCGTGGCCCATGACTAAGCTAGCAGACGCGCCAAATTGCAAATTGCCGCGCGGGTCGACATGAACCTCGAGAGATCCGCTTGTCGCTTGCCACGGTCGCAACGTCACGCCACCGCCGGCTGCAGCCTGCAGATCGAGAACTCTCGTGGGGGAAGGACCGGGAGCCATTTTTTCGGTCGCAGTCAGACCCAGACTGACGTTGACAGTCGCTTTATTCGTTGCGAGATCTCGGAGCATCGAAAGACCAAGCCCACCCTTTGCCTTCGAATCAACGGACAATACGCCGTTCTTGTTCATCGTGACGTACTTGCGATCCTGCTCACGCAAATTGGCCTTAATCAGTTCCAGCGCCTTTTTCCGCTCCTCGTCCGTTCCAGCGAGTTGCACTAATCGGCCGTCCGGATCAATCCGATTTATCGGATTGTTCACAACATACGAATAGCGATTCCACATTTGCGGCGATCGCACCGCGCGCTTCACGTCCAGCACCGGATCCACCGACAGGAACCGACCCAACCTCCCCTCGTAATAGCGCGCGTGCATGTAGTCCAGCGGGGGGCGATCGGCGACCGTGTCGCGTTCGTGGCCGGTGAATTTGGTTCGGGTGGGGACAGGCTCCGAGGGGTTGCCGCTCAGCTCAGGGCCGAAGGGGAGGTAGTCGTGGCGGGCGATGACCGCGCCGGTCGCGTCCGTGATCTGCCTCGGCGTCCCCAGGTGGTCGAGGTGGTAGTGGTACGTGGCCACCGTGCCCGATGCGTAAGGGTCCGGCTGGCGCGTGGCCAGCAGCAGCCCGTCACGCCAGATGTAGTCTTTGACCCATTGGAAGTTGCCGATGCCGAAGTTCACGCTGTCGTCGCTGGTGAACTCCCGCGAGACCTTCTTGTCCAGGTCGCGCAGCGTCCAGGTCCAACTGCCCGCGCTTCCCGTCGCGGAGTAGACCACCAGCCGCTCGTCGTCAGCCGTGTAGAGGTAGTCGCGATGGCCGCCCGCGAAGTTCTCCCGGTAGACCATTCCCAGCGCGTCGTACTCCAGCGTGTTCCCTTCCGGAAGCTGGAGCATGTTGCCGCGCTGGTCGTAGCTGCGGCTGACCACCCGGTTAGTGCTGCTGTCGATCGTCCATCCGTACTGGCAATCGCCTCCGCCCTGAGGCGTACAGCCGGTGCGGTTGCCGAAGGAGTCATACGTGTAGGTCTGGCTGCTGCCCGACACCGCACCGCTCGCCAACCGGTTCGCCGAGTCGTACACGTACGCATCCGACCCGATCTTCTTGACGTTCCCCGACCCGTCGTACTCGTAGACGACCCCGCTGCTCCAGCTCACCGCGTCCGCGCTCACTTTGCCAGGACGAGGCCCTGCACTGCCCTCCGCCGGCTGCGCCGCCCCGAACGTGACGAACGCGAGCCCCACGATCGCGCCGACGATTTCCACGGTCAGCCTCTTCACATGAATCGAGCCGCTCACCTCATCACCTCCCGCAACTGGTTGACGTGCTCGGCGCTGATCAGTCCAGTGGCCGCGGGCCGGAGGATGCCGTTGGCGTACACGAATGCTCCCGCTCCGAAAGGCGCGCGTGCCGCGTCCAGCGGAGCCAGCAGCGCGGTGAAATCGCTGGCGCGGATCAGGCCCGTGGGAGCGGCTTGACCGGCGAAGGCCGCGCCCAGTCCCACCAGGGAGCGGAGCGCGTCGATGCTCCGCCTCAGCTCCGCGATGTGCTCGGCCTTCACGCTCGTCAGCCCGGCCATCACCGGCCCGGTCGGATAGACCGCCGGCGCGGTCACGGCATAGTCCCGCGGACTGAGCTCGGAGGGAGAGCGTGTGTCATCCGGCGCCACGGTGAGCACACGGTAGACATACGCCTTCGGCAGCCCGCCCGCCTGAGGCGGAGCGGAATCGTTCCAAAGGAGAGCCGTGATCGCCGTCGCAATCCGCTGATAGGGACCATTGATGTTCGTGGCGCGCTCCACATCGTAGCGCGCACCACCCGAAACCGTCACGGCCGGCCAATCGATGCGCACCGCAAGGTCCGTCGCCTGCGCGGTCAGCCACGCCGGCGCAGCCGGGCGCACGACGATTCTGGCGCTTCCCGTCTTGACCACCGTGCAGTTGGTTGCGTCGCTGACGGACGTCAAGGTGTAGGTCGTCGTCTGCGCAGGCTGCACCGTTCGCTGGTATGTGCCCGTTTGCGACGAGACGGTCGAGGCCTGGCCGTCACTCCAACCGATCGTCCACGGAGCGGTTCCCGAAAGAGCCACGGTCAACACCGCGGACGCACCTGCGTTGATGGTGGCGTCTCCCGAGAGGGTGGCGGTGGGCTGCCCGATGGTCACGTTCTTCGCAGTGCCGGCAGTCGAGGAGCACGCATTCTGCGCCGTCACGTTCAACACGACCTGCCCGGAGCTGCCCGCCGTATACAGAACCGAGCTGCCGCTGCTCGTGGAGAGAGATCCGTTCTGGATGGTCCACTGGTAGCTGACGCCCGACTGGGGGGTGGAGACCGAGGCCTGGTTGCCTGAGGAGCCTCCACAGACGGATGACGAGGCCGCGATCACCGGCACAGCCGGAGGGGTGCAGGAGGTCGTCCCCTGGAACGAGATGCGGCTGGGCCGCGCCATCAACTGATCCGCTTCGTAGACGTCGTCTCTAGCCGGAGAGGTCTCGTGCCTCACCGAAGCCACCATTCCGCTGGGGTGATAGGTAAAGCTTCCGAAGCCGGGGATCGCGGTGAGCAATCCCGCCGTCCGCGTGTTGGCGACGGTCCCCAGCGACCCGGTGGTGACACAGTTGTTCAGCTCGCACGTTGGATAGGCGGTTTGACTGACCTGCCCAAACTCGTCGTACGAGAAGGTCTGTTTGAATCGCTGCATGCTGTACGAGGTCGTTCCCACACGGTCCATCTGTGTCACGCGCTCGGAGGGACGTCCGTTCGTCCCATACTTATAAGTCTCGGTCACGCGAAAATCGCCGCCACCCGGAAGGACGTTGTGGCGGATGGCCATCCACAGCTTGCCCATCCGATAGTCACCCGTGGCGTTGGAGGGCGCGAACATGAATTCCTTGAGGGGCGCGTCCGCACTGTCGGAGATGCGCTCCAGGCGTTCCGCCCCGTCGTAGGAGAATTTCAAGCCCACATCCCCGTCCAGGGTCGTCCACGGGTGACCTCGGGAATCGTACCCGCCATAAGAGACCTGAGCCTTCTCGGGATGGGTTTCGGAAACGAGAAGGCCGCGTGAGTCGTAGCCGAAGGTGCGCAACTGGGGAGCTCCCGAGGGAGGGGTCATCGTCACACCGGTCAGATGTCCGCCGGCATCGTAGCGGTACGACGTCGTGACGTTGGCCAACAGGCCCGTGCCCGCCGTGGGGCCAGAAGGCTCGTTGACCTGCACCAGATTCCCCTGCCCGTCATAGCGCTCGGTCACGGTGACCTCGGTGTCGGCGCCGCCCGCGGACATCGCGATCGCTCTCTTCTTCAGCACTTCACGGACGCCCTCTCCGGTGTAGACCGTGGAGAACACCTTGTCGTCCGTGCTGGTCGTTTTCGTGGCACGGCCAAACTGGTCGTATTCGAACTTCGTCCCCAGGGTCGGCGTGACGAGCCATTCGTCGGCAGTCGGCGAAAAGGACACCCATTCCGACGTGAAGCGGAGTGCGCTGCCTTTATAGGCATTCGTTCGCAGAGCCCATCCGCCATCCGGCGTTCGCCGCTTTTCCCGAAGCAGCCGGCCAAGACCGTCATAGTCATAAGTCTGGACGAGCGACGAGCTCGTGCCGGTCGTCGTGGAGGTGGCCCGGGCCGGCGCGAAGAGAGTTGCGTTCGTGTATGACAACTGCGTCGTGGCCGCGCCCGGTGGAGTGATCGAGGAGATTCGACCCATCGCGTCGTAGGTGTAGGAGGTCGACAGTCCCGCCGAATCGCGCACGGACGAGGCGTTGCCCGTGTTCGAGTCGAACGACTCGTCGGCGAGATTGAAGGAGAAGCCCCGATAGTGAGCCTTGTGCCAACCGCGGAAGGCGTCCCCGACGGGATACTCGTGCTGAACCTCATACTCCTTCGCGGCGGGTACGGCCGAACAGAGGTCGGTGTTGTCCGCCGGCGGCGTGCGGTCATCGCCGCCGAGCCATTTCTCCGCGGCCACGAAGGCACGGCTGTCCCGGCACGTCACCGCCAGCAGGTCGCCCATTCCCGGTGCGGCCGATTTCAAGACCCGCTGACTTTTCAACAGTCCCAGAGCATCGAAGGTGGTGGCCGTCCGTTTCACGACGCCGTCTTCGGTGACGCTGCTCGCGGTATAGAGATTCAAAAGCCAGTTCACGGGGTCGGGTGCGTACTCGGTCCTGACTGTCCGGACCGGGCTGGTCATGATCAGCGGAGGATTGCTGGCAAAGTTGCTCGTCAGCACGTTCTGGCGATAGTGGCCATATCCGTCGAACTCCGACTGCGCACTGTCGGTATAGCAAACTTCGCTGGGATTCTGCGTTACCCCGCAGGATCGGTCCCTGTTGAAGAGCGTCCGTTGCGCCTCGACGCGCGGGTTGCTCGCCCTCACCAGGCTCCCGTCGTCCAGGTAGCCGTAACCGTAACTCAGGAACGACGCTCGCGCCACTTCCTGGGGGCATGAGCCGCTCTGACAGCTTCCGGTCGCGCAGGTTCCACCCGAGCAGAGCTCCGTCTCGGAAGAAAGCCAACGTTCGGCGCGGGACTCCCTTCGCACGAAGGGAAGGCCGTATTCCACGCTTTTGCCATACGTGGCCAGGTCCTGGCTCGCGCCCGCGGGAAAGACGGAGAAGTGATACGTGGTCCGGTCGAGAGTCTGGTCGACGCCATTCTCAGGCACGGTCACCGTGACCGTGCTTCGAAACTCCTCGGGCGGCAACCTGATCGAGGAGTAGTTCGTCGTTCCGCAACGTTGCGTCTGGGCTAGGCGGAGAACCAGTGTCGGACTGTAGGTGCGCTTCTCGACGACATTTCCATCCGAGCCTTTCAGCGTTCGGCTGATCACCCCGGCGTAGCTGTTCACCCAGCCACCGGGACTCTGATCGCCGGGCTCGACGCACTCCTGGTTCGGCATCTGATAGAGCCCATGCTCCCATTGGATCGAACCGCCCGTGGGAAGCGTCAACTGACGCATCGTGCCTGTCGTGCAGACCGATGTCTCGGTCATCTGATAAGAGGGATCGAAGGTGCTGCCATCGGGAAACTTGATTTCCTCGAGCAGGGGCACCTGATACGACTGGGGCGCGTAATCGATCGGTTCGCCGCACCACCCGCGGGGCAGATCCACGGTCAGGTAATTGAGGTCATAGATGGCCCGGCCGGAGCCGAACGCTGCCAGGTCCAGCTTGATGGGCAGAAGCTTGAAATTATCCCGGACGTTTCCCGTCTGGGCGAATGTGATCGTATGTGCGCGTGTGACGGTCTGCCGATAACCGTCTTCGACCATCCACTGAGTAGACGACGGCCGCCTGATGCGCACCCAATTCCCGGCCTCGGGCTGTTGCGGATTGCCTGTACGGTCCCGAATCTCCACGAGTTGGTTGGTCGAGTCGAACCGCCGGACGAGCCCGTCGGGGAAATCGATCTCCCGGTATTGCAGCGCCAAGCCGGTGTCGGCCGGAACGCGTCGCATCCGGAGATAGGATCCGTCGCTGGTCTGTGTTTCCACGGGATCACTCGCTCCGGAATCGAAAGCGTGCTCACCGCCATCGGGACCGACATACACCCAACCGTGCGGGGCTCCTGACATCGCGGTCGGAGGCAGCAACTCGCCGAGCGTCAGGTGCCAGCCCAATCCCGCATTGGAGCGAATCTCGGGCGCCGCGCGGCGGGAGGCTTCGGGAGGGGCGCCATCAATGTAATAGAAATCCCAGACCTTGCTGTTGTACGCGAGGACGAACTGGTAGTCGAACCCCGGCCGGACGGAGTACACCGGCCCCAGCGGAATCCGGACGTTCAGGTTGCCATTGAACGTGTTCACGCTGTCCAGCCCCAAAAAGTCGTACATCCGTCCCGGAACGAAGCCCCGAGCTTGATTCGGGTCCTGAGCCACGGCCGCAACGGTCAGAAAGAGGAAGACGATGATGATCGATCTGCGCATCCTCAATCCCCCGCCGGCCGGATCAGATACTTCAATGAAAATGGATCGACGACCACCAGCAGGTCGCCGCGACGTACCGCCCCCTGTGGCCTTCCGGAGCCCGAGACCGGGGTCATGTCCTTGACCTTCAAGCGAAACTTACTATTTCGCTGCTCATCGCCATCCTGCTTCCCGCCGTCGATCGCACTGGCGGTCCACGCGCCGGCTCCCGGCCGTACGAGCAGAATCTCGAGAAAATCCGCGGGGATGTCGACCTGATCCAGTCCAGCCTGCCACCGACCTCCGCGGAGGTCGATCTCCACGCCATCGACCCCCTGGCCCTTGTAGAGCGCGTACTCTCCGGTCGCGGCATCGACGGCTACGATGAACGTGAACCGGGAGAGGTTCGCGATCTCATAGTCCGTCTGACCATCACGGTCCGTGTCGGAGACGGCGGCCACATGGCGCTTCAGCCGCGGGGTCATTGCAAAGGTATCGATGCTGGCACCGAACCAGATCGTCTCTCCCCCACGCGTCAGACCCGTCGCGCGCAGACCCGCGGGAATGACCTCAATGGCGGGAGCGGCCGTCGCGAGACCGGAAACAAACAACGATAGGAAGCCTGCAGCGCAGAACCACTGCCTGAGCAATAGCTCACGATTTCGTTTTGACCGCACTGGACTTTCTCCTGGCCTTGGGGGAGGCTCGGCGCCGCACCTGAGTCACGCTTATGGATGGCTGGACGTTCAGAAGGCAAGGAACCCGTCAGGATCATTGACCATTCCATTCCGGGGCTGAAAGCGGCAGAGGCTGTCAAACGCCTAGAAGGCAATCTTTTCGTCGAGCCTATTGAGCCTTGCGAGCGGAATTCGACATCAAAAACGAAGACTGTCCCATGCTCACATTCGTCTGGAGGCGCGTCGGCACACTTCACTTCACCAGGATGCGCACCGAGTCCTTGCGTCCCTTTTCGTCGATGGCGGTGATCACATGGCGGCCGGGCACGAGGGACCATTCTGTGGTGGTGATGGGGCGGTCGTTGATGCGCCAGGAGACGCGGGAGGCGCTGTCGGCGCGGAGGCGCAGGGTCTGGTATTGCGCGCGGAGGGTGGGGTCGATCAGATAGGTCGCGCCGTCGGGTGGGTTGGCGATGCGGAAGACGGACGGGTGCTGCGTCGTGGCCCGGGCGGGGGCGGACTGGGTCTGTTTGGCCCAGGCGCGATATTCGGCCGGCCAGTCGATCGAGCCGTCGTGGTGCCAGGAACAGAAACGTGCCGGCGCGTTGGTGGACAGCCATTCCTTGCGGACGGATGGGCAATAGGTCGACGGTCTCAATCCCGAGAGCGCGCAGATCTCGATCTCCGCGAGATCCGGCGGCGGCGCGACGATGGGCGTCATGTCGCCGACGGGCAGCGTGCCCCGCACGCGCGTCATGGACGCGAGCATCACGGAGTGGAAGATCGGCGCGGCGCCGGTCACACCGCTGGAGCCGCGCAACGGCTCGCGGTCGAAGTTGCCGACCCACACGCCGACGGTCACGTCGCGCGTGTAGCCAACGGTCCAGTTGTCGCGGTAGGCCTGCGAGGTGCCGGTCTTGACGGCCACGGGGAACGGGAACTCCAGGCTGCCGCCGGAGCCGAAGGCATATTCGCGCGCATCCGCGTCGCCGAGGATGTCGGTGATCCAGAAGGCCGTCTTCGGCGAGAGCAATCTCGTCGCGGCCACGCTCCTGCGGCCATGCAGCATGGACGGATGCAGCGGCGTCCCCCCGCGCGCGAATGTGGAGTACGCGCTCACCAGTTGCTCGAGGGTGACCTCGGCATCCCCCAGAGTCAGTCCCAGGCCATAGAAGTCCGCGGTGCGATTCAGATCGATGAAGCCGGAGTTGCGGAGCAGGCGCAGGAACGACTCCGTGCCCAGCCGGTTCAACATGACCACGGCCGGAACGTTCTGCGAGCCGGCCAGCGCGGCGCGCACGCGCAACGGGCCGCGGTGCTGGCCATCGTAGTTGCGCGGCGTGTAGACCACGCCCTCTTCCGCGGTGGCGAAATGCGAAGGGACGTCCGCCAGGACGGTGGCCGGAGTCTGGCCGTTCTCGAACGCCAGCGCGTAGGTGAACGGCTTGAGCGTCGAGCCGGGCTGGCGCAGCATCGACACACCGTCGATGGCCCCGCCGAAGTCTTTGCCGAAGTAGTCGCCCGAGCCTTCCCACGCCAGCCACTCGCCGGACGCGTTGTCGAGCACGGCCACAGCCACACCATGCGCGCCATGACGCAGGAGGTCCGCCTTCTGCGCGGCGATGATGCCCAGGACGTCGCGCTGCAGGCGGGCGTCGAGCGAGGTGACGATGCGCTTTGCCGCGGGATCTCCGGCGGCCTTGACGCGCTCGACGAAGTGCATGGCCAGCACCGGCTGTGCGGTGGGACTGAAGCGCAGCTTCTCGCGCCTGGCCCGCGCCAACTCCTCGGCGGGCAGGTTCATGCGCGCGAGAATGCGCCGCTGGCGCGGACGGGCGCGATCGGGATCGCGCAGTGGATTGAAGGCGCTGGGCCGCTGCGGCAGTGAGGCCAGGAAGGCGGCCTGTGCCGAGGTGAGCTGATCCGGGCCACACCCGAAATACGCGCGGCTGGCGCGGGCCACGCCGTTGATGCGATTGCCGTAGGGCGCGAGGTTCAGGTAGAGGGCGAGGATCTCGCCCTTGGCGTAGTGATGCTCGAGACGCAACGCCAGCACGGCTTCGCGCACCTTCTCACGAACGGAACGGCTCGGTGACTGCAGCAGCAGCTTGGCCACCTGTTGCGTAATGGTCGATCCGCCTTCGACGAAGCTCATGGCCTTGACGTCGTGGACGACGGCCCGCGTCACTGCGATGGGATCGATGCCGAAGTGCGACTGGAAGCGATGATCTTCCGCCGCCAGGGTCGCGCTCACGACAGCGGCCGGCAACTTCTCCGCGGTCAGCCACTCGGCACGCGCTCCCGACTGCGAGATGGACTCAAACAGCACCTCGCCATTGCGGTCGGTGATGGTGAGCGAGTCGTGCTGGGCACGGTCGAGCAGAGCAGGGTCGATGGGCCCGAGGCGAAGCCAGGCCCCGATGGCGAGGATCAGTGCGATCGCAATCGCGAGCGGGATCCATTTGCGGATCGAAGAATCGGGGGTCCCTGGGCTTTTCACTTGTCTATCCGTAAATCGCGTTGCAGGCATGCGAGTGGCGCGGAGGTCACGCTCGGTGCCGAGGTCACGTGGGCCTGGCCGTTCTCCTCGATCGCGGTGAGCGGGAGAGTGCGTTCACCGCACTCCCCCGCCAACCGCCAACCGTCAACCGCCAACCGTCAACGAAGCCTCATTTCTTGATCTCCACCATCGTCGTGGACGTACGGCCGAAGACTTCCGGCTCGTACATCTCTTCGATGTACGACGGGGCCGCGACGAAAGTGCCGGCGGTGGTGGCGCGGACCAGATAGGTGAAGGTGTGATCGCCCTCGCCGAGGCGCGTGGCGAAGACGTTCACGCGATCGTCGTGACGTTCGGTGTGATCCCAGCCGCCGCGCTGCCACCACTGCCACCAGCTTCCTTCCACGGGCGCGTTCTGCGCCTGCACCAGGGCCAGGCTGGTGGTGTTGAACCAGGCCTCGACGGGCTCGGTGCCCGCGGGGATGGGATCATTCACGGCCACGTAACGGCGCTCCTTGGTGTTGCGCACGTGCAGCGTCACTTCGATGAGATCGCCGGCCTTGAACGACGTGGCCGGAGTGGTCTGGCCCTGCAGGGCGTACGACCGTTCGATGTGGAAGCCGCGCTCCATGGCCTCGAGGTGCATCACGTCGCGCGCATAGCGGAGACGCATCGAATAGAACAGCGTCCCCACGCCCTCCCGGGTGAACACCAGGGGGAGCTGCTGTCCGGCCGGACCCTTGGTCAGGAGCTGCTGCATGGTGAATTCCTGCCGCTTGGCGTCGGTGGAGCGTCCCTTGAACGGCGTGGTGCTCAGCGTTTCGCTGCCGAGGGCCACCGTGGCCAGGAAGTCGGGCGTCTCCGACTCGTATTTGCGGTAGTAGTCGACGAACGATTCGAGCGCCCAGGCGTTCTCCTGCGTGTTGCCCCAGCGCCCGTTCTTGCGCACCTGCATCATCCAGCGGACCATCCGCTTCACGATCTCTTCATCCTCACCACCGCGGGCCAGCGTGCCCATGACGATGGCGGTGGAGCGCACGTTCGAGTTCCAGAACCAGAGCAGGTAGGGATCGGCCAGCTCGTTCACGAAGGCCTGCCCGCCCTCGGGCAGCACGGAGTTCATGACCCGGCGATGGAGCTCGGTCATGCGCGGACCGCTCTCCTTCTTCGCCTGCAGCGCGTCCATCAGATAGGCCAGCGCGAACACCGGCATCCGGTCGCGATAGCCGTAGACGCGCTCGAGGTTGCTGTCCACGTTGCGGCCGCCCTCGGCCAGTACCTTCAGCGAGAAGGCCTGCCAGGCGTTGTACGCCGGACGCCAGCCCTCATTCGTCGGAGGCGTTTCGGAAAGACGCGATTCGAGGAAGAGATAGCCGCGGTTGAACAGGTCCGCATCGACCTGATAGTCGAGCTTCTTCGCGCGCTGGAAAACGTGCAGCACGTAGCTGGTGAGATACGGCGACGTGGCGTTGCAGTCGCCGGCCCAGAACGAGAAGCCTCCGTCCCCACACTGGAACTTGGTGAGCTCGGTCAGGCTGTTCTGGACGTTGACCTTCTCCTGCGTGGCGTCGATGCCGGGCAGATCGAAGGCGGCACCGAGGTCGGCGGCCAGCATCAAACCGAGGGAGCGTGAAGAGCGCTGCTCGGCACATCCGTACGGATACTCGATCAGGTAGCGAGCCCCTTCCGACAGGCCCACCATGGCCGTCGACGAAAGGTCCATGCGCAGCGAGCCGAACCCGGGCACGACGTCTGCCGGGATCTCCAGCCGCTCCTCGGCCCGCGGTTTCGCCTCGCCGTATGCGGCCACCGTCTCCGGAGAGACGAGGATGCGCACGGGGATCACGTCCTCGAAGGCGTCGTTCTCGCGACCCATCTGCACGCGCATGCGCACGCGGGCCGTGCCGATGGCATTGGCCACGGCGTCGAAACGGACTTCGATGCTGCCGCCCGCGGCCACTTGCACCGAGGAAGAGGTCGTGGTGAAGGAGAGCACCTGCGGGTCGAGCGATTCGACCGTGACCGTGGCTTTGCCGGCGGTCTTGAGCTGGTTGTGGACCACCGCGCCGAAGAAGGCCTTGTCTCCGACGGACAGGAAGCGCGGCCAGGCGGGAGTGAGCATGACCGGCTTGTTGATGCGGATCTCGGCGTTGTCCCAGCCGAAGCGCGACTGCTTGTCGCCTGCCACGGCCATGATGCGATACGTGGTCAGCGACTCAGGCAGCGTGATCTCCGTGCGTGCGCGACCCTTGGCGTCGGTGACCAGGGAGCCGAGCCAGAACGCCAACACGCGGAAATCCTTGCGCAGCGTGCCCGGTCCGGCATCGCGGCCGCCGCCGCCACCATCGGTCGCGCCTTTCGGCGTGAGCACGCGGCGGCTGACGATGCGCAACCGCGAGTCTTCATTGAGAACCTGCAGCGCCTTGTCGAGATAGATCGACGGCAGCACGTCCGGGGTTTGATATCCGGTGAGCGAGAGCACGCCGTAGTCGACGGCCCACAGCGTCACCTCGGACTGCGACGGCTTGCCCGACGAGTCCTTCACATTCACTTCGATCTTGGCCTTCGTGGCCGGACGGAACTCGTCGCGGTCCGCCTTCACGTCGACGGCCAGACGCTTGGTCTCGTCCGTGACCTTCAGCTCCACGTAGCCAAGGCGGAAGGCCGGCTTGCCGGGATCGCTGCCGTCCTTGCCCGGATCCTGCTTGGTCCGGCCCTTCACGAGCTGCACGGAGACGAAGACGTTGGGGATATCCTTTTCGGTGATGGGAACGGTGATGGTCTGCTGCGTGGAGGTCAGCTCGAACGCCTTCCAGGTCCGCACCCCTTCACGCTCGGTGGTGAGCAGGGCGGTGGCCGTCTCCCACGGGGACTTGATCATGATCCGCGCGGTCTCGCCGGGGTGATACGTCTTCTTCTCGGGGATCAAGTCGATGCGGTTGTGATCGTAACGTTCCCACGCCGTGTAGCCGCCGCCGACGGCGTAGAACCAGATGCGCGTCTTCGTGGAGCGGCCCTTCCCGTCGCTGCCGGTGGCATAGAGGATGTACTCGCCGCCTTCCTTCAGCGGGATCTGCAGCGGCACCGGCTCGGCTTTGGTCGTGATCGTCCACTCGCCGGCGTCGACTTCCTTCTTCTCGCTTTCCCAGTCGTAGAAGCCTGCACCCTCGCCCTGGCGGACGCTCGTCCATTGCAAGCGCTTGAGCTCGACCTTCACGTTCACGCCGGCGACGGCCAGACCGTCCAGCCCAGCGGCGACGATGTCGGTGTCGATGCCCTTCTCCGTGTCCGCGAAGAACGGCGGACGGCGAACCCCGATGTACCAAGGCGTGGGGTCGACGCGCGTGGAAGCACGGCCGGCGATCTCCTGGCGTGTCACGTCGGTGACCACGGCCTCGAGCCGGTACTCGTACGGGGCGCCCGCGGCCTTGTCAGTCTCCAGCGAAAGACGGAGCTCGCCCTTCTTGTCGAGAGTCTCCTCGTTCTGAGAGATTTCGGCCCAGGAAGGCGACCCGAGGTCCCAGTCGCGTCCGAGGAATGCGTACTGCTCTTCCGGCCAGCGGTCGGTGACCTTCTGCGGCGCGTCGAGCAGCTCGATCTTGGCGTAGTTCCAGTTCACGGTGGCGCCGGGCATGGGGGCGCCGAAGAGATAGCGGCCGGTGGCGCGGCCGTCGAGCTTCGTGCCGGCGATGGTGCTGTTGCCGCCGAGGGTGACGTCCACGCGGAAGTCGGGGCGGCGATAGGCAGCGACGAGGATCTCGCCGGTGATGGGACCTCGCTTGCCGGCGCTGGTGGCGGTGATGCTGTACGACCCGAGCGGCGCTTCGAGAGGAACCTTGAACGTCCAGTCGGCGCTGCTCCAGGCGTTGAGCGCGACCGTACGCGAGTCGACCTCGCGGGACTGGCTGTCCCGCACCACGATGTCCACCTTGGTGCCCTGCGGCAGCAGTTGCATGCCCTTCGGCGTGTCGGCCCGGGCGATGACTTTGAAGTGCACTTCCTCGCCGAGCTTGTAGACGCCGCGGTCGGCGAAGACCGTTCCGCGGAACTGCGGATCGGCCTCGGTGAGATTGAAATTCGTGTCGAACTCCCACGGCGACAGACCCTCGGTCCAGTCGCTGCCGACATAGGCGATGTCGCCGTCCTTCTCGGCAACGACGATGAAGTCGAGCTGATTCATCGCGCCCCAGTAGTCGTCGTCCTCCCCCTCCGTCTTCGTGCGCCGGAGGTCGGTGTCCGGTGCCACGGCGATGCCGTTCGCGTCGGTGACGCCGCTCCAGAAGACCTTGTTGGCCTTGTCGCGGATGGAGACTTTCGCGCCGGCCACCGGCTTGCCGTTCTCGAGATTCGTCACGCGCATGAGCGTGTTCTGCGGGCTGTCTTTGACGCTGATGCCGAGGTTCGTGGACTGGATGAGCGTCGAGACCGCGCTCGGCTCGTAGACTTTCGACTTCGCCATCGGATCGCCCGGCTGCACGGCCACCCAGGCCAGGCCCAGGTTGTCGTCCCCGATGACCGGCTCGAGGTCGAAGCCGATGGCCGAGATCTTGTTGGTTCCAAGAGTCAATTTGCGCGTCGTGGCCTTCGTGCCGGGAGGCGTGACGTTGAAGCCGCTCTCGCGCAGGCTGAGCATCGTCGGCATCAGCGCTTCGACCGTCATGGGCGCGAGCCACTGCTTGACGCTCTTGAAATTGCGGGCGTGGAACGGAAGGATCGGTCCGCCGGTCGCTTCCCAGACGCCGTGTCCCGAGCCGAAGCTGACGAAGGCGGTCTTGTTCCAGTACTCGACCTCGGCGATGAACGGATAGCCGAGTTTCTGCCCGTCCACGGCGGTGAGGGAGGGATCGACGCGTACGCGATATTCATGACCGGCCTGGATGGAGAATCCCAGCTCGTCGAGGCCGTAGCCCCAGGATGGATAGTCGTAATCGTTCTCCACCTTCTTCGGCTTCACCGCCGTTTCCTTGGCGGGATTGGTGATGTCGGTGACGGTGACGGCCTTCTGCACGTTGGCGAACATCAGGCCGGGGCCGGAACGGAAGTTGATGGCGTTGCGCGACTCGGGATCGCACTCCTGGTAGCAGTCCAAACCGGTGACGAAGAGCGTCGGCTCGAGCTCGACGACGAACGTCTGCGCCCGACCGGGGCCGGCTTTGTCCGGCCGGGCGATCTTCTCGTCGACCATGACTTCGATGTTGGTGTCCGGGGCGATGCCGGGCTTGGTCTCGAGGACGATCAGATCGTTCCCGGCGGCGAAACGTTCCTTGTTCCAGTCCGCGGCCAGAAACGCGAGGACGGCCTGACCATCGAGTTTCGCGGCGGCGAGCGTCTTGGCCTTCTTGGCGTCGAAGGCAGGCTCCTCTTCCGGGAACGTCGGGAGCTGCAGGTCATGCGCGACTGTCCGCAGATGCAGATGGGGAAGGACCACTTGCGCGTCGACCGGCTGATTGAAGCGCAGGCCGATCACCACGGCGCCGTTGTCCTTGCGGTACCAGTCCGTGCTGCGGAGCTGGATGGACGGCGTGGAGAAGGTCCACTGGTACGGTTGATCGAGCGTGTTGTCGTTGATCGACTTCGCCGACCTGTCCACCGTCACGGTGTACTCCGTGGCGTAAGGAAGCTGCGCGTCGGGTGTGAAGATGAGTGTGGTCGTTCCGGACCAACGGAACTTCCCCTTCACGGCCGGAGAGATCTTGAAGAACGGCGCGGTCACCGTCTGGGGAAGCTTACCCAGCGAGACCATCGGCTCGGTGAAGACCACCCGAATCTCGTTGGCCTCCGCCAGCGTGGCCGTTTCGCCCACCGGTCCCGCGCTGATGACACGCAGAGTGTTGGCGGCAAACGCGGAGAGCGAGAGACTCAGCAACGCAAAGACGACGAAGCTTCTTTTCATGACGCCGTGCAGTGTAAGGCTCCGCCTGGCAAACAGCGTGGCCGGAATCAGGATTTGTGGGGGTGGGATTGTGGCGACTTTGCGTTTGCGGGGGGGACGGTTCACCACAGAGGCACAGAGACACGGAGGAAGTGCGCCGGGCAGGATGCCCGCGCCCATGGCTCATCGCGCCAACGCACTCCGGTAGGGGGCCGCGGGCATTCTGCCCGCGGTCGACCGTAGTCCTGTGGAGCGGTGGACTTTAGTCCACCGA
>JBDTOZ010000912.1:0-5024 GCA_039932995.1 Acidobacteriota bacterium | reverse complement strand
AGAGGGGCCGATCCTCGCGAGAGCGACGGTGGACTCAAGTCCACCGCTCCACTGGCACGCCCTCCTCCCGGTTGCTCTGTGTCTCTGTGCCTCTGTGGTGACCGTCTCCCTGTTGCCGACCGCGAGGGACGGGGCGAGAGAAACAGGAAGGGCGGTCGAGAATCGACCGCCCTGAGGTTGGCTTAGGAACTGATGGGGCCGAGCGGACATTGTCCGGCGTTGGCCTTGGCGGGTGGACGCGGTGAGCAGATCGCGGCCATCGCTTCGAGCGGCTCGCGCGAAACGATCACCGGTGGTGCGTAGGGCTTCCGTTTCTTTTCGTCGTCATTCTCCCCTGTCGACTGGGTTACCGCCATTTGTCACCTCCGTGGGCAGATTGAGCCGGATGGCTGGATCGCCGAGCAGCAGATAGATACTGGAAGTATCGCTCTTGTGAGCCGCAAGTGCACTCACGATCATGTCTCCCAGGCGCGTTTCCGCTGATGCCTGAGATGCAAGATGCATGAATGTACGCTGAATCTCCCCCGCCTGCGCGTGCTGCGAGAGGCCTGAAGCCGACCAGACGGCCAGCGCGCCGGCCCCCTCTTCGCGCGTCAACGCCACGCCCAGCGGATCGACGACGCCGTTCTCGAAGCGGTTGATCGTGCAGGTCATGGCCACGAAAACAGGCAGCCGGCCCGCCGACTCCAGCGAAGAGGCGTCGTAGGACGTCAGGATGCCGGCGTTCGAGATCTGATCGAGGCCGCCGTGACCGACCCAGCTCACCAGCGGCGTGCCGGCCTGCCAGGCACCGAGCAGGGCATTGCGGGCCGCGCCGCCCAGGTCGTCGACGTAGACGCGCGTCACGGGACGACCCGCGAACGGCGCCTCCGCCTGCACGCTCTCGGCCCGGAAGCTGGCGCCACCATCGGCGGCGTCGGCGCTGAAGACCATCGGCGAGTGGCCCACCTGAATGCGCGCGTTCGCGTCGAGCTTGGCCACGTACGCGGAAAGCTCGGCCGCCGAGGTGACCGGAATGCGGCCGATGGCCACGTCCGGAAGACGGTCGCCGTTGAAGTCGGTGTACAGCGAGTCCGCGGCGAAGATGCCGTCGGGAGTGGACGTCAGGAACGGCGGCATCGGACCGGGCGCGCTATTGATGCCGCGGTAGTCGACGCTGCCCGTGCCCGCCAGGACGATGTATCGCGGCGCGACGGTCCAGCTCCGCGTGGAGCGGATGAAATCACGGATGGCCAACGGCGTCACATTGC
Organism: Acidobacteriota bacterium; assembly: GCA_039932995.1. Classification (GTDB taxonomy): domain Bacteria; phylum Acidobacteriota; class Thermoanaerobaculia; order Gp7-AA8; family Gp7-AA8; genus QHVT01. The sequence continues at coordinate 3,774 of JBDTOZ010000912.1, read as the reverse complement.
CGCCGGCAAACTCGTCGTAGACCTGCTCGAGATCGGCCACGAACGTGCTCAGTCCGTCCCGCTCGCGCAGTTGCGCGAAGGACTCCGCGGCCGTGCGCATCGAGCGCGGGGCGATGATCAGCCAGTCCGCGCGCAGCTTGCCCTTGACCTTCACCTCGGGCATGCCCCGCAGCGAGCTCGGTGCGAGGTACGACTCACTGAGGAACACGCTCCGGGTGGAAGGCACCGTCACCGACGCCGTCCCTCCCTGGAAAGACGCCCCTCGGACCACCAACGGCCGGTTGGCGTTGGTGACGTCGAGGATCATCGGCGCGGACGTGAAGGGACCCGCGCCCATCGCGCCCGTGGTGCGGACGGCGATCTGTCCCGCTTCCGGGCGTGCGAACTTCTGGTACTGCAGCGTGAAGCCGTCGACATAGAAGACATCGTACGGAGCGCCGGGAGCGAGGATGCCCTCCACGACGATCTCGTTCGCGCCGTCCTGCAGCACGGCGCCGGGAATGCTCAACGTGGCCGTCTTCGCGTCGAACGACGTCCACGCGGTCTCGCCGAGCGGCACGCCGTTGAGAGAGACCCGTGCGCCGTGGGCGGCGTCTTTCAAAGCGCCCTGGAGACGGACGGAGAGGGAGGCGCCGCCGGCCGACGCCATCGCCGGCACGTTCACGGAGAACGTCTTCCGGCCGTAGGTCGGGTCGCCGCTGATCAGGTAATCCCAGAAGAAGTAGTCGCCCTCCGGGTTGAGCGGGAGCACGGTGGCGGCAAAGGCGTCGGTCTCGAGCTCCTGCGAAGCCAGGAACGACGTCACCGGTGTGGCCGCGGCGTTCCATTGTGCAGACTGCATCGGTGCGCCGGCAGCGAGCTCCACGCGATAGACGAGCTCGTTCGAATAGATGGAGCTGCTTTTCTGACCGAAAAAGAGCAGGTTCGACCCGTCTGTGGTCCAGCCCACGGGCGTGCCGTTCAGCGTCACCGAGAGCTTGCCGCCCGTGAGGGCCTTGGTGACCGCATTCTCCTTCTCACCCAGGACGTCGCCCAGAGCGGCGGCCGGGACACGCACGATTCCGGTCTCACGCACACCCACCATGGCCGCGATGATCTTCTCCTTCGCGGCGTTGGACTCCGGTTGCGCGCTGATGTTGGACGTGCTGCGGAAACGGCGGTGATCGCGGCCCTGGGCCTGCTGCCGGTCGATTCCCGTGAGGTGGTTCAGCGGACCGTAGTGCTTCTTCAGACCACTGGCCGTCACTTCTTCGACGTAGTACGTGGCATTGGCGTCGGCATTCTTGCGGTCTAGCAGACGGTACTTGCCGCCTTCCGCCTTGAGGCTGGCCGGAATCAGTCGCTCGTTGACCTGCTCTCCCGTGTCAGCGCGGAAGACATTGAAGCCGATCGTGCCGGCCTCCGAGGCGGTGGAAAATTCGATGGTCGTGGCCCCGCCACTCACTTCCAGGTCGAACGAAGACAGCAGGACCTCGGTGGCCAGGTTCGCCGTGACCGCCAGCTCACAGACCCCGCCCATCGTGTACGTGGCGCGCGTCTGCGTCGTGTTGGCCGTCTCGTCGACGTAAATCGCCCGCGTCCCGCTGCCGGAGGCCGGCGTGGACGTGGCCGGCACGCGGGCCGCGCTCGGCGGAGTGATGCGGACGGCATAGGCCATCAGCACCGTCGCGCCGGCCGCAACCGTGCCCGGATTCCAGGAGATCACGCCCGTGCCGCCTGTGGCCGGCTGCGTGACGATGGAGCCTTGCGAAAACGTCGGCAGGCCCCCCGTGGCACCGTTGTACGTCGTGCCGGCACCGGCGGGGATGTTGGCGAAGACGAGGTTGTTCGGCGTGCTGAACGTGATCGCATAGGGGGTGGGGTTCACCAGCCGGATCGTGACGGTGTAGACCGTCTGCACGCCCACCTGGGCCGGGTTCGGCCCCGAATAGTCGCGGTTCTGCGTCAGGAACTGCTCGAGGTAGGGCTTGACCGGAGCGGTGCCCGCATCCGTGGGCAGGTACATCCGGAACGAAGCCGGGGCTCCGCTCGCGAGGATGGGGTTTGACGTCGGATTCCCGCTGGTGAGGTAGCTCCCCACGTACGTCGTCTCGTAGTTGCCGCTGGTGGAGCCGTAGGTGGTGATGGTCGGCTGGAACCGCCAGATGCCGTAATCGTCGGACTCGTCGTCGTCACCCCAGCGGGTGAGGTCGTCGTGGTTCCAGAGATCGTCGGGGGAGAGCGTTGCCGAGGCAAAGGTCTGCGTGAAGCCGGTTCCCGCCGCGGCCAGCTCCAGGCGGCTGGTGTAGTTGGTGGAGCCGGTGTTTCCGCTGTTGGTGTCGCGGTCGAAGTCGTTCTGCGAACACTGGCATCCGGAAGTGACCCAGGGATACAGAGTGAAGGTCTGGGAGTTCGCGCCCGGATTGGGATTGACGCCCAGAGAGACCATGGAATCGGCATAGACGTTCAACTCCGTGCCGCCGGCGCCGGACGTGCCGTCATGCGCACGAATGCCGATGGCGTTGATGTCGTTGCCGCCGATCGTTGCGATGTCCAGCTCCCAATGTCCGTTCGGGATGGGGCCGTTACCGGCGATCTGCACGTTGTCGATGAAGAAGAAATCGTTGTTGCCCATCCCGTTGATCGCGAACCGGATGCGCGTGTTCGTAGCGATGTACGGGGTCAGGCTGATGGAATCGGAGGCGGTGCCGTCGTTCGCGTGCGTGGCGATCGTCGTCCAGCTTCCGCCACCGTTCGCCGAGGCCTGCACGGTGAGCGTGTCGGTCGGATCCAGAGTTCCGGACGTCGTCCAGTCGAAGGTGAGAGTGGCCGCCGAAAAATTCAACCCCGTGGCGCCGAGGTTGACCTCGCGATAGATGAGGTCCGTCGTCGTGGCTCCGTTGTCGCCCAGCCGAAGAGACCCGCCGGTGACCCGGATGTCGCCGCCGGTGGCTCCGCCGCCGCCGTTGTCGGTCTCGGTCCAGTTCGAGGCCCAAGGCGACGTCCCGTCGCTGTTGGTATAGGCCGCGGTTGCGAAGTTGTCGCGCACCGTCTTGGCCAACACTTCGTCGTAAAGAAGGTCCCAGGCGTTGTCGGTGCAAAGCGCCGCGCTGCAGTTCAAGGTGGCGACCGTGGTACCTGCCGGATTCAGCAGTGTGTAGGTGGCGGTGGTCGTAAACCCCCCGCCCCGGTCGCGGTCGCGTCCGAGATCATCTTCACCCGCGCCGCCACGGCCGACATCGGCATCAAAGATCTCGACCGTCAAATGACTGAGGCTCTGAGGGACCTCGATGAAGTACCGGTAGAACGAGTTCAACCCGCCCGCATCGGACACGTAGTCTCCGTTCGCGGTTCCGGCAGCACTCCCTTGAGGCATGTGCAAAGCGGTCTGGCCCGTGGTCCCTGCGTAAGCGGCCGCGGCTAAACAGGCAGAGGCGAAGAAAAGCGTAGCTCGTGTTTTCATAAAAGAGTCCCGATGCAGGATGATCGGGGTAACAGGGCCAGCCCTCCGTGACTTCCCTCGTGAAGAAAGCGTCAGTTGGGAGTGCAGGAAGGCAACGTTTCGGGAAATGCCTCGAACTCGCGGAAAGAGACGTCAAGGCGCCGAGTCGTCGAGTCGTCGAGTCGCCGAGCTCGCTGTCGCGACGCTCACACGCCTTTCGGAAAAGAACACGACGGATTTTTCACGACAGCGAACTCCAGTGAAGCGGTGGATTTAGTCCATCGTTAATGCCCGCGTACGCGGGCGCTGACGCGCGAAGGCGCGTTCCACAATGTAGCCCCGGGCTCGGCCCG
>JBDTOZ010000911.1:0-3286 GCA_039932995.1 Acidobacteriota bacterium | reverse complement strand
GAGCCTGGCAGGCTAAAGCCTACCGCTCCACAGGCACGCCTCCCTCCCGACCCGCAGCGTGATCCCGATCTCCAGCTCCGGACTCAATTCGCGGGCACGGGGACCGTCGCGAACCCCTCCGTCTGCGAGACCATGTCCACGACCCCGACCGAGATCTGCTTGGGGTTCTTGTCCATCGGAATCTGCACCGCGAATCCGATCCTGCGCCCCTTCATCTGAGCCGCCTGCGCCGCGGGCCAGACGATTTTGTGGGTCTGGACGTTCACCCCGGAGGCGCCTCCCTTGGTGTCTCCGGCGGAGGTGAACACCGAAAATCCGCCGGTCATGTTGCCTTGGGCATCGGGCGACAGCGTGAGACTGTCCGTCGGGATGACCACTCTCATCGGCAGCAGCCGGCGTGATCCTTCCGTCGTCACCGGGTCGGTCTGGAGGCTGATCCCGAGCTCGTTCGAAACCTGACTCTGGAGGTGATTGGCGATCACACGATCGGTCATCTCCGTCTCGATCGAACGGTAGTAGATGCTGGTGCGGTAACGAACCCGAACCCCCTCCCGTTTCGAGCGCACTTCCACTTTCCGGTCAGGCGTGCTGCCGGCGTGGGTGCGAAAGCCGATCGAGTAGTAGGAGCTCAGGTCCGCGGTGAGACGTTGCAGGGCGGTGGCCGCGGAGGCGCCGACCATGGCCGAGCCGCCGGTCCTTCCGGCCAGGATTTTCACCCCGTCGAGAGCCTGCATGGAGGCGGTAAAGGTGCTGCTTTCCTCCCCCGGTTGCTGGAGCTCGACCTTGCCCGAGTTGTCGTTGTCCGTTCCCTGGGGATTGATGGCGTACACGGTGACGCCCGCGGCATTGGCCGCGCGGGCCAGGGTCTCCACCATCGGAGACATGTTGTATTTGCCGAGGTCGCCGATCGGGGACGCGCGCCGGGCGCCATCCGCCAGCGAGGAGGTCGTCGAGATTGCGGCTCTGCTGCGGATGTTCTCGAGCACCTGGAACATCTCCGCTCCGGCCTGGGTGGGCAGGGACTCGGTGGCCATCACCAGGACCTTCTTTCCTTCCACTCCGGCCAAAGAGGTCAGCAACTTGACCATTCCGTTGATGGACATGGCCACGTCATGTCGAGTGGCTTCGGCATAGGAACGAACGTCCGCCTGAACCCCCTCATAAGTAACCATGTTCTTGGGATCGCCCGCCTCGGCCTCGAGCTGGTGAAGCATCCGTTCCACCCTCATTTTTTGAGCGTAGAGCTGTCCCGCGCCTCCCAACTCGCCGGACAGGGTCTTCAACGTCGTTTGGATGGCCGCCCGATCACCGGTCCAGGGCAGCCGAATCTGCAAGGAGCCATTCCAGGACACGATCATGACCTGATCGCCCGCAGTGACCTGGTCGGCGAGGAACTTCTCGACGGCGGGAAAGATCTCGTTGCGGTTCTTGACCGACAGCGTGCTGTTGTCGATGTAGAAGATGTACCTGCGTGCAGCCGCGGCCGGCCTCACGAAGGCCTGGGCGGGCTGTCCGGGCGTAGCGGGGACTTCCGCCTGCGTGCTGGTGGAAGTGACCTCGGAGAAGTTGGTGATCTCCTGAGGTTTGCCATCCTCGAAAATCTGGAAATCGGCGCGGGTCAGTCCCGGAACGGGATTGCCCTTCGAGTCCGTGGCCACGACGTCGATGCTGGTGACCCTCACGTCCACGACCTCGCCGAAGACCGAGCTAGCCTCCTGCGCGTGGAGTCCCGCCGGATCGATCCACAGCAGCGACGCCATCAGGACACAGCAGGTGTTTCGAAAACGCATGACCTTTGCTTCCTCCGGAGCGATCGAGCGATCGTCGAGGCATGGTAGCTCGTCGGGAACACCCGGAAGACTTTCGATTGTGACCATTCGTCGTCAAGAACGGGCACCGCCCCCGAGGTCTGCGCGGGGAGCTCGCGTTTTCGCGTAAGATCGCGGCCGTGAAGGACGAGGATTTCGTCGAAACCACCGTGCAGGGGATGGCCGCGGGCGACCTCGGCGATCTGCACCTGAAGCTGGTCACGGGCGACGATGGCCTGGATCGCGTCATCGCCCGGCCCCGCGTGCAGAAACCAGGGCTGGCCTTCGCCGGCTATTACGAGTACATCAAGCCGTGGCGCGTGCAGATCATCGGCGCCTCGGAGACCAAATACCTGCAGAGTCTTCCGCCCCGGCTGCGCGAGAAGCGCATCCGCGACGTCAGCGGCCTGGACATCTCCTGCTTCATCGTGACCAAGGCCATCACACCACTGGACGAGTTCCGCATCGAATGCGAGAAGCGCTCGGTGCCGCTCTATTCCACGCCGTCGATGTCCTCGACCACCATCACCCGCATCGCCTACGTCCTCGAAGAGACCATGGCCCCGCGGCTGACCATGCACTCCGGTCTCCTCGACGTCTACGGCATCGGCGTGTTGTTGCTCGGCGACAGCGGCATCGGCAAGAGCGAGTGCGCCCTGGACCTGGTGTCCAATGGGCATCGACTGATCGCCGACGATCTGGTGGTCATCAAGCGCCACCCGAACGACGTGCTGCTCGGCTACTCGAACGACCTGCTGCGGCACCACATGGAGCTGCGTGGCATCGGCATCATCGACATCAAGGATCTCTTCGGGGTCGCCTCCACTCGTGACGTCAAACCGATCGACCTGGTCGTCCGCCTGGAGAAGTGGGTGGAGGGCACCGAGTACGACCGGCTGGGCATCACCGGCGAGACCTTCGAGCTGCTCGGCGTGACCAAGCCTTATGTCCGGCTCCCGGTCGCCTCGGGGCGCAACCTGGCCCTGCTGGTGGAGATCGCCGCCCGCAATCACTTGATGAAGTTGCAGGGCTACGATTCGGCACGCGAGTTCACCCGCCGCATCGACGAGCAGATCGCCCGTCAGGGAGCGGTCTCCACCGACGGACTTCCCTCCACCAACGCCTCGGAAGTTGCCAGTTCGGAAATGCGCAGCCTCCACACACGCGCCCGTTTCTCCGCCGACGTGATCGATCGCACGCGCCGGCAGCGCTAGGCGGCCAACGTTGTCGCGACCGCCTTCGCGGCAGTCTTCCAGTCGCCGAGTCTTCCAGTCGTCGAGTCTTCGAGTCGCCGAGTCGTCGAGTCTTCCAGTCGTCGAGTCTTCCAGTCGCCGAGTCTTCGAGTCGTCGAGTCTTCCAGTCGCCGAGTCGTCGAGCAGACCGAGTCTCGAAGACTCGTCGTCTCGAAGACTCGAAGGCTCGTCGACTCGAAGACTCGACGACCCCAGATCCCCCGCGTCGACGCACGGGATAAACTA